>CAZNZF010000011.1:0-31422 GCA_964577465.1 uncultured bacterium | reverse complement strand
GACCGCCGTCGTTTGAAAAAACGTAGGGGCGGGTATCCACACCCGCCCGCGATTCAATCACACCGCCTTGCCAAAAATGTTGGCCGAGGATTTTAATCCCCGCCGTTTTGCCCCTCACCCCAACCCTCTCCCCAGAGGGGAGAGGGGGTTCATGGCGGCCCTCATCCCGGCCAGTGAGCGAATGCTCCTCCCACGTGGAGGGGGAAACTGTCGCCCCTTTGGTAAGCCCTGTGAGCCCTAAAAACGCAACGCCAGGTTCAGCGTGGGGCAGCATTCACCGTTTCCGGCGACGCCCATACCCGGCGAGAGGTTGAGGGAAACGGATTGATGCTCGTTCTTCCACTCGGCCAGGAGCGGGGCGTTGATGAGCCTGCCCAGATACGCGCCTCCTTCGATACATATTAAGACGATTAAGCCCGTAAATTCGGAGCTAGGGATGATGAGTCCGCCGCGCATGATGCCTAATTCCACCACACCCCAGACCGGCTCCCCGATGAGGAAGTAGCCCAGCCCGGGGACGAGGTTGCCGAACAGCCCCGCCTCCCAGGAGTATTCTGCGGGAACCGGCGTTTCATCCGTCTCGCCGGAACTATGGGGGGCCGGCACCGGGTCGGCGTAGACTGCGACCATGAGCAGCAGCGTCAGCGCCACGTGTAGCCGCATCATCCGGTCCCCCTCTTCGATTCGGTAGCTAATTCAGAACATCCTTCATAATTAGTATAAAGTCCCCCCGAAAGAATGACAATCCGGGGGGAGTTGACCGTGGGGGGAGGGTTTGCTACACTTCGGCGGTTGCCAGGTAGCGTCTCAAGCCCACGGTCAGAGGGGAGTAATCCTTGTTAACACATCTGGTTTACGCGCTCTCGGGCGGCGGAGGCGGCGGAGAGGGTGGAGACGGCGGCGGGGGAATCCTCGGCCTCATCCTCCCCTTCGTTATCGTCATCGCCATCTTCTACTTCCTCATCATCATGCCCCAGCGCAAGAAGGAGAAACAGAAACAGGCCATGCTCGGCGCCATCACCAAGGGCGACCGCGTGGTGACCATCGGCGGCCTGAAGGGCACCGTCGTGGGGGTGGACGACCGGGAGGACTCGGTGACCATCCGCGTATCGGGCGACGTGAAGCTCGAGTTTCTGAAGGGCTCCATCGCCCAGGTGATTACCAAGGACCGCTCGGCCGAGTAACTCCCACCCTTGACCGGCGACCGACCGGCAACCGAGGAAGGGCGTGAGATGGCTGAAAAGATACTTGTGATCAACCCCGGCGCCACCTCGACCAAGATCGCCGTGTACGACGGCGAGAAGATGAGCTTCAGTGAGGTGGTCAGGCATCACGACGACCAGCTCTCGTCTTTTTCGAGCATCCTGGACCAGCTCGAATACCGCAAGGGCCTGATTCTCGAGGCCCTTAGCACAATAGGCCTCTCCCCGAAGGACCTCGACGCGACGGTCGGCCGAGGCGGGGCCTTCAAGCCTATGGTCTCCGGCGCGTACAAGGTCAACAAGGCGATGATTTCGGACGTGCAATCGGGCAACGTGGCCGCCGAGCACGCCAGCAACCTGGGCTGCCTCCTGGCCTTCGAGATCGCCAAACCCCAAGGCATCCCAGCCTTCATCGTGGACCCGGTGAGCGTGGACGAGTTCGACGACGTGGCGCGCCTGAGCGGGCTCCCGGAGCTGGAGCGCAAGTCCCTGTCACACGCCCTGAACCTCAAGGCCGTCGCCCGCCGGGCGGCCGAGAAGCTGAAAAAACCCTACGACAAGCTGAACCTCGTCATCGCCCACCTGGGGACCGGCATCAGCGTGTCCGCCCACCGCCGGGGGAAGATGATCGACGTGAACAACGCCAACGACGGCGGACCGTTCTCTCCCCAGCGCGCGGGCGGCCTCCCCACCACCGGCCTGATAAAGCTCTGCTTCTCGGGGAGGTACTCCGCCGCCGAGCTCAAGTGCCGGGTCGTGGGCCAGGGCGGGCTCATGGCTTATTTGGGTACCGACGACATGTTCGAGTTAGACCGCCGGGTGGAAACGGGCGACAAGAAGGCCAAGCAGGTGCTCGACGCCATGGCGTACCAGGTGGCCAAGGAGTGCGGCGCCATGGCCGCCGCCCTGGGTGGCAGGCCCGACGCCGTGGTAATCACCGGCGGGGTCGCCAAGAGCAAGCTTCTCATGGACCTGCTCCTGCCCCGGATAAAGTGGCTGGGTGAGGTCCTGGTCTATCCGGGCGAGGACGAGATGGGGGCCCTGGCGCGTGGAACCCTCCGCGTCCTGCGCGGCGAGGAGAAGGCCAAGGTCTACAAGTAGCCTGGATTGAATCCAACGGGGCACCCACCGGGTGCCCTTAAATCTACCGGGGAACGGCATGGTCGGGGCGACGGCGGAGCGGATGCGGCGGTGGGCCCTGGAGCTGCCCGAGCAGCTGGTCTACGAGGCGCCGGGGTTGGACGGCATCCCCGCGCCAAAACGTCCGCCCGGACGCGTACTCGTCGCCGGGATGGGCGGCAGCGGCGTTTCCGGAAAATTCCTCGAAGCGCTGTCCCATAATAAAAGCGTCCCCGTCATCCCCCGGCCTTGGTCGGGGACTCCGAGTTGGCTTTCCAAAGACGACGCCCTGCTGGCGGTTTCCCATTCCGGCGACACCCAGGAAACATTGGCCGCGCTCCGGGAGGGATTCGAGAGCGGCGCCGTGACGGTCGGCATCTCCACCGGCGGGAAGCTCGGCGAGTTTTTGGCGGAAAAGGGCCTGCCCCTCCTCACCGTGCCCGGCGGAATGCCGCCCCGGTCCGCCTTCGGGTATCTGTTAGGCACCGTCCTCCGAGCGGTGGAGCGCCTGACCGGCGAAAAATTCTGGGAGCCGGGGGAGACCGTGGAGGCGTTGATGCGTCTACGCGACGGGCTCTCCGCCGGCGTAACGGACGAGCTGGCCCGAAAGCTCGTGGACCGTCCCGTCGTCGTCTACGGCACCTGTCCGCTCACCGCCGCCGCCGCGCTGCGCGCCAAGCAGCAACTCAACGAGAACGCCAAGATGCACGCCTGGTCCGGCACGCTGCCCGAGGCGGGCCACAACGAAATCGAGGGCGCCGGGCCCGGGGAGCCGCCGTACCGCCTCTGCCTGACCCTGACCGATGCGCCGCCGCTGGACGACATCCTCCGGGACGGCGTGCATACCATAATCTTGAGGGGCGAAGGTCCCGACCCGCTGACCGCCGCGCTGGGCCTGGTGCTGCGGGGGGACCTCCTCTCCCTGGCGCTGGCGCGGGAGCGTGGCGTGGAGCCGGGACCGGTCGACCGAATCGAGGAGTACAAGAGGCGGGCCTGAACCCGCTTTTTTCTTGCGAAACCGCCCGTCCCCGGCTACACTTGTACCGATTCAGTCCGAAGGAGAGCCATGCCCCGCCTCGTCTGCGTTGTCCTCCTGCTGTCGGCCTCCGTTCTAATCGCGGCCGAGGACGAGGTCCTGCCCGGCTCGCCCGGGCACATCGTCATCCCCGCCGAGACGCACTCGGGCGGCGTCGCCACGGGGATTTACTACGGCGGACGCTTCGGCTTCTTCCTCCCCTTCTCCCAGGAGAACTACCTCCACTTCGATTCGCTGGCCTGGCGCTTCGAGGGCTTCGTCAACCTCGAGGGCGGCGACTGGAAGGCCATGGCTACCCTGGGCTTCTACCTGGGCGAGGTGGACGACAACTCGGATTTCGACAACACGCCGCGTTTCTTCGTCGTGCCCTTCTCCCTGGGCGCGTACTACGAGTTCGGGGGGGACTTCAGCCCCTACCTGGGCGGCGGCGTAGGCTTCACCGTCTTCAACATGGGCGAACGGCTCCTGGCCGGGGGCGGCCGCGAGGACGGCTTCACCGAACTCCTGTTCATGCCCCACCTGGCCGCCGGTTTTGACCTCTTCCGCGATAAAAATTTCCGCCTGAACGCCGAGCTGCGGCTGGAGCTGGCCTGGAGCGAAGAGCTGGCCCAGGTCGGCGGGTTCTCCCTCCTCTTCGGCCTCGCATTGTAAGGTGCGGTTCGTGGTGCGGGGCGTTTCCCCTCTCCCTGTGGGAGAGGGGTCAGGGGTGAGGGCTACCTTTAAAAAAACGGGCCGACCTGAACGGCGTGCCGTCGGTCGGCCCCTACATCATCGCAATTGTGGTGTAAAACGGCGGGAAAATGATTTCCCGCCCTGCATTTACCGCAACGGTACGGCCCGAATCCCTACGGCGACGGCTGGGGGTTCATGGAGATGCGGCCGTGCAGGTCGTCGGGAGCCAGAAGGACCAGGATAACCTTGCCGTCCCGGCTCAGGTTGGCCGTGGTCAGCGTCACCTCGGTGTAGTCGAACCGGGGCAGCAACTTCTGGATGGTCTCCAGCTGGGCCGTGGTGAACTCGACGACCGCGCCCCGCCCCTTGGCGTTGTTGACCGCGTTGAGCTGGGCGTTGGTGAGCGTGAGGGTGACCTCGTACCGCCGGTCCTCGGCCCATGAAACGGCCACGAGGACGAACAGCAGCGCCACGATTAAGAATTTCGCGACTTTCATCGTCCCTCCCTCCCTGTGTTCCGTTTGCTTCTCATCGATTGATACATAATAGACGGACCACAGCGGAACGTCAACCGGGATACGAGTCGCCGGTCGGAATACGTTTTCGGTCGGTACGCAGGAAAAGGCGGATGTGAATACCCGTCTCCACGTCGAAGCCTTCCGTCCTACGGCCTAGGGAGAAGGCTGCGGGTTGGCCTCGAAGAGCCGTCCGCGCGGGTCGTCTAACACCTGGATGACGAGCAGGATTTTGCCGCTCCGCCCGATGATGGCGGATGTCAGCGTCATCTCGGTCAGGTCGAAATCCGACACGACGTCCTTGATGGCGGTGAGCTGGGCCGCGGTGAATTTCACGACGACATTCCGCCCGTTGCCTCCATTGACCGCTTTTACCTGCTCGTTGGTCAGGTCGAGTGTCACCTCGTACCGTTTCTCCTCGGCCCGGGCGACGAGGACGAGAAGCAGGAGCAGCACCACTATCAGGTATCTCGAAACGTTCATCGTATCCCCCTCCTGTGTTTCCATTCTGCTTCTCATCGATTGATACATAATAGACGGAAGGAGGGCGGAACGTCAACCGCGGATACTGAACGGGGTGCGCCCGGTGCGCACCCCGTCGTTTAATGACGCAACGGCCTCAGAGGGTGAAATACACCGCGGGGTCGTGGGCGTATCCTGTGGGGAGGAAGGCGCCGGTGGCCTCGTCCTGCGTATAGTCGAGCCGCGGGCCTTTTTCCGCCAGGCGCGCCAGCTCGGTGAGGAAGTGGGAAACATCCTCCTCGTCGTTGTAGATACCAAGGCTGGCCCGCACCATGCCGGGAATGCGGCGGCTGTCGCCGGCCAGCATCTCCCCCGTTTTACGGGCTAAATTTTCCCCCGTGAGAGATAACAGCTCGAAGACGTAGGGCTGGGTGCAGAAGCAGCCGTTGCGGACGCCGATGCCCCCCTCGAAGGCCAGGACGGCGGCGACGAGCGGGTGCGGTATTCCCTCGAGGTTGAAGCTGACCACTCCCAGCCGTCCCTCGGGCGCAGTCGTGTCGGACGAGCCGTAGATGGTGACGCCGGGCACCGCGCGCATGCCATCCAGCAACCTTTTCGTCATTTCCTTCTCATGACGCTGGATGGCGTCGTAACCCAGCTTCTGTAGTGTTTTAGCCGCCACCGCCATGGCGACGGCACCGACGACGTTGGGCGTGCCGGGCTCAAGAAGGCCGGGCATGTCGGCCCACACGACGTCCTCGCGGGTTACGACCTTCACCGTGCCGCCGCCCCGGCAGGCCGGACCGCAGGCATTGAAAGCGTCCTTCCGCCCGATGAGCGCCGCGCCGCCGTACGGGGCGTACATCTTGTGCCCGGCGATGACGACGTAGTCCAGATGCGCCCCCGGCTCGCCGGGGTCCATACGGATGGGCATGTGCGGGGCGAGCTGGGCGCCGTCCGCCAGAATCCGCACCCCGCTCGCGTGGGCGATTTTCGCCAGCTCATGAATCGGGTACACCTGCCCGGTGACGTTGCTCGCCCCGGTGACCGCCATGAGCGCCAGGCGCCCGGAGAGGCCCTCCACCAGCCCCCGCGTGGCTTCCAGGTCCACGGCGCCCCCCGCGGAAACGGGCAGATACTTGAGCTCCGCGAACCGCCGCCAGGGGAGGTCGTTGGAGTGGTGCTCCAGCGGGCTCACGAGGACCACGGCGTCCTCGGGGTAGGCCATCGAGCAGGCCAGCCTGTTGACCGCCTCGGTGGTGTTGCATGTGAATACGGCGGTGTAATCGCCGTTACCGGCACCGACGAAGTCGAGTATCACCTCGCGCGCCCGCTCGTAGGCGTGCGTGGCCACGGCGCTCTTGAAGCCGGTGCCGCGGTGGATCGAAGAATACCAGCCGACGAGCTCGTCCACCTTGTCCCGTACCGGAGCCAGGGCCGGGGTGCTGGCGGCGTTGTCCAGGTAGACGTACCGCCGCGTTCCGCCCGTGGCCAGGGGGACTTGTTTGTCCCAACCGACCACGTGCTCGCGGATGTTGGCCAGCGATAATTCCGACAATGCCTCTCCTTGATTTTCCCGCTAGAAGTTTTTCGGGGCCTTGGCCTCGCGCCGCCGAGGAATTATAATCCGGTAAAATACACCGGAGGTTTAAAAGGATGCTCCATCGCCCGCTCTTCCTGCTGCTCCTGGCCACCCTCCCCGTCTCGGCCCTGACGCTGGAGCTGGACGGGCTGACGGTGGACCTCGACACGCCCGACGGAACGGAACAATACGCCTATAAAGCGGGGCACGTCCTGCTCCTGCGGCCCGAAGGCGAGGCGCTGGGAGTCATCTACATCTACTCCGCTGGGGAATCCGGCTACTGTTTCGAGGAGATAACGTCCTTCTACGACGGCGAGGCCAACGCCTTCCTGGGGGATATGCTCGCCGACCTCCGCCGGGCCGTGAACTCGGGCGAGCGGGGACCCGCCTTCCACTGGGGCGGGTACAACCGGACGAGCGCCAAGTGCGTCCCCATCGCCTCCGCCGATTACTTCAACTTCGGGTACTACAACCTGGACAGCCTGCTCCTGGTCGGAAAGAATTTTATCCACGTGGACTGCTACTGCCACGAGGACCAGGCCGAGGCCTTCCGGGAGGTCGTTCTCGCCACCCTCGCCACCCTCGCCGAGCACGTCGGGGCGTGATGCGGACCTTTCCGTCGGATGATAAAAAAAGGTGGGGTCATCCCACCTTTTTCTACGCCGGGGCGTTGCAGGTGACGTTTCCGTCCTCCTGCAGGAGCAAGGGACAACCGCCGCCGCACAGGGGGAACTCGGCGCACGTGCGGCACTCGTCGGGGACCCAGTCCCGGTTGCGCAGGCTCACCGCCAGGGGGCTGTTCCAGATTTTCCCCCAGTCGTCGACCAGGATGTTGCCCATGACCTCGAAGTAGCTCTGGCAGGGCAGCACGTCGCCGTTGGGCTCCACGGCCAGGTTGTACTTCGCGGCGGAGCAGGTCTTGATTCCCACGCCCAATTCCAGCGGATTGAGTTCCTCGTAGCGCGTCGGGGTGTACCACAGGAAGTTCAGGCCGCGCGAGACGACTGCGGAGAAGAACTCCTCCACGTAAGGCGCCAGCTCCGCCTCGGTAAAGGCGTCGGGATTGCCCTTGCCCCTGCCGGAGTGAATCATGCCGTTGGCCGCCACCTGGGACAGACCCAGGTCGGCCAGGAACTCCACCGTCCGCCGGAGGTGGTCGGCGTTGCGCCGCGTGATGGTCGTGTTGGTCAGGACGTACAGGGGCTGCGCCAGGGCGTTCTTGATGCCCTGCACCGTTTCCTTCCACGCCCCGGGAGCCCCGACCATGGCGTCGTGCACCGCCTCGTCGCAGCTCTCCAGCGTGATTTGCACGTGGTCCAGCCCCACCTCGACCAGCCCGGCCAGGTAGTCCTTGTCGGCCAGCTTCCGCCCGTTGGTCAACAGGCCGGTCACCAGGCCGATATCCTCGGCGTAATCGATGAGCTCCCGCAGGTGGGGGTGGAGGGTGGCCTCGCCGCCGGTGAAGGTCACGTGGGGCACGCCGGCCTCCCACAGCTTTTCCATGACCCGGCGCCAGTCCTCCTTGGCCAGGGACGCCTTCCCCCGGTGCCCGGCGTCCACGTAGCAGTGGCCGCAGTCGGAGTTGCAGGCGTAGGTGAGGATGAGGTCCACCCGGTAGGGGGCGAAGGTCTCCACGCTGAACGGCTCGTAGCGGTCGAGGTCGAGGTAGGTCACGGGGCAGACGTCACCGCCGCGGGCCAGCTCGGTGATGATGCGGAAAATCTCCCGGTAATCGGCGAGGGCGATTTTCTTCGGGACGTTGTACCGGGCGGTGATTTCCCGGACGGCGTCCCGGGGCGTGCGCTCCTCGACGATGAGCTTGGCGTACTCGGCGGCGGTCTGGTTCAGGTGGATGATTTTCGCGGCGTTGACCACCAGGGTGCCGTTGCCCGAGGGCTCGATGCGCAGGTGGACCCGGTAGCCCTCCATGGCGTCCCCGGAGCGCAGGTGGTAGATGCCGGGCTTTAAAGGCTCGGGCCGCTTGAGGAAGGATTCGACGAGGTGATGTTGGGCGGGGTGGTCGGGGTCGGCCACCTGACTCCGGCGGCGCAGAGTCAGTAGCAGCAGGATTACCGAGGCGGCGAATCCCGCGAGGCCGAGGCCGATGAAAAGCCAGTTGACGACGCCCGTCGGCCCGCTCTCGGCGACCATCCGCCCCTCTTCGGGCCCGAAGGAGACGAACAGGCCGACGAGGACGAGGCCGATGCCGACCGCCGCCGTCAACCCCACCAGGCCGAAATCCCAGGCAGATTTTTTCATAAACCCACGTAATCTTCGGGGTCGGTCACCAGGACGCACCGCCCGTAAACCAAATTGGCCCCGGCCTCCTCGGCCAGGCGGATAGCTTCGGGGCCGTCGGCGCCAGGCTGCATCCAGAAAATTTTAATCCCCAGGTCCAGCGCCTCCCGCATCAGCGCGGCGGTCCGCGGCGGCGGGGTGATGAAAATCACCGCGTCGGGCCTCTCCGGCAGTGCGGCCAGCGTTGGGTAGCACCGGTCGCCGTCAATCTCGTCGGTCCGCGGGTTCACCGGGTAGACCGTGTACCTTCCGGACCCTTTCAACCGGCGGTAAACCCTATAACCGTACTTCGCCTCGTCGCGGCTGGCCCCGGCCACGGCGATGACCCTCGACCGGAAGAACGCGGCTATATCCTCGGTGGTCAAATCCCGTGCAGCAGCCGGCCGCCCAGCTCCTCCGGCAGACCGGCGGAAATTATCCGCTCCGCGGCCCGCGGGATGTCGTAGGACACGCGGTGCAGGCGAATCATCAGGTTGCGGAAGCCGGGGGTGAACTCCAGGGTGGCGCAGCAGCTCTTGGGGTTGCCGTCCCGGGACTGGCCCACGCTCCCCATGTTGATGATGTAGCGGCGGAAGATGCTCGGGACGTGCTCCTCCTCGGTGATGACCTCCACGTAGCCGTCCTCGTGCTGCTCGAAGATGACCGGCTGGTGGCTGTGCCCGATGAAGCAGAATCCCACTTCCAGGGCGTTGAAGGCCCGCTCGATTTCGCGCCGGTTCAACAGGTAGTGCCAGCGCTCCGGTTCGTGTGGGCTGGCGTGGACCATCCGGAAAAGGACGGTCTTCGACTTTTTGTGCCGTATGGGCTGACCGTCCTCGCCCGCGTCCAGGCTCATGGGGAGTGAGGCGATGTAGTCCACGTTCTCGCGGGAAATCACCTCACGGGTCCAAAGAATCGCCCTCGCGGCGAAGGAATTGAAGAGGTACTCGGCGCCGGGGGTTATGGCGACGTGGTCGTGGTTCCCCTTCACCGTCACGGTGGTGGTCTGGGCCAGGAAGGCGACCAGGCGTTCCGGGTCGCTCAGGTCGGTGGAGGCGAGGTACTCGAGGACCTCTTTCTTGGAAATCCGCTTGTCCCCCTCGGCGAACCGCACGATGTTCAGGCACTCGTTGGGGCAGGCCCCGTAGCCGACGATGTCGCCGCCGCAGTAGAGCGCGCTCACCTCCAGGCGACGGAGGTGGTCCAGCACCATCACCAGGGCGTCGAGGTTGGCGTGGATGTCGGAGAAGAAGCCGACTATCAAGGGCAACTCCAGGCGGAGACAAGGGGTTTAAACCCCTTGCCCTTCAGCACAACGGGTTTGTCAATTCTATCAGAAAACGCCGCCCGCGGCGAGATTGCTCAGCCAGAACCAGCCGTAGTAGGCGTAGGACACGACCAGGGGGATTAAAAGGTTGTCCCAACCACCGGGGAGGAAGAGCTCCGCCAGCGTCCCCAGGGCGCCCAGACCCAGGGCCAGCAGGACGTTGGTGACGAGCCCGTGCAGCCCGACGAGGGTCAGGACGACAAAAACCACGACGGCGCTGGTGACGAACATCGCCAGCGTGCCGACGAGGGTCTTGGAGCCCACGAGCTTCGCCTTCCCCCACTTGTGGCCGAAAACCGCCGCCATCCCGTCGCCCCAGCCCAGGACGAGGATTCCCATGACGGCCACGTAGCGGAAATCGCCGGCACCGATGTTCGCCAGCCACCAGAAGTGCCAGGTGAGAATCGAGAGGCTGACGGCGAAGAACACGGTGCCCGGGCTCTTGTCCCCCGATTCCATCCCCTTGAAGAGGTCGAGCTTCCAGGAGACGTAGTTGATGACGATGAAGGAGAGGGGCCCCACAATCGCGAAGTACCAGTCGTGGAAGGTGAAGAAGGCGAGAATGATCCAGTTGCTCACCCCGATGTGGATGATCTTTCGCGCCGCCTCGCCGGAAATTTTCTCCTTCCGGGCCAGGACGCCCGCCGTGCCGACGACCGCGAAGACGGCCGCGTAGGAGACGGCCAGGGAAACCCACTGGTTCATGGAGCCTCCTTCTTACCCACCGTCAGGAGACAAGGGGTTTAAACCCCTTGCCCCAACGTGAGGATGAGGTAACCGCCCACGCCGGCCACGACGCCCGTGATGAGGTTGTCGAGCTGAATCGGGCTTATCAGCTCGGCTAGACCGACGAGCACCCCAAAGCCCACGGCGAGGAGGTAGGGAAGCCAGCCGGTGAAGCCGAAGACGGCGCTCACGATGACGAACGCCGCGACGCCTCCGAGCATCCCGGCCGCGGTGCCTATCTTGGACCGCTTGCGCGGAAGCTCCCCCTTGCCGTATCTTTGGCCCACCATGGCGGCGAGGCTGTCGGCGACGGTGGAGGGGAAGACGCTGAAGGCGGCCAGGGGTCGCAACTCGATACCCCGCCCCGGGTCGGTGAAGAACCAGCCGATGAAGACCGAGACGCACAGTACGATGGCCATCGCCACGCCTCCGAACCGCCCCCTTTCCGCGTCCACGCTCGAGAGCAGGCCGAACCTCATCGACAGGACGGTCAGGGCGAGGAAGAACACCGCCGGCGCCAGCACCCAGTACCAGTCGGTAAAGAGCCAGGCCGCGGCCAGGGTGCAGGGGGCCACACCCAGGCCCGCGATGTTCCGCGACGAAAGGTCGGAGATGACGCCCCTGGAGCGGAACTGCTCGACGACGCCGATCACCAGAAAAACGTAGGCGATGATGTACGCGATGGAGTATATCTGGGGGATGGGCGGCGTAACGGGCAGTTGCACGGTCATTGTTTCTCTCCGTCGATGCCGGGCCAGCGCAGGTTCTCACGCACCCAGCGGCCGGCCTCCTCGAAAGGGTCCGCGCCGCCGAGGAGGCGTTCCCTCTCCCGCGGCCAGTCCTTTTTCACGGATTCGGCGAGCCAGCGGTCGGCGAAGGCGCCCGATTCGATTTTCTCCAGAAGCGCCCGCAGCCGTTCTTGGGTTTCAGGCCCGATGATATTCACGCCGTCGGTCGCCGCACCGAAGAGCGCCGTGCCCGAAATCGCGCCCCGCATCCCCGCCGTTCCGCGCTCGTACATGAGGTCGGCCAGGAGCTTGAGCTGCATCAGGCACTCGATGTATGCCAGGCGTGGGTCGTGCCCGGCCCCGACTAAGGTGTCCCAGGCCGCCCGGACCAGCGCCGGGACGCCGCCGCACAGCACGGCCTGCTCCCCGAAGTGGTCCACCACCGTTTCTTCGCGGAAGGTGGTCCAGAACAGGCCGCCCCGGGCGCATCCCACCGCACGGGCGTAGGCCAGCAGCCGCCCTTTTGCCGTCCCGGTGAAATCCCGCTCGACGGCCAGTGCCGCCGGCAGGCCCCTCTCCGCCAGGAAGAGCCCCCTCAACGCCGCTCCGGGGCCCTGGGGCGCAAGGAGGACGACGTCCGCGTTATCCGGTGGAGTGAGCCAGCCCCAGGTCACGGCCAGGCCGTGGAGGAAAATCCAGAGTCGGCCGTTTTTTACGTTCTTGAAAGATTGCGCGGCGCCGGGGATTGCCTCGTCGGGAATCGCCCAGACCAGCACGTCGGCCCCGGCGGCGTCGTCAATACTGCAAACGGACAGACGTTCGGCGCGGGCGGCGTCGGCGCTGGGTGAGCCCACTCTCAGGGCGACCGCCACGTCCACACCCGCGTCGCGCAGGTTCAGGGCGTGGGCCCGGCCCTGGTTGCCGAAACCCAGGACGGCCACCCGACCCAGGTCTAAAACGGGGCAATCCCCCTCGAAGAGGACCGCGCAGCTTTCAGCACCCTTCATGTCCATCTTTGTTCGAGGCCGCATCCCGCCTTTTACGACGAAAGGGGATGAAAGCCGGAACCCTCCGCCGGTACTCCTCCCAATCGTCGCCGAATTCGGCGGCCAGAACCTGCTCCTCGCGGCGGGCGCGAAGGGGGAGCACCACGGTAAAGACGAGTAAAAGCGCGGATGTCCAGGTCCGGTAGACGAGCAATCCTCCGATGACGCCGAGAATAAGCCCCAGATACATGGGATGACGCACTCGGGTGAAGGGTCCGCGGGTCACCAGCCTGTGGTCGCCGTACAGCCCGGCGCCGGAGGTGCTCGAAGTGCCGAACATATCACCGATTGCGAACCGGCCCCAGACGTACAGGGCCAACCCCGGAAAATAAAGAAGCGCACCCAGGGCCAGAGCCGCCACGCCGAGGCCGGACGTGAGCTTCAGCGGGATCGGTTTCCATAAAAAAACGCACGCGCCGATGAAGACGATAAAACCCAGCGCATAGAGCGGAGACCAGCGCCTGACCTTTCCGGCGGTCCGCCCCGCTGGCCGGTTCCTCTTCCCGACCAATCCGGTCACCGCGACCGTCAGGAACACCAGCGCCGCCGTCGCGCCGACCCATCGCACCACCGATTCGACGGTTTCGATCGTCACGCTGCACCACGTTCAACACTTCACGACACCTTCGACCCGGGGGGGATGTCGCCGTCGAGGGTCAGCAAGCGCAGCCCGCCGCCGGGTTCCGTGGCGGCCAGGAGCATCCCCCGGCTCTCCACGCCCCGGAGCGTTACCGGCTTCAGGTTCACCAGGACGACGATGAGCCGGCCGACCAGGTCCTCGGGCGCGTAGTGCAGGGCGATGCCGGCCACGATGGTCCGCGTCTCGCCCCCGAGGTCCACCGTAAGGCTCAGGAGCTTGTCCGCCTTGGGCACCCGCTCGGCCGAGAGCACCTTCCCCACGCGCAGGTCCAGCCGCTCGAAATCGGCGTACTCCAGCAGCGCGTCCGACAGGGGCAGCACGTTCACCTTCTCCTCCGAAACGTGAGGAGACAAGGGGTTTAAACCCCTTGCCCCCAACAGATCGTCCAGCGGACGTCCCAGCTTGGCCCGCTGCTTTTCAATCTCCTCCGGCTCTATCTTCGTGAACAGGACCTCCGCCTCGCCGAGCTTCGTCCCCGCGGGGACGAGGTCGGAGCGCGCGGCGTCGTCCCAGCTCCAGCCCTCGAAGGCCGCCTCGACGCCGAGCTGCCTCGCCAAGCGGGCCGCCGAGGTCGGCACGAAGGGGCTGCTCACGACGGCCAGGGACGCCAGGGCCTGGCACAGGTGGTACATCGCCCGGGCGCAGGCCGGGAGGTCGTCTTTGCGGGTGGCCCACGGGCGCTCGTCGTCGAAGTACTTGTTGCCGGCCCGGGCCACGTCCATCATCAGCTTGGCCGCCTCCCGGAAACGGAACCCCTCGACGCTGCGGGCCACCTCGCCCGACAGGCGCGCCGTCTCACTCATCAACGCCCGCGACGCGTCATCCGGCTTTCCCGGCTCGGGGACGACGCCCCCGAAGTAGCGGTGGATGAACACGAGCGTCCGGTGGACCAGATTGCCGTAGATGTCAGCCAGCTCGGAGTTGACCCGCTCGCCGAACTCTTCCCAGCTGAAATCGGTATCCCGGGTCTCCGGCAGGCAGAAGGTCATGTAGTAGCGCAGGTAGCAGGCGGGGAAGGCGTCCAGCACGTCGTCCACCCACACGGCCCAGTTGCGGCTGGTCGAGAGCTTCTTGCCCTCGATGTTCAAAAACTCGTTGGCCGGGACGTTCTCGGGCAGGACGAAGCGCTCGGCCTCCGGCACGGACCGGTTGTAGGCGATGATCATCGCGGGGAATAAAATCGCGTGGAAGACGATGTTGTCCTTGCCGATGAAATGGAACAGGCGGCAGTCGGGATTGAGCCAGAACGCGCGCCACGCCTCGGGCTTTCCATGTTCCGCCGCCCACTCCTTGGTGTTGGAGACGTAGCCCAGGACGTTCTCGAACCAGACGTAGACGACCTTCCCTGAAGCCCCAGGCAGGGGGACCTGCACGCCCCAGTCCAGGTCGCGGGTCACGGGGCGGTCCTTCAGCCCCTCCCGCAGCCAGGAGCGGCAGTAGTTGAGCACGTTGTCCTTCCAGCCCACCGCGGCGTCCCGGGCCTCTATCCAGTGCCGGACGTCGTCTTCCAGGCCGGAGAGCCTGAAATACCAGTGGGTCGTCTCGCGCAGCTCGGGGACGTTGCCGGTCAGCTTGCTCCGGGGCTCGACGAGGGTCCGCGCCTCTATCCAGTGCCCGCAGCTCTCACACTCGTCCCCCCGCGCGTTCTCCGCGCCGCAGTGGGGGCAGGTGCCCTCCACGTAACGGTCCGGTAGCCAGCGGTCCGCGCCGGCGTCGTAGAACTGCTCCACGGTCTTGGTGTAGAGGAAACCGGCGTCGTGGAGAACGGTGAAGAATTTCTGCGCCGTGTCGTGGTGGATGGGCGAGGATGTGCGTCCGTAGCAGTCGAGCGAGAAGTCCAACCTCTCGAAGGTGCGCTTGATGCGCGGGTGGTGGTAGTCTACGATGGCCTTGGGAGTGGTGCCCCCGGCGTCGGCGGCGAGGGTGATGGCCACGCCGTGCTCGTCGGAGCCGCAGATGTAAACCACGTCGTTCCCCAGTCGGCGGTGGTAGCGGACGAAGATGTCGGCGGGGAGATAGGCCCCGGCGAGTTGCCCCACGTGGAGCGGGCCGTTGGCGTAGGGGAGGGCGCTGGTTACGAGAATCTTTTCCATCAACTTCCCCGGTGGTATACCACAGTGCATGGCAAGCGCAAAGTTTACCACAACCCGCGCGTCCGCGTCGCCTTGTCCGCCCCGGGGAGCTGTGCTAGAATCCGCAGTCGTGCGGACTATCTTGGCATCGGTCGTATTGGGTATCTCCGCGGCGCTTCTCACCGGCTGCGGAGGGCCGTCGCCGGTGCCGTCGGAGGAACGGCCGACGGAGCCCGGTTCGGCGCTTTACTACCATCCACCGCACCGCCTCCCGCCGGACACGGCCGAGCCGATTGTCCTGGAATGTTTCGGCGAGACGTTCGGCGAGACGTTCGGCGACGTTCCGCCCTACTACCTGGGCCGCGAGATACTCGCCTGCCATGCGGGACGGTGGCGGACGGATTATTCCCTGGAAACCGGCGCCGGGTGGAGCGAGGGCCTCTTTCTACCCGGCCTGGTAACGCTGACCGTTCACCCCCCCTCCGGGGTCGAGGCACGGGCCGTGGGGCGTCCGGGCCTGACCCGCCGCGCCGACCTGCTTACCGACGGGCCGTCCGTAGGCGTCATCGCCGTGATTCTGGTCGGCTGCGAGCTGGCGGATGGGGAGGAGTACCGGCTGCCCGCGCGGGACCTGCGCCAGGGGACCGATTACGACCTGGAAATCGCCGTCGGCGGCCGCAAAGACGTGGAGACGGCCTGGGGCGTGCGGGAGTGCCTGGAGGTTTTAATCGAGCCCCAGGGGTTCGCCTTTTACCTGGACGACACCGGCTGGCCGTGGTCCGTCCGCTGGCCCGGCGGCTTCGCGGAGCGGGCCGAGTACGGACGCCCCACCCGGAGAACGACCTCCGTTGAAACGCCGGATGAGGAAAGCGAGGGCGAGACGGCTCCGGCTGAGACGGAAACCGAGGAGCCGGTTCCCGAAGAGGCCGCTCCCGGAGACTGACGACGAGGAGACACCGTGCGCGCGGTAATCGTCACCATCGGCAACGAGATTCTCTCCGGCGACACGCTGGACACCAACTCGGCCTTCCTGGCGCAGGGGCTCAACGACCTCGGCATCCGGGTCGGCGCGCGGTACACCGTCCCCGACGACGCGGCCGCCATCGCGGGAGCCGTACGGCGCGGGCTCGCCGAGGCGGAGCTGGTAATCACCACCGGCGGCCTGGGGCCCACCCGGGACGACATCACCCTGGACACGGTGGCCGCCGAAATCGGCCAACGGCTCGTCGTGGACCCGGAGCAGGCCCGGCGGGTGCGGGAGGTTTTTGCAAGGCGCGCCATCGAGATGCCCGCCATCAATGAAAGTCAATTCCGCCGCATGGAAGGCGCGGTCATCGTCTACAATCCCTCGGGCACGGCTCCGGGACAGCTCGCCCCGGCTGACGGCGGCCACGTCTGCCTCCTGCCCGGTGTGCCCCGGGAGGTCCGCGAGCTCTGGGAGGCGGGCATCCGCGAGGCCGTCCGCGCGCTCACCGATGCCCCCCTCGTTCGGCTCAAACGCACCGTCCGCACCGTGGGCGTCTCCGAGAGTGTCCTGTCGCAAAGGCTGGATGACGCCGGGATGCCGGGCAGGCTGGACGAGGTCGGCGTCGAGCTGGCCTTCCTCCCCCGCCACGGCCTGGTGGACCTGCGCCTGACGCGTTTCCTCCCGGGCGCGGACCCCGCGGTCGAAGAACGGTTCGAACGACTGGTCGAGGGAATAGAGGCGGCGGTCGGCGGCTGCGTGTACGGCCGCGACGCGGACACCCTGTCGGGGGCGGTGGGCGCGAGGCTGCGGGAGCTCGGCCTGTCGGTGGGCACCGCCGAGAGCTGCACCGGCGGCGGCGTCGGGGACTGGCTCACCGACGTTCCCGGCAGTTCGGACTACTACGTCGGCGGCGTCATCGCATACTCCAACACGATAAAAACGAAGCTCCTCGGCGTTCCGGTCGAAATTCTGGAAACGCACGGGGCGGTGAGCCGCGAGACGGCGGCGGCGATGGCCCTGGGCGCCCTGGACGCCCTGGGTTGCGACGTCGCCCTCTCCACCACCGGCGTGGCCGGTCCCGGCGGCGGTTCGGCGGAAAAACCGGTCGGGACGGTGTTCGTCGGCCTGGCCCAGCACCAAAGCTCCCTGGGAGATTGGCCGCCCGAACGGGGCGGGCTCCTGGGTGACCTGCAGCGGACCCAAACCCACGAGAGCCCGCACTTCCTCTTCACCCGACAATTGAAGCTGACCGGCGACCGGGACCTGGTCCGCCGCCGGACGGTCATCCACACCCTGGAAACCCTCCATCGAAGGCTTACCTGATGTTCCTCCAGCTCCTCTTCTACTTCGGCTGGGGCGCCGGCCACGCCCTCCAGCCCGGCCACGGCAAGGCGATAATCTCCGCCTACATGGTCGGCAGCACCCCGGGCCGGAAGCCAGCCCGCGCCGCCCTCGACGCGGTCATCCTGGGGCTCGTCACCGCCGCTACGCACACCGTAGTAGTCTACGCCATCGCCCTCACGGTGAAGCTCGCCGGGAACCTGGTGGACGAGGTCCTCCTGCAGGGGATAACCTCCGTCGTCGGCGCCTCGCTGGTCATCGGGGTCGGCGTGTGGATGCTCCGGGAGCGGATTCGGGAGCACGCGCGGCGGCACGGGGTGGTGGACCACCACGGCGACGCGGTGGAACCGGCCCACCACCACGGGCACGACCACGTCCATCTGCCCGCCTGGGCCGCGGGGGACGAAGAGCCGCGCTCGCTCAAGCGCCTTATCGCCCTGGGCGTATCCGGTGGAATCGTGCCGTGCCGTGGGGCGCTGCTGATTTATTTCGGCAACTCGGCGGCGAACGAGCTTTTCGACAAACTAGCCGACCCCCTGGTCGCCCTGGCCTTCTACAGCCTGGGCATCGCCGTGACGATGATAGTGGTGGCCCTCCTGGCGGTGTTCTTCTCGAAAACCGTGGAGCGGCTGTCGGGCCGCCTGCAGGGCGAAACGTTCTGGGGCAGGCTGTACCGCTTCCTGTGGTGGGCCGGGCCGGTGGTGGTCCTGGGCGTGGGCGGCTACCTGCTCCTGTACTCGTTCAACTTCCTCTGATGACCGAGCGGCTGGCCAACGACGATTTCCGGCGGGACGCCAAGCTGCTGTTGGCGCTCATTCTGGTCGCCCTGGCGGCGCGGGTTCTCTACGCCTTCGATTACTCCGGCTCGCCCCTCTACCACTTCCCGATCATCGACGCCGGCTACCACAGCTTCCTGGCGCGGCTGGGCTCCGGGGGCGGCGCGCTGCCCGGCGGTCCCTACTTCAAGCCGCCGCTCTACGTCTGGTTCCTGACCGACCTCTACTCCTCGGTGGGCGGCAAGTCCCCGGCCGCCGCGCACATTTTCAACACCCTGCTGGGCCTGGGCGTCGTCGCGCTGACCTTCCTGTGGGGGAGGAAGCTGTTCGGCCGCACACCGGCATTCGCCGCCGCGCTCTTCGTCGCCCTCTACGACCTCGGCCCCTTCTTCGAGGAACAGGCCCTCTCCGTCACCCTGGAGACCCTGACGTACCTTGTCTCCCTGGCGCTGTTCGTCAACGCCTGGGATACGGGAATAGACTGGAAGATGCGGAAAGTCAGGCTCATCTGGGCCGGAATCGCCCTGGGGTTCGGCATGTTGGCCCGACCCAACCTGCTGCTCTTCCTGCCGGTGGCGGCGGCGCTGGGCCTGTTTTACGGCCTGCGCGACGAAAGTTACGGTTGGAAGCGGGCGCTGGCCGCCGCGCTCATCCCCTTGGGCCTGGCGCTGGCGGTCATCCTCCCGGCCACCCTCCACAACCTCTTCGAGTCGGGGAAATTCGTTCTGGTGAGCGCCAACGGCGGGGTGAACTTCTTCATCGGCAACGGCCCGGGAGCGGACGGCTTTTCCTCCGTAGCACCGGGGATGGCCTGGCGCGAGCTCGCGGGCGATTCGGACCTCGGCGGCGCGGGGGGGCTGGCCGACGGAGGCTATTGGTACGCCCGGGGCCTGGACGCCGTTTTCCAGTCCCCCGGACGGGCGGTCGGCCTCTTCTTCAAGAAACTTTTTGGATTCTTCAACGCGGCGGACGTCTCCAGCAACGTGAACATCGGCTGGGCGCGGGGCCAGAGCCTGTGGCTCCGGTTCAACCCGCTGCGCTGGTGGCTGGCGGCGCCTTTCGGTCTGGCGGGGCTCGTGACGGCAATGGGACGGGACCGCGGGCGGATGCTCAAAAATCCGGGCGCGGGGCGCGGTCTCACCATCCTCGTCGCCTTCACCGTCACTTATATCGTCGGCGTCGTCGCCTTCTTCGTCACCAGCCGGTATCGGATGCCGCTCCTGCCGGTCATGGCGCTCCTCGGCGCCGGGTTCGTCGCCCACCTCGTCCGCATGGTCCGGGATAAAAAGGGCCGGCTGAGCTTTCTGCCCTGGGTCCTGCTCCTGGTCTGTCTGGGGCTGACCCTGGCGCCCGTGGTACCGGCGGACGACGGTTTCTCGGGAGAATTCTACGCCGGGCTGGCCCTCGAGAAGCGGGGGCTTTCCACCGAGGCGCTCGTCGAGTACAATCGGGCCCTGGAAATCCGCCCCGACGACGCCGAGACCTACGAGCGCCGGGGCGCGGTGCGGGGCAGCCTGGGCGACGCCGCGGGGCAGCTCGCGGACTACAGGCGCGCGGTGGCGCTGGCCCCCGACTACGCCGACGCCCTCTACGACCTGGCGGCGCTCCTCCAGAGGACGGGTATATCCCACCAGGAGGAGTATCTGCCGCTCTACTCGAGGGCCGTCGAGGCCGACCCCGACTTCATCCCCGCACGAATGGCCCTCGGGATGGCGCTCAAGGCGCTCGGCCGCTACCCGGAGGCGGCCGGACAGTTCGAGGAGGCGGTGAACCGCCGGCCGCGCTTCTGTGCCGCCCACCGGTTCCTCGGCGAGGTGTACGAGGCGCAGGGGCGGCTGCGGTCGGCGGCGCGGGAGTTCTTCCTGGCCGACTATTTCGGCGGCGAAATCTGGAGTTTTTAAAATGCTCGAGACCTGGCAGAAGAAGGCTGTTTTCCGGCGCGCGTTCCTGGGCGCGTCGCGGCTGACATTCCTGGTCGTCCTGTTGGGGGCGGCGGTCATCTGCAACCTCGTCCTCGCCTGGTTCTGGCCCTCCGTCGGCCTCCTCGCCGTCGCCATAATAGGCTATATCGTCTGGTCCGCCACGGTCACGGGACGCCCGGTCCACATCGCCCGCTCCGTCCTGCGCGAGCTGTCCGGTTTCGGCGGCCTGTCGCACCGCTTCAAATCGCGCCTGGCCGCCATCGAGCGGGTGTTCACCAACTTCTGGGACAAGACGGACGCCCTGGACGAGGACATCATCGGGGAGACCCGGCGGGAGGCGCTGCGGGCCCTTATCGCCCTTTCCTCGCGGTTGCGGGCCGTGGGGCTCGCCGACCGGGTCAACCGCGACGCCCGACGCGTCGGGAAGACGAGCGACCGGGCCGAGGAGATGGTCGCCGACGCCGTGGACGAGGTGGAGCGTTTCGTCGAAATGCTCAACCAGACCGCCGTCACCGCCGCCGAGGTGCTGCTCGCCGGCCGCGAAGAGGCGACGGAGCGGATGACCAAGGCTGCGGAAGAGCTGGCCCTGTGGCAGAAATCCCTCGCCGAGGCCAAGGTCGAGCTCGACGAGTCGGGACTGTAGGAGGAACCATGGACGCGAGAGGCGCGGCAATAGTGACCGGCGGGGCCCGCGGCATCGGCGCCGCCGTGGCCAAGGCGCTGGCGCGGGAGTTCCCCGTGGCCGTCTGGGACCTGGACGCCCCGGGAGCCGAGGGAACCGCCGGGGAAATCAGCGTCAACGGCGGGAAGGCGAAGGCCTGGGGCGTGGACGTGGGCGATTACGACGCCGTCCAGGCCGCGGCCGAGGAAGTGATAAAAACCTTCGGCGCCGTCGAGGTTTTGGTCAACAACGCCGGCGTCACCCGCGACGGCCTGTTCATGCGTATGCGGCCCGAGGACTGGGACCTGGTTATCACGGTCAACCTCACCGGGGCGTTCAACTGCTGCAAGGCGGTGACCCGCCCGATGCAGAAGGCGCGCAAGGGCCGCATCGTCAACGTAACCAGCGTCGTCGGCCTCACCGGCAACCTGGGCCAGGCGAACTACGCCGCCAGCAAGTCGGGGCTCCTGGGGCTGACCAAGAGCCTGGCCAAGGAGCTTGGCGGGCGCGGGATCACCGTCAACGCCGTGGCGCCGGGGTTCATCGAGACCGAGATGACCGCCGGTCTGCCCGAAGAGGTGAAGAAGGTCTTCCTGGCCGCCGTCCCCCTGGGCCGGGCAGGGACGCCCGAGGACGTGGCCGGGGTCATCGCCTTCCTCTGCTCCCCCGTGGCGGATTACATCACCGGGCAGGTCATCAACATCGACGGCGGGATGGTCATGTAGCGGTTGCACCTGCCTGTCCCCTCTCCCTTTTAGGGAGCGGCGCGCCGACGGGTTAGGGTGAGGGTCGGGGTCGGGAACGTAGAAAACGCGGCGACCCGCGGCCTCCCTCTCCCACGGGGAGAGGGAATGAGGGTGAGGGCTACCTTAAAAAACGGCGGGGATTGGAATCCCCTACGTCATCACAATGCGCGGCGGCCCACAGAGAGGCCGCCCTACGTCATCACAATCCACGAGGCGCGCCACCCCTTTTCACGCGCCGAAGGGGAAGTCCCCCAGCGCCGTGTACCGCGCCCCGCCGGGTCCCAGCTCGCTCAAAAAGAGAACCGCTCCCCCGCCGTGCCAGACGCCGAAGCTTTCCCCCCCAAAACGCCCCAGAAGCTCCGCCGCATCCCGGGGCCGTTGCTCCTTGCGGACACGGGCCAGCGTGGCGTGGGGTGTGAAGAGGCGCCTCTCTTTTTGAAAACCGAGCGCGGCCATCGCATCTTCTATTCCCAGCGCCAGCCGCCGCAGCTCGACCGTCCCCCGGTCCAGCCCGGCGTAGAGGACCCGTGGCGGTCTAGGCGGCCGGCGGTCGCCCTCCGTCTGGGGACGTGAGGGGGGCAGCGTCCCCAGTCCCGACAGACCCAGCTCGAAGGGGGTCATGGGACGGCAGATCGCGTCCAGGGCCTCTTTTATCCGCGGGACGAGCCCCTCGTCCGTCTCCCCCAAAAATTTCAGCGTCAGGTGGACGTTCCCCGCCGCCACCCAGCGCCAGGCGGAGTCGCGCGAGGCGCCCCGCACCGCGGCGAGCTTCTCCTGCACCTGGGGTGGAATCTCCGCCGCCACGAAGAGACGCATCCAGCCTCGCCTTTGTAAAAAAAGTTACGGATGAAGCCTAGCATCCCGGCGGCCCGGGGTCAATCGGGCGCGGGCCCGCGCCTTAATGCTATACTTGCAATCGAAAGGCGGGGGCATGGCCGATTTCGAAGTCAGGGTTTTTACCGGCGACGGGCCTACGCTCACGGGCCTCGGCGCGTATTACCTCACCGATTACCTCGATGCAGTTCGGAAGACTTTCCGCGGCGCCGTCGAGCTTTACGAGGTGAGTTCCGGCGGCCAGACGCGGGCCCTCTTCCCCCTCCTGCGGGATGGCAATATCGGCATCCTGCCGCTCCTGGGCCAGTACTGGGGCATCTGGGACATGCCGCCGACGGACCCGGCGCCGGGGAGGGCCGAGTCGATCCGGGAGAAAACGGCGCGCGCGGTGGACGAGTATCTGCGCGAACTGGGGCTCGCCGAGGCCACCTTCATCCACCCGCCCCACGTCACCGACGCGCGGCCCTTCCTGCGCCTGGGCTGGGAGGTGACTCCCCGGTACACCTATCTGGTCCGTCCCTCTGGTGAAGCCGATTGGGATTCGGCCACCCGCCGCCAGTTGAAAAAATCCCGCGAGTCGGGCGTCGTGGTCCGCGTCGCCCGCTCGTGGGAGGGAATTTACCGCATGTACCGGGAGGGCATGACCCGCCAGCGCCTGCCCCACGCACCGGAGGCGCTGGTCAAGGAACTGGCGTCGAGCGGTAAGATTTACGAGACGGACACGGCGGCCGTTCTTTTCGGGAAAGACGCCGCCGCCGGGTACTACACACTCGCGGCCAGCGACCCGGCGGGGCACGGCGACGGCTCGCCCACCGCCCTCGTCGCCCGCGTCCTGGAGGATTTGGCGAAGGACGGTCTGAGCCTGGACTTCGTGGGCGCCAACACGGAAAAGCTCTGCCGCTTCAAGCGGGGATTCGGCGGACGGCTGGTTCCATACTTTCAGACGCGGGCCGTATTCACCAAGACCCGTAAATTTTTAAAGGGGATGCGGAGGGTGCTGCGGGGTGACTAGGCTCCTGTTCAGCGACGACGTGGAGCCGGGACGCCGCCGGCGGCTGGAGTATGCTTTTAGCGAAATCCTCCGCCTGGACGGCGTTCTGGTTCCAGATGACGCGGCGACGGTCGGCTACGGGGTGGAGGGGGACGTCGCCATCCGCCCCTCGGTCTCCGTTGAGCCGACCGGCACGCTTCTGCAGCGGCGGGAGGGTATCCCGAACCCCGGCGACTGGCCCGCCGAGCTTTACTCCCTCTTCGCCGACACCGGGGCCCGGCTCCCGGGCAGGCCGCTCTACACCGACGATTCCGGCCGGGCACTCATCACCCTCGACGGGGACCGCGTCCACCTCACGGCAGACCCCCTAACTACGGCGTGGCATTTGTTGGGTCAGGAGGAGGAGCGGCGTTACCCCGAGCGCCGCGACGGGCACGGCCGCCTCTCGCTCGGTACGACCGCCCTGCCCCGTGAAATATTCGACAGGCCGTGGTTAGAGGAGTGGGGCCGCTTTTTCGCCGGCGCGCTCTCCGTCAAAAACACCGTCGTCAGATACGGCCGCCACCCCGGCGGGGCGGACTGGTCGGTCGTGCTGACCCACGACGTGGATTCACTCTCCGAGCGGAGCTTCTGGCGCGCCCTGCGCCTCGTCGCGGGCGGCGTGCTCAAGCTCTCGAAAGAGCATTTCCGGGCCGCGGGGCGGATGTTCCGTCTGCTGGGCACACCCGACCGGCACCGCTGCCTGGAGAAGTGCGTCGCGGCCGACGCGCCGGACCGGGGGACCTACCTCTTCCACGCCGGGCGCCGCGGGCGCTGGGACCCGGAGTACAGGTTCGACGGGCTCAAGCGAGAGCTGGCTTATCTTAAACAGGCCGGCCAGGAAATCGGCGTCCACTACGGCTACGAGACCGCCGGCGATTTTGAAAAGCTCAACTCGGAGCTAGCCGCCTTCGAACGGACGACCGGCCTTCCCCCGACCGGCGGCCGGGCGCACTACCTTCACCTGCGCGGCCCCGAGGACCTCGGGTTGATTGCACGAACCGGCCTCGTCTACGATTCCAGCCTCGGCTTCCCCGACGGCCCCGGCTTCCGCGTCGGCACCGGCGGCCCGTACAGGTTTTTCGATGATGTAACCGGCGAATTATCAAATTTATGCGAAATTCCGCTCGCGGTGATGGACGGCGCGCTCTTTAAAAAATACGGCGAGGGCCCGGTGGACGTGGAGGACGCCTGGGACCGCGTCCGTCCGTACCTCGACGCCGCGCGGAATGCGGGCGCGGCTCTCTGCATCCTCTGGCACCAGAGAGTATTCGGCCCAGCCTACCCCGGCTGGAGCGAGGTTTACAAAAAAATCCTGGCCTACGCCCGTGAGAACGGCGCCTGGTGCGGCCCGGCCGGGGAATTTATCGGGCACGCCCGGGCGGTCGAACGACTGTTCGCGGCGGGGAATAAAATCACCAACAACTCAAGTAAAATCATCAAATTATCCATTTCGAGCCCACCCGGAAAAACCGTCGAGCTCCACCCCGGTGAAACACTCCCCCTCAGCTAAGCCGCTGGATCGGCGGCGCCCCTGGCGCGACGTCCGCTTCTGGGTCGTCGTGACCCTTCTCGTCGCCGCGGTCATCCGGCTGGTCCTGCTCCTGCAGCTCGCCGACAGCCCCTTCGGGGATTACCTCGGCATTGACGAGCGGTACTACCACACCCAGGCGCTGGAAATCGCCGCCGGCGAGGGGCCGGAGCTGCCGTTCTTCATGAGCCCGCTGTACCAGATGGCGCTGGGCGGCGTGTACGCGCTGGCGGGCGGGAATTGGTGGACGGTGCGGGTGCTTCAGGCGCTCCTCGGCCTGGGGACGCTCCTCCTCGTCTGGCTGACGGCGCGGCGGCTGACGGGGCGGTGGTGGGCGTTGGGCATCCTCGGCGCGGCGGTGCTCTACTCCCAGTTCTTCTTCACCGAAACCCTCCTGTTGCCCACGACACTGACGACGTTCCTGGTGGTCCTGGGGACCTACCTCGCCGTGCGGCACGTCCAGCGCCCGGGTCCGTGGACCGCCGCGGGAATCGGGGTCGCCTTCGCCCTGGCGACGCTGGCCCACGGGCTTTTAGCTATACCGGCAGCCGTCGTTGGTCTCTATCTTTTCCTCAAGCGGCTGAAACGGGACAAACGGGCGGCGTTAAAAGAGCTGGGGCTGCTCGTCGCCGCGGCGGTCGTCGTCGTCGCCCCGGTGACCATCGCCGACAGCCTGGCCGACGGGCATTTCGTACCCCTGTCCACCAACGGCGGGTTGAACCTGTACATCGGCAATCAGCCCGGCGCCGTGGGGCTCTACCGGCCATACTCGCCGACCGCCTACAGCCTGGACTTCACCGCCCGCTGGCCGGCGGAGCGCGCAGCGGCCGAGAGGGGTGATCCGCAGCCTGCCGACTCGGAGGTTTCCGCCTACTGGACCCGGCTGTTCTTCGACGAGCTGGAGCGGGACCCCTGGCGCATCGCGGGGCTTTGCGGAAAGCGGGCACTGCTCTTGCTCAACGGCTTCGAGTACCCCCAAGTGGAGAACTTCTACTTCGAGGGGGAGTTCGTCCCACTGTTGAAGTGGCCCTGGCTGAGCCTGTACGTCCTTCTACCCCTGGGCGCGGCGGGGCTGGTACTCGGACGACGCAGAGGGGCGCGCGTCATGGGCGTCATCGTCCTGGCCTACGCCGTCGCGCTGCTGCCGTTCTTCGTCACCGCCCGGTTCCGCTTCCCCGTGATTCCGCTGGTGATAATCGGCGCGGGCCTGTTCGTCGAGCGCGTCGTCCGGCTCATCCGCCTCCGTAAGCGTTGGAAAATCAATAAAAAATTCAGACTCGGCGCGGTCTTGACCGCGGCCGTGCTCATCCCCTTCGTCGCCGCCACGGCCTACAGGCCGGAGGTGACGCACGCCTACGACAACCTCGCCGTGGGCTACAACAACCTCGGCACCGAGGCCTACGCCCGGGGCGACTACGCCGCGTCGGTGCGCTACCAGGAGCTGGCCCTCGACCAGAGTCCCGGGATGCTCCCGGCGAGGCTCAACCTGGGACAGGCCCTCCTCGCCGCCGGGGAGTACACCCGCGCCGAAGAGGCATTTACGAGTCTGCGGGGAAGCGCCCTGGACCCCGTCCGGCTGGAGCTTTCCATCGCCCGGGCGCAGCAGGGGCGGGGCGACGACCTGGCGGCGCTGGCCACCCTCCAACTGGCGGCTGAAGCGCCCTTCGCCGACGGCTCCATCCTGGCCGCTCTGTCGAGGTTGTATTCGGGCCTGGGCGACGCCTACCACGCCGGGGAGGCGGCGCGGCGTTCGGTCGAGCTCTCGCCCGAAGAGCCGGAGGGCTATCTGGCCTGGGCGGATGTCGAATACGCCGAAGGTAACGAAGAGAAGGCATTGGAGGTAATCCGCGCCGGTCTCGAACAATCGCCCCTCAAGGCCGAGCTGCTACTGTTCGCCGGAGGTGTGCGGGAGGATACGGAGATGTTGAAGGAGGCCGCCCTCGCCGCGGCGGAGGAGGGGAACTGGACGGCGTGGGCCCGGGCGCTGGTTTCGTTGAGCCGTTTGGCGGACAGGGGGTAGTGACGGGCGCGCCCCAATGAGCGAGACGTGAATCTCGTATCAATTTCGTAGGGGCCGACCTTAAGGTCGGCCCGCGGGCGGGTCTAAAGACCCGCCCCTACATCATCGCAGCTTGAAGTGAAAAAACGGGCGGGGTACAGAGTCCCCGCCCCACATATCCGCAACGTCCGACCGTTCGGTCAACCCGTCAATCGATTAATTCCAGGAAGGTGTAGTGGTAGTACGTCTCGTAGACGATGCCGCCCGACTCGTCCTCGTAGGCCGAGCCGAACACCTCGACGCGGATCTTGTACTCGCCGCCCTGCGCCAGGGTCCACTCCTCGTAGGTCGCCTCGGGGAAATCGTAGAAATCCCAGTCCACGATGCGCATGTGCTCCGGTTCCTCACCCCGGGCGAAGGTCTCGTCGTACTGGGGCGCGAAGCCGCGCTTGGCCTGTCCCACCTCGATGAGCTTGCCACCAACCTCGACGTAGAGCGTGTTCTTCGAAATTTGGGTCGTGATGTGGTGGCTAACGTCGGGCTCATCCCAGGCCGCCTCGTACCACCAATAGGCGCAGGGCTTCTGCGTCAGGGGCGCGGTGAGCTCCTCCGGGCTCCACACCCGCGCGACGAGGTAGTCCTTCCCGTCGAAGAGCATGACCTCGCCGCCCTCCCGCGTCCCGAAACCCTCGACTGCCGACGGCGGTAGGCGCTCCAGGTCGGGCATGGGCGTCCAATCGGGCTCCTCGGATCCGCTGGCGCACCCGGCCAGGAGAAGCACGACGACGAGGGGGATGGCGTAAACCGCGTCCAGCATGGCATTCACCTCTGTCAGCTCCGGCCGACCCGGGCGTTGAAAACCTCGATGCCGGGGAACTCTGAAATTTCCAGGGACTCCTCTATTCGCATAAGCTCGTTGTATTTGGCGAGGCGCTCGCTGCGGTTCGGGGCCCCGGACTTGATCATGCCGCAGTTCGTGGCCACGGCCAGGTGGGCGATGGTGGAGTCCTCCGTCTCGCCGGAACGGTGGCTGACGACGCAACTTATCTCGGAGCGGAAGGCGGTGCGCATCGTCAGGAGCGTCTCCGACACCGTCCCTATCTGGTTGAGCTTGATGAGAATCGAATTGGAGGCCTTGCGCCGTATGCCTTCCCGAAGTTTTTCCACATTGGTGGCGTAGACGTCGTCGCCCACGATCTGGATGCGGTCGCCCAGCAGGCGGGTGAGCTCGATGAAGCCCTCCCAGTCGTTCTCGTCCAGGCCGTCCTCGATGGAGATGAGCGGGTAGGTGTCGGCCCACTCGCAGTAAACCTTGATGAGCCCGGCGGTGTCGAAGGTCTTGCCCACGGCTTCGAGCTGATATTTTCCGTCCTTGTAGAAGCTGCTGGCGGCGGCGTCCAGGGCTATCCAGACGTCCCCCCCCGGCTTGTACCCGGCGAGCTCGATGGCCTCAATGAGCTTCTCGAAGGCCTCGGCGTTGGATTTTAAGTTCGGGGCGTATCCGCCCTCGTCGCCCACGCCGATGAAGTAGCCCTGCTTTTTGAGCACCCGGCCCAGGGCGCGGAAAATCTCCGACCCGGCCCGCAGCGCCTCATGGAAGCTCGGAAAGCCCGTGGGACAGATCATGAACTCCTGCATGTCCACGTTGTTGTCGGCGTGCTTGCCGCCGTTGAGGATGTTGAACATCGGCACCGGAAGGACTCGGGCCGCGGCGCCGCCCAGGTAGCGGTAGAGCGGGATGTCGTAGTGCCGGGCCGCCGCCTTGGCCACGGCGATGCTGGCCCCCAGGATGGCGTTGGCCCCCAGGCGGCCCTTGTTCGGCGTGCCGTCCAGTTCGATCAACGCCCGGTCTATGTTCTCCTGGTCCAGGGGATTCATCCCCACCAGGAGCTCGCGTATCTCCGTGTTCACGTTGTTCACGGCCTTGAGCACGCCCAGGCCGCGGTAACGCTTCTTGTCGCCGTCGCGCAGCTCCACGGCCTCGTACTCCCCGGTGCTGGCTCCCGACGGCACCATAGCCCGACCCAGTTTATCCTCGCTGGTGAAAATCTCGACCTCTACGGTGGGGTTTCCCCGGGAGTCGAGGATCTCACGACCCTTCACTTCAGCTATCTTGCACATCTGGCGATTCTCCCGATCGTTGGTGCCCTAGCACATAATTGACTTGGTTTTCCCGATACGGGCTATCTTTTCGCGGGCCATATCCTGGGCGGCGAAGAGCGGCGGAATGCCCTTCTGCCTGGCGCGGGCGAAGACCTTGGACAGGTTTGAGTATATCTGGCGCGTCGCCCGTTTGACCTCCTCGAGGTCGGCCATGTCGCCCGGGCGGTTCATCATCAGCACGTCGCCTGCGTTTATCACGAACTCCGGCGCGAAGAGGATTCCCCTTTCCTCGAGACGCGGCGCCAGCGAGGCGTCGGCCAGGACGTTGAATGCGGCGCCGGCGATTATCTTGCACCGCAGGCGCTCCACCGTGTCGGCGTCTATTACGCCCCCCACGGCGCAGGGGCTGAAGATGTCGCACGGCACGTCGTACACCTCGTGGGTAGGGACCAACTCCACGTCGGGATGGAGGTCCTGAATCGCCTTCAGGGGGTCGTACTTGAGGTCGGAGATGTAGAGCTTGGCGCCCGCCTGGACGAGAATCGAGGCCAGGGCGCTGCCGACCCCGCCGACGCCCTGGATGACGACGGTCCGGTCCTGCACGCTGGAGGTGTTGAAGACGGTGTTCAGGCAGGCGGTTATGCCGTAGTACACCCCCCAGGCCGCCCCCACGTCCGAAGGAACCTCGTGGGGGGAGCTGGCGATGACGTGGGGCGTCTCGATGCCCACCGAGCGCATGTCGTCGTCGTCCGTGCCCAGGTCGGAGAAGGTGACGATGCGGCCGCCGATACCGTTCAGGAACCGGCCGAAGGCGCGCAGGACCGCCTCGTCCTCCTTGATTTCGGGCTCGCCCCAGATGACGGTCATCCCCCCGCCGGCGTCGTAGTTGGCCAGCGCCGCCTGGTAGGTCATGCTCTCCGCCAGGCGGAGCGTGTCGGCCACGGCGTCGTTCTCGGTGGCGTAATCCCGGATGCGGCAGCCGCCCAGGGCCGGTCCCAGGGTCGTGTTGTGGATGGCGATGAGGGCGCGCAGTTTGGTCGGGCGGTGTTGGCAGAATATGAGCTGCTCGTGGCCGCCTTCGAGGAGTTTCTCGAAAATCCCCAACCGATCCTCCTTGTCCCGCCGGCCGGATTCAATCACCGCTCAACCGGCTTCTCGAACGGCGCGTCCGTCGGCCGTTGCACACCCAGGCACGTTACCTCCAGCAGGCCCAGGTTCCGGGCCTCCTCCACCAAGTACCGTGCCAGCTCGTCGGGGTAGCCCTCGGCGTAGACGATTCTTTTCACCCCCGCGTTCAGGAGGATTTTCGTGCAGATGCTGCAGGGGTGGTTCGTCACGTAGAGGGTGGAGTCTTTGGTCGATACGCCGACCAGGGCGGCCTGGGCGATGGCGTTCTGCTCGGCGTGCGTCCCGCGGCAGATTTCGTGGCGCTCGCCGGAGGGGACGCCGAGCTGTTCCCGGTAGCAGCCGCCCAGCTCCTCGCAGTGCTTCAAGCCCCGGGGGGCGCCGTTGTAGCCGGTCGCCAGGATGGTCTTGTCGCGGACCAGCACCGCCCCCACCCTGCGCCGCAGGCAGGTCGAGCGCGTGGACACCAGCCCCGCGATTTGCATGAAGTATTCGTCCCAAGACGGCCGGCTCATCGTGCTCCCTCGGAGGGTGCATTCTACCAGAGTGCGGGGGCGCGGGCAAGGTGTTTGCATCCGTCCGTTCGCGGCTCACGTGACCGAACGGTTAAATGTAGGGCGGTGACTTTAGTCCCCGCCGTTCCACCCCTCTCCCCAACCCGTGCCTGGTAAAATGCGCTGACGTAGGGGCGACCCTCCGCGGTCGCCCGCGAATTGCGATGGCATAGGGCGGCCCCGTAGGACGAGTCCTCTGCGGGCCGCCGCATTCACGTTCCCAGACTCGACCCTCACCCCGACCCGTAGGCGCGCCTCTCCCTGGAAGGGAGAGGGGACCGGCGGCAACCCTTATCCCGAGCTGCGATGACGTAGGGCGGGGATTCCATCCCCGCCGCTTTTACCCCTCTCCCTAACCCTCCCCCAGAGGGGGGAGGGGACAGGCGGGCCGAATCGGACCGTGCTTAACCGTTTGTGCCGACGTAGGGG
>CAZNZF010000010.1:0-33742 GCA_964577465.1 uncultured bacterium | reverse complement strand
CTCCCTTAAAGGGAGAGGGGGCATGCATGTTGCGATGATGTAGGGCGGCCCTTCAACGGGCCACCGCGGCGGGGCATTGAATCCCCGCCCTACATTTAGTGCATTACGATTGAAAAAATAACGGGCCGACCTGAACGGCGCGCCGTCGGTCGGCTCCTACGTCGTCGCAAAAACGGAGCGGCGGGGTACAGAGCCCCCGCCCTACTCCATCGTAGGAAACGGAACGGGCGAGGTACGGAACACATCTAGGTATTTATTTGCTGAAAAAGGGCGGCAACTGGAGTATGCCACCCCTTCTTCCATTCAACCTCACTCTTCACGACTACCGCTCGTCGAAGCCCTTGAGCCCCATGGCCGCCACCAGGCCGCCCTCCCCGGTGAGGGGAATCGACAGGCGCACCTCCACCGTGCCGTCGGACGAGTACACCGTTTCGCCGTACTCAGCGGCGTACCCGGCGTTGGTCTCGGCGTCCTTCTGGGCGAAATCGAGGGCCTTGAAGAACTCGATGAGCACGGACTGGGCGGCGAACTTAGCCGCCTTGGCGGCCATGGCCCGCGCCTGGGCCACGTTGGGGTTGTCGGTGTTGGCCGTCGACGTGCCGGTCACCACCAGCAGCTCACCCTCCACGGCCATGTCGCCGTAGAACGAGGTGAAGACGTACATGGTGCCGTCGTCCACCTGCGCCCGGGCCGGCGGCGGGACATCCGACGTCTCGACGGGCGCGGTTTCGGCCGAAACGGCCAGGGACATCAACAACAGCAGAATCGAGAGAACTCGCATGGTCATCCTCCAGGCCTCCCCGGTCGGGAGCCGACCGGAGCGGCTAAACGGTTTTAAGTCAATCGCGAATGTGCATTCTCACGCGGTATCCCATCTAAAGCTGCCGAATCTCACGGAAAACAGATTACCAAAGTATGACCGAATCCGGCGCATTCTTCAAGTCGAACCGCAACGGGTGTTTTTTCGACGCCGACCGTGACCCGCGTTGTCGGGGGCCTGTGGTATTATGGCCATCGAGGATCTGAAGGAGTCATCCGATGCTCATCGACGAAAAATTCTGCGCGGGCGACTGCTGGCTCCTGGCCGGTTCGGGAGCCGTCAAGCGTCGTCTGGAGGAGGAGATTTCGACCGACGGCGGTCTCGGGCCCGGCGTTCGGGTGCTGACCCTGGACGAGGCCGCCGGGTCCCTGACGGGGCAACTCCCCGGTGAGCCCCGGTTGTTGACCCGGGGTGAGCCGGTGGCCCTGGCCGCCCGGCTTCTGGCGGACAATGCCGGCAAGCTGCCCTACTTCCGAAAATTCATCGCCCGGGGGGAGACCGCCCTGGAGGGCGTCACCGGCCCCGTGGCCCAGGCCCTGCGCCTCCTGGCCCAGGAGGGGGAATTTTCCGCGAATTCGGCCAAGCTGCGCGACCTCGCCCGTCTCGTCGAGCTGCGGGGGGAGATGTGCCGCGCGCTCGGCGTCGAGGAACCCTTCGAGCGCCAGCGCCGCGTGGCCGGCCTGCTGGACGAGGGGAAGCTGAAGCCGCCATCCCGGGCTGTGCTCTTCCTTCCCGACCACCTCCACCCGGCGGAGATGGCGCTCGTCGCCGCCCTGGACCGCCGCCTGGAGCTGCGGGTGGTCGTCGAGCCGGAGCTCGCAGCGGCGGATGAAAATCGCCCCTCTATCCGCCACCTCGCGCAGACCGGGAACGGCCTGAAGCGCCTCCGGGCGGAGAAGGAGGTAATCGACGAAACCCGCCCGGGGCGTGAGGATCTCGTCGGCTGGCTCTTCGACGGCGCGAACCGGCCACCGGAAATACCGGCCTACATTCGGGTCTGGTCGGCCCCGGAGCGCCGGGCCGAGGTCGTCGCCGTCGCCCGGGAAATCAAGCGTCGCGCGGTGGACGGCGAACCGTTGGGCCGGTTCTCCATCGTCGTCCCCCAACTGGGACCCTATGTGGCGCTCCTGGCCGCGGAGCTGGCCGAGCGCGGCATCCCCTTCAGCCTTCCGGGCGGCGAGCCCCTGTTTGCCGGCGCCCCCGCCCAGGTGCTCCTGGCCCTGCTGAACGTCCTGGCGCGGCCGGGCCGGGAGGAGCTGTTCGCCTACTGGGGCCATCCCGCCCTCACGCCGCCCCGGCTGCCCGAGCCGGAGGAGGTTTACGAGACCCTCGCGCCGCTGCAACAATTCCTACCGCCGGCGCCGGGGGGCGACCCCGCCCGATTCTGGATCGATGACCCGCCGCGGGACTCCAACCTCGACCCCGCCGCCTTCGATTTCCTGGCCCGCAAGGCCAACGTCACCGGCCTCCCGCGGGGCTGGGAGGACGGGCTGGACCTCAAGGAGCGCCTGACACAGGCATGGCTGCGGCCGGTGCTCAACCGCCTGCGCCTGGACGCGCTGCGGGGCCGGGAGGAGGAAAAATTCCTGGCCGACCCCTCCGAGGTGAAACAGACGCGGCTGCGCATCTACCAGCTCGCCGCCGTGGTCCGCGAGCTCGAGCTGTTGGAGAAACTCCGCGATTCCACGCTGGAGGTCGGGGCGCTGGTGGAGAAAATCCGCGACGAGCTGGAGCGGCGCGAATTCACCCCCAACATCCAGCGCCGCCTGCTGGAGCAGCTACTGGATTCCACGACCGACCCCGACTGGGCGGTTACCGAGCGTCGGCGCGCCGAGGCGGTCAGCCGGGCCCGGCTGGAGCTGGGGAAGGCGCTGGACGCGGTGGTCGGGGTGGCCCGCTTCTCGGAACGGGAGCTGAGCCGGCCGCTCACCGGCCTGCCCGCGCTGCGGCGCCTGGTGGAGGGGGAAATGGCCGCCCGCTCCGTGCGCATCCCGGGTCCGGACGCCGCGGTCACCGTGCGGGAGCTGGGCGGAACCCGGGGCTGGTCGCCGGTCGAGGTCTTCGTCCTGGGGCTGACCAACGAGGATTTCCCGGCCCGACCGGAACGCGGCCTGCTCCAACGGGATGCGCTCAAGCGCCGGGCCGACCCCCACGACGAATCGGTCTTCCTGCTGGCCCGCCTGCTCCATCGGGCCGAGAGGCTCTGGCTGTCGTATCCGGCGGCCACCGCCGGTAACGAGGCGCAGCCGGCCCCGCCGCTCAACGACCTCTTGCAACTGTGCGCCCGGAGCGAGCCCCCGGCCCACGACCCCCGTCAAAGGCCCACCTCGCTCGCCGAGCTGGCGGTCGCCGACCCGGACCACGCGCTGCTCGACGGCTCGGTGCGCGGGGCGGTCAAAAACGCCGCCCGGATGATTCGCCAAACGGCCTCCCCCGACCCCACCGCCTACGACGGAAAGGTGGACCCCGGGCTGCTCGGCCCGGTCCCCGGCGCCGACAGGAACGGCGAGCTGGCGGTGACGAAGCTGGAGCACTACCTCACCTGTCCGCGCCGCTACTATTTCGCCCATCTTCTGGGGCTGGAAAGATTCCCCGAGGTCCGCGACGAGGCCGAGGCCGACGTGGTCGGTCTGGTCACCCATAGGGCCCTGGAGCTCTTCTTCGCCGGCTCCCGGAAAGAGGGAAAGCGACATTTAGAGCCCTGGACCGACGGTCCGCTCGGCGAGGGCAACTGGGGGAAGGCCTGCCGACGGATGGTGGAATGCGCCGCCCGGGCCTTCGTCGGGCAGGGTCTCCTGGAATCCCAGGCCAAACCGCCGCCACTGGAGCAGATGCGGACCGGCCTGGTCAACGCCAGCGCCGCCCTGGACGCCCAGCGCGAGGAGCTGGTCCGCGGCCTCGACGACCCCGACGCCGGTGCGCCCTACGGCATCCTCAAGGGGGCCCTCGTCATCCAGCGTCACCTCATCGAGACCCTGCCCACGGAGGTCGAGTTCAGCTTCGGCGCCGACGAGGGGTATCTGCGCCCGAAGGGAAATCCGCTGGTGCTGGGCGACCTGCGTCTGACCGGGCGGGTGGACCGCCTGGACCTGGACGAAAAATTGGGCCGGTTGGCGATTTACGACTACAAGACCGGCTCCGGCGAGACGGGAATCAACGACCCGGAGTACCCGCCCCGCAACCTTCAGTTGCCGCTCTACGCCCTCGCCGCGCGGCGGCTCAAGGACCCCGAGGGCGCGATGGGCCTGCGCGCCGCGGAAATCCGGCTCCACGAGAAGTACCGCAACCTCCCCCCCGAAGACCCGCTCCAGGAGACGCCGCACAGGGGGGCGGTGCAGGAAAAGGTGGCGGTGGGCAAACCCAACCGGGCGTGGGTCGTGTCCGACGAATTCACCGAACGGATGCTGGAATTCGTGGAGGTCACCGTTCAGGAGCTGTGGGACGGCATCGTCACCGGCCGCTTCCACCCCCCGGTGGATTATAGGGGTGAGGACTGCAAGCACTGCGACTTCCGCCCCGCCTGCGGCGAGGATTTCCAGGCGCATAGGCTGTGCCGCCTCCCCGGGGAAGGGGGTGGGTCCGATGGCTAAATCCTACGCCCTGAGCCCGGAACAGTACCGGGCCGCAGACATCCGCCGCTCGGCCGTCGTCTCCGCCGGGGCCGGCTCGGGCAAGACCCGCGTGCTGGTGGCCCGCTACCTGCGGCTGCTGGCCGATGGGCAGAAGCCCTCCCGCATCGTGGCCATGACTTTCTCGCGCAAGGCCGCCGCCGAGCTCCGCCACCGCATCGACGAGGCCCTGTCCCACGCCTGCCACGCCGGGGCATTGGAGGACATGCCCATCACCGAAGAGGTCCGTGGGCGGCTCTTTGAGGCCCGCGCCCGCCTGGGCGAGGGGCACATCGGCACCATCCACTCCTTCTGCCAGAGCCTCCTCGTCGAGGAGCCGACGCTGATGCCCGACCGGCCCGGCTTTTCCGTCCTCGACCAGACCCGGGTCAACCAGCTCAAGCGTCATGCGCTGCGCCGGGCGGCCTGGGCCAGCGACCCGCTTACGAGCCCCCTGGCGAGATTGCGCGCCGCGGGGCTCACCCGGAGGGCCATCGAGGGGATGACCCTCGACCTGTTGGGCCGGGGCTGGGAGCTGGACGAGGCGCGGAGGAGCCACGGGCTCCCCGAAGAGGTGCTGGAAGGGCTCATCGCCCGCTGCCGGGAAGAGGCGGTTCAGCAGTATCTCGCGGAGCTTCCCGACGACGTCCTGACACGGATTGACGGGCAACTCGCCGATGCCGACCTCGCCGGAAAGCTGCGGGGAAGCGAGCTTCTGGGCCTGAATGCCCACGATGTTTTGGCCAGTCTCCGGGAAATTCTGGGGCGACTCGCCCGCGGCGAGGAAAACTTCGACACGCTGAGCGGCGGGGACCTCGACCTGCTGCTCAAGGTGAAATCACCGAAGGGGATTGATAAACGACACCTCCACGGCCTCAACACCTTCAAGGCCGTCGGGGACAACTCGAAGACGATTCCCGATCACGCCGGCGCCGACACGGTGAAAATCGAGAAAGAGGCCCACGCCCTCACCGGCGTCCTCTTCGACTGGCTCGACGAGGTGGCCGACGCGTACCGGGAGATGAAGGTCGGGGCGCTGGGCGCCGACTACAACGACCTGCTGGACCGCGTCGCCGAGGGGCTCGCCGGGGACCACGGCCTGGTGCGCGTCCTGCGCGGCCGCTACCGCCACTTCCTGGTGGACGAATTCCAGGACACCGACCCGCGCCAGTGGGAAATCATCCGCGCCCTGGCCGTCCCCCAAGGTGATGAAGTTACTGACGGGAGCCGGACGCTCTTCATCGTGGGCGACCGCAAGCAGGCCATCTACGGCTTCCGCGGCGGCGACAACACCGTCTTCCGCCGGGCCGAGCGGGAGCTGACCCAGGCTTCGATAATCGAAAAGACCAAAACCCTCGATGACAACTACCGCTCCCGCCAGGCGATACTGGATTTCGCCAACCCGGTTTTCGAAAAAATCTTCTCCGCCGACGCGGGCTTGATCGCCGCCGACCCCGAGGGCTCCACCGCCGTAGAGCCCCAGACGATGAACCGCCTCCGCGATGGCGGGGAGGGCGGCTCGGTGACGGTCATCCGGCCCGCGGAATCGGCGGGGAAGGTGGACAAGCTGGCCGAGGCCCTGCTCACGGCCGGGGTCATCGGCGAGGTCCTGCGGGGTGGATTCCCCGGCATCCCCCAGCCGGAGAATTTCCCCGACGACAAGGTCCGCGACGGGAGGCTGTCGCTGGTGGGCGTGCTGGCGCCCACCCGGGAGCAGCTCACGCTCATCGCCGCGGCGCTGGACTGCCTGGGGTTGGGTGGCGGATACGCCCTGGCGCGGGGCAGCGGCGTCTTCGGCACCGAGGAGGCGGGCTGGCTGCGGGCCGCGCTGGGGGCACTCACCGACCCCCGGGACGGAATCCAGGTGGCGGCGATGCTGCTCTCGCCCTTCGGCGGCTTCGACTACGACGACCTGCTGCGCCTGAAGCGCCTGGGCGACGAGCACGGGCGCCGCTGGTACAACCTCATCGACGACCCGGCGGTGGACGGGCTGGGCGAGCGGTTCGCCGACTTCCGCCCCCGCTGGTGCAAATGGCGTCGGCAGGCGGGACTCGTCGGCGGCTCGCGGCTCACGGCGGTCATCTATCGGGATTCGGGTATCGAGGCCGCCCTCAAATCCCAGGGGCGCCCCGACCGCTGGCGGCGGTTGGAGTACATCCTGGAGCTCATCCGCGCCGAGGAGCGCGCCGGAGGCCTGACCGGCCCCGCCGATACACTGGTGTGGCTGCGCGACAACGAGGAGTCCCGCGAGTTCGAGGAGCCGACCCCCGAGTACGCCCCCGTGGTGCTGTTGACCATGCACGCCGCCAAAGGCCTCGAATTCCCCGTGGTGCTACTGCCCTTCCTCGACCAGAAAACCCAGGGATCTCCCGGGGATTACGCCCTGGCGCCCGATTCCACCGGAAACCGGAGATTGACGGTGCAGGTCCGCACCGAGACCCCGCCCTTCGCCCCCCGGCTGACGCCCCTGGGCGAGGGCATCCGGCGCCGTGCCGAGCTGGACGAGGAGTTGGAGCGCAAGCGGCTGTTTTACGTCTCCTGCACCCGGGCCATGGACCACCTGATTCTTCTGAACACCGCCGACAAAGAGGTGGAATCGTTGGAGGGTGGACGGGCCGGAAAGCTCATCGGCCGATGGCTGAACAGCCTCTTGACCGAGGCCGGCGGTGAGGTGCTGCTGGACGGCACGCCCGTGGCGGGCCTCGCCGAACGGGGACTACCGGAGAAAATGGAACCCGACGCGTCCCCGGCCCGGACGACGGAGGTAGGCACGGAGCTCCTCCAGCCGCTGTCGGTCGATGACCCGCCGCCGGTGAGCCCCTCGGCCCTCGCCGAGATTGGGCGCTGCCCGCTGGGATTCTATCTGCGCCGGGTGCTGAAGCTGGAGGGCGAGAAATCCGAGCGCCCCTCCGGGGAGTGGGACGCGGACCGCCCACGGGGCAGCGCCTTCGGAACGGCCCTCCACCACCTCATCGAAACGGGGGACGGCGTTTTGCTGACGGAGGATGACATACGCCGCGGCCTGGCCGATTTGCGGAACCGGCTCATTCCCAACGAAGAGGAGGAGGTAACCGAATCCCTCTCGGCCTTCCTTGAGGAGCCCGACCGGAAGGCAATCGCCGCTCTTGCCGGGCATCTGAAGCGGCTGGACGGGATGGCGGGGTGGCGGCGCATCCGCGAGGCCGGGCCGCACTTCGAGGTTCCGTTCCGGCTGGAGCTCGGCGGATGCCTGGTCCTGGGCCGCATGGATTGCCTGGCCGAGGTGGACGGCGGGCTCGGAATATACGACTTCAAGTCCACCGGCCTGACCGACACGAACCCGGACCAGGTAACCGAGAAACACGGCTACGACGTCCAGCTCGGCGTGTACGCCCTGGCGGCGGAGAGACTCTTCGGAAAGCCCGTGCGCGAAGTCGCTCTCGTCTTCACCGCCGAGGGTGGTGGATTTCACCCGCTGGACGTGGGGGAGGTTTCCCGCCGGGCCGGGGAATTACTCAAAGAAGCGGCCGGGCTGGTCCGCCTGCCTTTCGCCGAGGTCTGGCGGAAACGGGCGACCGACTGCGGCGACTGCGACTTCCGGCGGTTGTGTAAAAGGATGGACGCGGGGAACGCGCCTTGAGTCGAGCCGACCACAATCCCGCGCACAACGAAAAAAGGGGCCCGGTTTCGGACCCCCTTGGAGTGCCGAGGTAGGGGGCATAAAAAAACCCGCCGGGGCGGGTTTTCGAGAAAAATCCGGGTTACTCGATTTCCAGCTCGTCGGTCGGCCTGCGCTCGACGTTCTCCGGCGGGGCCGGGGCGGGCCCCTCCTTCGTCCCCACGGCCAGGCCCGAGGCGGTGGCGAAGTACACCGTGTTGGCCGCCTCGTCGTAGGCGCAGTCCAGCATCACCGGGTCCACCAGGCCCTCCTGGACGCCGTGGTGCTCCCAGACGTTGGTGGCGAGGACGTAGTAGATGGCGCCACCCTCGGAGGCGGCCCAGATGGAGCCCTTGCCGATTCCGATGCCGTTGACCCGGTCCCAGGCGCCGCCGTTCATCACCTCGTTGAAGGTCTCCCCGCCGTCGGTGGAGCGCCAGAGCCCGAGCCCGTCCGTGGAAACCCAGACGTAGTCGCCCGAGGCGGCCACGCGGCGGAAGGGGTCGTAGCTGGCGCGGATGACCCACTCGTCCCTCTCGCGCAGGTACTGGGCCAGGTAGCCCCGCTTGTCCGGGGAGACGGCCCAGACGGAGTCCGGGGTGATAGTTACGTCGGTGACCGTCCGGTAGCCGCTCTCCTTCCCCATGAGCGGGTCGAGCCGGGTGAAGGCGACCGGGCGGGCGGGGTCGAAGGCGGAGGAGTGCAGGAGCCCCTCGTCGGTGGCGATGTAGGCCTCGCCGTCGAGGCTGGCGGCGCCGTGGCAGACCCAGCCGCCGACCCGGGCGGGCAGGCCCGCCGCGGCCCAGCGGTGGCCGATGTCCGACGAGTATACCGCCCCGTCGCCCAGGGCCCAGAGCACCCCGTCGGTGAAGGTCACCCGGGAGAGGTTCGGGGGCAGGAGCGGGTCGGTCACCTGGACGAAGCGGCCATCCTCATGTTTGAGCAGGCGGCCGCCCCCGACGAGCATGAGCCCCTCCGGGGTCAGCGCGACGGAGACCAGCCCCTCCGCGGGCAGACCGGCCTCGGGGCCCACCAGGTCCCAGGTGAAGCCCTTCGTGACGACGCCGGCCTGTTCGGGGGTCAGCTCCGCCTGCTCGGAGATGGGCTGCACGTCGTCGCCGCAGCCCGTGAGTATCGAAAGGGTGAGCGCCGGGATGAGGGGGATGAGTCTGCGCATGAGCGGGGTCTATTCCTCTCCGAGGAGCTCCTCGTAAGCGGCGGCGTCGTTGAGGTCGTCCATCTCCGCCGGGTCGTCCGGCTTGACCTTCATCAGCCAGCCGCTCCCGTGCGGGTCGTCGTTGACCTTCTTGGGCTCTTCCACGGCCGCAATGTTTATCTCGGTCACCTCGCCGGAGATGGGGGCGAGGATGTCGTTGGCCGCCTTGACGCTCTCCACGACACCGCACTCGCCTCCCGCCTCGATCCGGTCACCCACGTCGGGCAGCTCCAGGTAGACGAGCTCGCCCAGTTGATGGGCGGCGTAATCGGTGATGCCGATCGTCGCCTCCTCGGGGTCGAAGATGACCCACTCGTGGGTATCGGTGTACTTCCTGTCATCGGGGTAGGACACTCTGGCTTCCTCCTTCGACGGCCCGCCGGCCTGAGGCTGGACTTGGGCTGCGCGACGTGAGTGTATCGTTTGAGAAAATATGCCGCGAGTCACCGTAACCGGGAAAGTTCCCCTGCAAATCTTGAAAACAGTAGGGCCTGGTCCGCGGAGTTACTATAAACAGACCCTACTTGCGGGTGCCGTTTTTGTAGAAGGGCGGCTTGACCACGACGGCCCGCCGGAACTTGTCCCGGATGTCCACGCTGAACTCGGTGCCCGCAGCGCGGTGGGACGACGCGAGGTACGCCAGGCCTATCGCCTTGCCCAGGGAGGGCGACATCGTCCCCGAGGTCACCTCGCCTATTTGCTTCGCACTACTCCGCTCCGCCCCGTTTTCGACGCCGTCCGCGAAGCACTTGGTGTGCTGCCGGGCTATTCCGCGCTCGACCATCTCGAAGCAGACGAGACGGCGGCCGGTCTTAGCCTCCTTGGCCTTGACCAGGGCGTCGCGGCCGATGAAGTCGTCCTTCTCCAGCTTCACCGTCCAGGCCAGCCCCGCCTCGAGGGGGTTGGTGGTCTTGTCGATGTCGTTGCCGTAGAGGCAGTACTTCATCTCCAAGCGGAGGGTGTCGCGGGCGCCCAGGCCGATGGGCTTTCCGCCCAGCTCGACCGTCTTCGGCCACAGGGCGCGCCAGACGGTTTCCGCGTGCGCGTTGGGGATGTAGATTTCGAAGCCGTCCTCGCCGGTGTAGCCGGTACGAGAGAGCAGCAGATTATCCACCCCGGCGACGGTCCCCACGGCGAACTCGTAGAAGCCGATGGGCTCCAGGGGGATGTCGGTCACCGACCGGATTACCTCTTCGGCCAGCGGACCCTGGACGGCGATGAGGGTGGTCTCGTCGCTTTTATTCGTGACCTTGAGCCCTTTCGGGGCGTGTTGGGTGACCCACTCCCAGTCCTTGTCCACGCAGGCCCCGTTCACCACGGTCAGGATTTTTTCCCCGCCGAAGCGGTAGACCAGAAGGTCGTCCACGATGCCGCCGTCGGGATAGCACATCGGGGTGTAGAGGACCTGGCCGTCCTTGGCGGCGGCCACGTCGTTGGTCACCAGGCGGTTGACGAAGGCCAGCGCCCCGGGGCCCTCGTACCAGAACTCGCCCATGTGGGTCAGGTCGAAGAGGCCCACCTTGGCGCGGACGGTGCGGTGCTCCTCGTTGATGGAGGTGTACTGGACGGGCAGCTCGTAGCCGGCGAACTCTATCATCTGGCCGCCGAGCTCGTGGTGGATGGCGTTGAGCGCGGTCTTTTTCATCAGTTCCCCGTTTTTGAAAAAATAGAGTAGGGCTAGTTTAGGGAGAGCAACGGCCGCTGTCAAGCGTCCTAGAGCGGGATTTTCAAGCGGTGCCGGAGGTGGGCGACGGACACCGCGCCGGCCAGCTTCAAGAGGTCCGGGGCCACGAAGGGCAGCACCCCGGCCGAAAATGCGGTCCCGGCGTCCCCGAGCCACGCCCAGAGCCAGACGTAGCCGAAGAGGTAGATGACGGCGATGCCGGCCAGACCGTTGGCGACCAGGGCGGGCAGCCCGATTCCCAATTTCTGCTTCAACAGGCCCATCACCCCGACGGCGGCGAGGAAGCCCACCAGATACCCGCCGGACGGCCCGGCGAAGGCGAACCAGCCGTTGGCCCCCCAGGCGAAGACCGGCGCCCCGGCCAAGCCCAGAGCCAGGTACGCCCCCACCGACGTGAGCGCGAGCCAGGGCGGCGTCGCCAATCCCAGGACCAGGACCACCAGCACCTGCCACGTCACCGGCACCGGCGTGGGGGTGAAGGGGTGGGGGAAGGCCAGCCAGGCGCTCGCCGTGAGCGCCCCCACGGCCAGGAGCGCCGGGAGGGCGTAATTCAGCGGCCGGGGCAGCGCGCGGGTCTCCGGATACGTCGCTCGGTCCACCTCACTCCTTTTCGACGTAGATCAGTAATCGCCCTTGGGGGGCCAGCGGGTCTCCAGCCACCCACGTTCCTTCCAGTAGGCGTGGTCGCCCTTGAACAGCTTGCGGTTGCGCTGGATTAAATCGCGCAGGAAACGGTGCTGGGCGGCGTGGAGCCCCAGCTTGGGGTACTTGCGCTTTTCCCGCACCGCCAGGACCAGCTCCTCCCCCAACCGCCGGGCCTTGGCGAAGAGCGCCTCGCCGTCGTTGGGCCGGGAGTAGACCATGAAGACCCCCGCCAGCTCGCCGACGAGGTCGTAGCCCAGCATCTCGCAGCAGATACCCAGGTAGCGGGCCGTCTCCTGCTCCCCCATGCCGGCGGAGGTGGCCACGGCCACGGCGTGCTTCCCGGTCATCTCCGGCCGGTGCAGGAGTGCCATGGAGCGGTCGAGGAAGGCCTTGAGCTGGGCGGTGACGCCGAAGACGTAAACGGGGCCGGCGAGCACCAGGGCGTCGGCGGAGCGCATCTCGCCGTGGAGCGCGGCCACGTCGTCCTGGATGGGGCAGGGCTCCCCGGCCAGGCACAGGGCCGTGGCGTTGCAGGGGCGGACGTCCATCCGGGCGACGTACCGCTCGACGACTTCGCCGCCCGCCTCGCGCCAGGGCTTTACCAATTCGGCGGTCAGGGACGCCGTGTTTCCCCCGGCGGCGTGGGGCGAGCCGTTTATCACCAGAAGCCTCAACGTCCACCTCCCGGGGCGCTCGAACGCCCCTATCCTAACCGACCTAGACTGTACTGGCAACCCTAACCGGGATAAAGAAAAGGCGGTATTTACCACCCCGCCCGGTTGGTTTCAAAATGTCCAAGCAGCCGCGCCGTCCACTTTTTTAGTCCCAGACGACCTCCTCAGGATTCAAGCAGTGTTTACAAGCAACCTTCCCCGCCGTCACAAAGTCTTGAGCTTGAAGAACGCAGACGATGTTCCGGGGACTGATCCGTTCCGTGTGACCGCAATCGGGACGATGATAGCAATCCTCTTCGTCGCTAGCCACATAGACTGCCGGAAGCCCGTCGTCGTCTGTCAGTTCGGGATAGAAAAGCCCGCGTTTATCCTCAAACGCATCGTACATCAGGCACCGATAATCGTCGTGGCGGTCGCAGTTGGGCAGATAACGCCAGGCCACGGCCCAACCGGAGAGGACCATCTCGGCGCCGACGTCTCTGCATTCATCCGTTTCGACGTAGGCCAGCCATCGCCAGGGGCTGGCGCCGTCCCGTTCGTCCCTATCCGGCTTCAACCAGACCAGGGTTTCCGGCGGTAGCAGTTTCTCCAACTCCCGTTTCGCCTCCTCGTAACCGAGCCGTCCGCGTTCCGGTGTGTCCAGGCCGATAAGCCTTACCCGATGTTTATACTCCTCCCCAGGGTCGCCGTTCACCCCCTCCAGCCAGGTCGGCGTGTAAATGCTAAAAGTGTCGCCATCGATGACCTTGCAAACGGTGACCGACCGTTCCTCCGGGAAAGGAATCCTCTCCGCGGCGTTGGCGTCAAAGCCCCACGGAAAAGCGAGGATGATGGTAAAGAAAAGGATAAGCCTCGAAGCCCATCCTCTCAGAGGTATCCCGCTCATTTCGTATCCCCTCTCTAGGCCGCCTCGTCGGGCGAGGCCGCTTTCTTCCCGCGCGAACCCCGCCGGGCCTCCTTCACCGGGTTCAGCCGCTCGCGGATGATGCGGGGGGTGATTTTTACCTCCTCCACCGGGGCGGGCAGCTCGTAGAAGGCGTCGAGCATTACCTCCTCGAGGATGGCGCGCAGCCCGCGGGCGCCCACCTTGCGTTCGAGCGCCTCGGCGGCGACTTCCTTGAGCGCCGCGGGGGTGAAGGTGAGCCGGACGCCGTCCAGCTCGAAGAGCTTCCGGTACTGGCTGACGAGGGCGTTTTTCGGCTCGGTGAGGATGGCAACGAGCTGGCCCTCGGTGAGCGGATCCAGTCGGGCCACCACCGGCAGCCGGCCCACGAGCTCGGGAATCAGACCGAACTTTATCAGGTCCTCGGGCTCGATGCGGGCTCCCCGGACGACCTCCCGGCGGTCCTCCTTGGGCGTCTCGGTGAAGCCCAGGATCTGCTGGCCCACCCTGCGTCCCACGATGTCGTCCAGGCCGTCGAACATCCCCCCGCAGATGAACATGATGTCCGTGGTGTCCACGTGGATGTACTCCTGCTGGGGGTGCTTGCGCCCTCCCTGGGGCGGCACGGCGGCCTCGGTCCCCTCGATGATTTTCAACAGCGCCTGCTGCACGCCCTCGCCGGAGACGTCCCGGGTGATGGACGGGTTGTCGTTCTTGCGCCCGATTTTGTCTATCTCGTCGATGTAGATGATGCCGCGCTGGGCCCGAGCGAGGTCGTAGTCGGCCGCCTGCAGGAGCTTCAGCACGATGTTCTCCACGTCCTCGCCCACGTAGCCCGCCTCGGTGAGGGTGGTGGCGTCGGTGAGGGCGAAGGGAACGTCGAGCACGCGGGCCAGGGTCCTCGCCAGGAGCGTCTTGCCCGTCCCCGTGGGGCCGACGAGGAGGATGTTGGACTTCTCCAGCTCGACTTCCGCGGCGTCCGGGGGCCCGCCCAGGTTGTGTGCGACGCGGCGGTAGTGGTTGTAAACGGCCACGGCGAGGATTTTCTTCACCCGGTCGTGGCCGATGACGTAGTTGTCCAGGCGCGCCCGAATCTGTTTCGGAGTGGGAACCTCCTTCAGGGATTCCTCCAACTCGACGGGGGTACGCCGGAGGGCGTCGGCCGAAATCTCGACGCACTCGTTGCAGATGTTGGCGTTGGGCCCCAGGATGAGACGGCCCACCTCGGACTGCGACCGTCCGCAGAAGCTGCACCGGAGCTCTTTGTCCTCGTCCATCGACCGGAATCTCCCTTCGGAGGGAATATACGGGACGGGCTAAACCTGAAGCCCGGAGGGCTACCGCCCAAAATCGGGCGGCACACGGAGTTGCCGCCCTACATCGTTGAAGTGGCGTAGGGCGGGGGCTCTGTACCCCGCCTTAAACTTCCCGGCGCTCCAGGATCTTGTCCACCAGGCCGTACTTGACCGCCTCGTCGGCGGGGATGAAGTTGTCCCGGTCGGAGTCGGCCATTATTTTCTTCACTGTCTGGCCGGTGTGCCGGGCCAGAATCTCGATAAGGCGGGCCTTGAGGCGCTGGACCTCCTTGGCGTGAATCTCGATGTCCGACGCCTGACCCTCGTAGCCACCCATGGGCTGGTGGATTAAAAGGGTCGAGTTGGGCAGGGCGTAGCGCTTGTCCTTGGTCCCCCCGGCCGCCAGCACCGCGGCCATGCTCGCCGCCTGCCCGATGACGTAGGTGGCCACGTCGGGCCGGATGAACTGCATGGTGTCGTAGATGGCCAGCCCCGATGTGATGAACCCCCCCGGCGAGTTCACGTAGAGCGAGATGTCCTTGGTGGAATCGTCCTGCTCCAGGAACAGGAGTTGGGCGATGACCACGTTGGCCACGTTGTCGTCTATGGGGGTTCCCAGGAAGATGATACGCTCGCGCAGAAGGCGCGAGTAGATGTCGTAGGCCCGCTCGATGCGCCCCGACTGCTCGATGACGATGGGTATCAGGCTCATCCGACCACCTCGTTCCGGGTTTGATGCGGCACGATAATCTTTCGCGGGCGATTATAACATCAAACGCCTGGGCGGTGAGGGGGCATTAACTACATAAAACCGCTCGATTAATCGAAAATTATTTCTTCGCCACCCCTGTCACCGAATTTTTTATGCTATACTCCTTATGCAGCGAAACGTATTTTATTCCTCACTATTCGCATTGTGAATAAAAAGTGTAACTTAGGATTTTTCCGATGGATTGCAGTCAAGGAGGCATGATGCGCCTGGTTGCTTTGCTCTTGGTCCTCGTCGCGGTGAGCGCCTTCGCGGTGAACCTCCCCCCCGACAGGATAATCTCCGATTACGATACGGGAAATCTCACCCGTTACGAGGAACTCCTCTACCTCGTCAAGTACATCCGGGCCTACGACGAGATCCCGGCGGCGTACCTGAACACCGAGAACGTCGTCATCCCCTCGTACACGCCCTACCTGCGGTACGTGGCGGACCACATGGACGAGCTTACACAGGCCCAGCAACAGGACATCTCCGGCTACCTGTACCGCCCGGGCCAGTCCGGCTACCACCAGTCCAGCCAGTACCCCATCCGCTTCCACTGGTTCCAGAGCGGGCAGGAGGATTACGCCGCCCAGGGGCTGGGATACCTCAACTACTCCTGGTACACCGAGACGGACGCCGAAAACCCCGACCGGTTGTGGGCGCCTCCGCCCGATCTGGGCATGGGCGGGAGCGACGACTACGACTACTACCTGGAGGACATCGGCGGCAACGTGCTGGGCTACACCGCGGCCGAGTACCCCTACCCCCCCACGCCCCGCTACGACTACACCACCTGGATCGCCGTGGACATCAACCTGGATGACGGCAACTACCGCTCCACGGTGTGCCACGAGCTGGCGCACGCGATTCAGTACGGGGCGGACGCCGCCGAGCAACGGATGATGGAGGCGGGCGCGGTCTACCACGAGGACGTCGTCTACCCCGGCTCCGGCCACGACTACAGCATCATCGGCGAATTCCAGGGCAATCCCCAGCGTACGCTCGTCTTCTCCTCGGGCCTGTGGATGTACGGGGCGTGGATCTGGTACAAGTTCCTGGAGCTCAACTACTTCGACGAGGACGGCTACTGGTACGACGACATGTACCGGGATAGCATCCAGACCAGTGGCTACAACGACCCGAGCATCTACGAGACGCTCGCGGACCAGTTGGCCGACGAGGGAACGAACCTGATCGACGCCTTCCACCTGTTCGGCATCTGGCGGGTGTTCACCGGAACCTACGCGGACGACTACCACTGGCCGGTGCCCATCAGCGCCAACATGGCCCACGCCTGGAGCTACAAGGTCGCAGATTACCCCGTGGAGAACGACGCGGTGCCCGACGCCCGTCTGCCCCAGAAGATGGCGACCAACCTCATCTGGTTCGCCACCAACACCGACCACGAGATGTTCGCCATCTCCTTCGACGGCCAGAACGAGGTCGGAACCGAGCACCGCATTTGGAAGGTCTCCGTGCTGGGCGTCCGGCGCGACTTGGGCGAGCCCGACGTCTGGGAGATGAACGTGGACAACGAGTACAACTACGGCTCCATCGTCATCAGCGACTGGTCGCCCTACCTGAAAATCGCCATGCTCATAACCCAGTACGGCGACGGCAACCTGGACCCCGACGACAACGACTCGAGCATGTGGACCCGCGTCGGCACCTACACCTACAGCGCGTGGATAACCGACGTGGGGGCCGACGTGGCCGACCTGGCGGGCCGGGCGACCGACGAGGGCGTCCTCGTAACCTGGCGGGCCGAGGGCGACATCGCGGGATACAACGTCTACCGCGGCTCGGAGCGGCTGAACGCCCTGAGCCTGGACACCGCCGCGGTGAGCTTCCTGGACCGCGACTCCGCGGGTGGCGATTATTACCTGGGCGTCCTGGACCCCGCCGGGATCGAGGTGCGCTACGGGCCGGTCACGGTGGACCCCGCCGACTCCGGCTCCCGCGTGATAAAGCTGGAGCAGAACTTCCCCAGCCCGGTGGCGGAGACGACGACCATCGGCTTCACCCTGGCCGAGACCGGCCCGGTTGAACTTACGGTGTACGACCTGTCGGGCCGGCTGGTGGACACCATCGTCGACGGCGAGCTGGAGGCCGGTCCGCACGCCTGCGTGTGGGACGCCTCGGGCCGCGCGGCCGGTGTGTACCTCTACACCCTGACGACCCCCGACGGCAGCCTGACCCGCCGCCTCGTGGTGGCGCGCTAGGACGCGAAAACTCGTTCGTCGTGAGGAGCCGGAAGGCTCCTCTTTTTTTAGGGCAAGGGGTTTAACCGAGCGAAGCGAGCTATGCCCCTGGCAAAACCCCTTGTCTCCGCTTAATAAGGGAAATCCGGGTCGGTCGACGCACCGATGGCGGCCGTCAGGCCATGACGCCGGCCGTTGTGTGTTAAAATTCGGACGAACCTGAAACACCGCTCGCCGTGGACAAAGCCGACATCATCGTCGTGGGCGCGGGGCACGCGGGCGTCGAGGCCGCCCTGGCCGCGGCCCGTCTGGGCGCCGGGGTCCTTCTGGTCAATACCGACCTGGAGGACGTGGCGGGTATGCCCTGCAACCCAAGCGTGGGCGGCGTGGGGAAGGGGCACCTCGTCCGGGAGCTCGACGCCCTGGGCGGCGCGATGGGACGGCTGGCCGACGGCTCCAGCGTGGGCACCCGGATGCTCAATACCAGCCGGGGGGCCGCCGTCCGCGCGCCGAGGGCCCAGTGCGACCGCCGCCTGTACCGGAAGGCCGCCCGCCACCTGCTCTTCTCCACCCCCGGCGTCCGGCCCTTCCAGGGCCACGTCGCGGAGCTCCTGACCGAGGGCGGGTCGGTCCGGGGCGTCCGGCTGGAGTCGGGCGTAGAGCTTTTCGCCCCGGCGGTGGTCCTGTGCACCGGGACCTTCCTCGGGGGGGAGATTTTCGTCGGGCTCGACAGTTTCCCCGGCGGCCGGGACAACGCCCGCCCCGCCCAGGCCCTTTCGCGGAGTCTCGTAAAAGCCGGAGTACGTCTGGTGCGCCTGAAGACCGGCACCTCGCCCCGCCTGGACGCCGCCACGGTGGACACGGGTTGCCTGACCCGCCAGGACCCCGACGTTCCGCCGCCGCGTTTCAGCTTCACCGGCCCCCCGCCGCCCGGCCCCTTCCTCCCCTGCTACGTCACCTACACCGGTGAGGCGGCGCACGCGGCGATTCGCGCCGGGCTCGACCGCAGCCCGCTCTTCACCGGCCTCATCCAGGGGGTCGGGCCACGCTACTGCCCCTCCATCGAGGACAAGGTGGTCCGCTTCCCGCACCACGAAACCCACCAGCTCTTCCTGGAGCCCACGGGCGCGGACGGCGACGAGTACTACGTGGCCGGTCTGGCCACCAGCCTGCCCTACGACGTGCAGTGCACGGTCCTGCGGGCCATCTCCGGCCTGGAACGGGCGCGGGTCACCCGCCCCGGTTACGCCGTGGCCTACGACTGCGTCGAGCCGGGGCAGCTTCGTGGGAGCCTGGCGGTGGAGGGAGTGAAGGGGCTCTACGCGGCGGGGCAAGCCTGCGGCAGCTCGGGGTACGAGGAGGCGGCGGCCCAGGGGTTGATGGCCGGGGTCAACGCCGCCCTCGCCCTGGACGGCCGGGAGCCCTTCCTCCTGCGGCGGGACCAGGCCTACATCGGCGTCCTGGTGGATGACCTCGTCCACCGCTGGGGGGCGGAGCCGTACCGCATCTTCACCGCCCGGGCGGAGCACCGGCTGCTCCTGCGCTCCGACAACGCCGACGAGCGTCTGACCGCCCTGGGCGCGGAGCTTGGTCTGGTGGATAAACCGACCGCGCGGCGGACCGCGTTGAAATACCGCTGGCGGGACGCGCTGGTGCACTGGGCCGATACGCGCCGGTTGAAGCGGGCCGACGCGGAAAGGCTCAGCCTCGCGGGGCTGGAGGGCGCGACCGCGGCCGAGCTCATCCTCCGCGGCGGGGATGGCATATTCGACCGCATCCGGGAGCTGGCGCTGGGCGACGACTCGCTACCGCGGGACCTCCTCGTGGACCTGGAAACGGGCGACCTGGCGGCGGAGGCGCTGGAGGTGGCGCTGGTGGACGTCCGCTACGCCGGCTACCTGGAGAAGGAACGGGACTCGGCGGGGCGGCGGGCCGCCCTCGGGCGTCTGGCCATACCCGAAGGGCTGGACTACCGGCGCGTCCTGGGCCTCCGGCGGGAGGCGGCGGAGCGGCTGGAGGCCAACCGGCCCCGGTCGGTGGCCGAGGCGGGCTCCCTGCCCGGGGTGAACCCGCCCGACTTGACCTGCCTGGTGAGCCACCTCAAGCGCCTCGCGAACGTGCGGGAAGCTCACTGATTAGAGGCCGGTGTGTACGACGTGACCGCCAGGTTCTACGATAAAATCTACGCCTTCAAGGATTTTTCCGCCGAGGCGGAGCGGCTGTGGGATTTCATCCGCGGGCTCCGGCCGGAACCCGGCGGACGGCTGCTGGACGTGGCCTGCGGCACGGGGTCGCACCTGGTCCACCTACGCAAGCATTTCGAGGTCGAGGGATTGGACAACTCGCCCCTGATGCTGGAGGCCGCCCGGAAGAAGCTGCCCGGCGTCGCCTTCCACGAGGCGGACATGACCGACTTCGAGCTCGACCGCCGCTTCGACGTGGTGACCTGCCTCTTCAGCTCCATCGGTTACGTCGTGACCGAGGACGCCCTCTTCCGGGCGGTGGGCTGCATGGCGCGCCACCTCGTTCCGGGCGGGGTGCTGGCAATCGAGCCCTGGTTCACCCCGGCGACGTGGAGGCCGGGCACCGTCCACCTCTTGACGGTGGACGAGCCGGAGCTGAAAATCGCGCGGGTGAGCACCAGCTTCGCCGAGGGGCGGCTGTCGTACTTCGACCTGCACTACCTCGTCGCCACGCCCGGCGGGACGGAGCACCGTGTGGAGCGGCACGAGATGGGGCTCTTCGAGCGGGAGGAGGTCGAGGCGACGCTCGTTGCCGCGGGGCTCACACCGTCCTACGACGCCCGTGGCCTGGACGGCCGGGGCCTGCACCTGGGGCTGAAGCGGTAGGGGGGAATCGTAATGCGATTTTCAAATCACATATTTATCGTCCTAGCGCTCGGGCTCGCCTGGCTCGGCTGCGAGATTCCCGTATCCCCCCTGCCCAACGTCGGTGATGAGATTCGGTTGACGAACGACCCGGGGTCGAACCGGGACCCGTTCTGGTATACCGAGGGGGACCTGGAAACCCTCGAAGGTAGCCAGATATGCTACCACGACGGGCGGACGATTTATCTCTACGACTGGGACAGTGGTGCTATTTCCGAGCTTTACACCGCACCGGAGGGGTACGAAATCACCACGCTTGATAAAATTATGTTTTGGAGTCACGGGAAGGGTTACGCTTTTGCTCTCCATGGTGAAGGGCAGACGGTAGTTGTAGCTATCATGAACGATGAATTAGAAGTGGAGCTTCTCCGCGATTCGGGTCCTCCCATTGAATCAATGTTCGTTAACTACTACGATGAGGATGACATGTGGAATGAAAACAATTTTGCTCTCGTTATTTCACGCAATAAAGAGATATACGTCCTCTATACCGATGGTTCGGATGATGATTCTAAGTATGCAATATATATTTGTGATGGCTATGACGTTAGTAATTATGGAGATATGTGTTATTTAATACGGGGAGAAGGGGAAAGCACGTCTATTTGGGAGTTTTCATTCCTTAGCTTTGACCTGATATCACGTTTTAATGATGGAAGCCTTAACAGATATCCTCAAAGAACCCTGTGCGTTACGGATAAGGGCGATACGAGAGATATCTGGAATTATTTTATAGATTATCGAGTAACGACCGATGAGGGTGAAGAGAAGGAATTAGATATAAATAGTTACTATGTCGTTTTTAACCGAGTTGACGATGGTCAGAGTGACATCTACGTAGCAAGGTGGGTAGAACAATGAATCGGCGTCGAACCTGAACGGACGGGCCATGCTCGAAACGCTCTGGCAGAACTTCCTCCTGTCGCTCTACATCCACCTGCCCTTCGCCCTGCTGGCGCTCATCCTCCGGTGGGTGAGCCTGTCGGGATTCATCGGCGGACTGGGGATAGGCTGGCTGGTGTTCCTCGGACTGGGCTGGCGCGGGTGGGTGGTGTTGGCCTTCTTCTTCGCCCTGGGTACTATAGTCACCAGGCTGGGGTACAGGAAGAAGGAGGCCCTCGGACTGGCCCAGGAGGGGAAAGGCCGGCGCGGGAGCAAGCACGTGGCGGCCAACTGCGCCCTGGCGACGCTCCTGGCCGTCGCCGCATTGCTGGTTTCCGAGGTCTGGCCCGAAGGCGTGGCACTATTGACCGCGGCCTTCATCGGCGCCCTGGCCACGGCCACCCTGGACACCGGCTCCAGCGAGCTCGGCCAGCTCTACGGGAAGAAGCCGGTATTGATTACCACCTTCCGCCGTGTGGAGCCGGGAACCGCCGGCGCGGTCTCCTGGCAGGGGACGCTGGGCGGGTTTATCCTGGCGGCACTTTTGGGCCTTCTGGCCGCGGCCGTCGGGATGATTCCGTGGCCCTGGGTCTGGATTCCGCCCGTGGCCGGGCTCATCGGCGGGAGCTTCGAGAGCTACCTGGGGGCGCTCGTCCCTTCGGGTAAGCTGTCGAACGAGGTCGAGAATTTCCTGAACACGGTGGTCGGCGCCGCGGCCGCCTTCCTGCTGGCCCTAATTTAAGGCAGTCATGCCCCTGGAACGCCGCCTGACGCTCATGGACGCCTTCGCCATCGCCGCCGGCGCGATGATCTCCTCGGGCATCTTCGTCCTGCCGGGCATCGCCTACGCCAAGTCCGGCCCCGCTTCGATCCTGGCCTACCTCCTGGCCGGCGTCCTGATGATTCCCACCATGCTGTCCAAGGCGGAGCTGGCCACGGCCATGCCCAAGGCGGGCGGCAACTACTTCTTCATCACCCGGGGCCTCGGCGGGCTGGCCGGGACTATGGGCGGGCTTGCCGACTGGTTCTCCATCTCCCTCAAGAGCGCCTTCGCCCTCATCGGCATCGGGGCCTTCGCCAAGCTGGCCTTCCCCGGCCTCTCCGAGCTGGGGTTCAAGCTGGTCGCCGTGACCGGGGCGGCCCTCTTCACCGCCCTGAACGTCCTGTCGGTAAAGGTGGCCGGGCGGATTCAGGTCGTCCTCACCCTGAGCCTTCTGGTCATCCTGGGCTTCTACATCGCCGGCGGCTCCACGGGAATACGCCTCGCCCGCTACGAGCCGTTCTTTACCAGCGGCTTTCGGGAGTTCTTCTCCACGACGGGGCTCGTCTTCATCAGCTTCGGCGGCCTGACCAAGCTGGCCAGCATGGGGGAGGAAATCGGCAACCCGGGCCGGAACATCCCCCGGTCCATGTTCCTCGCCTTCGCCGCGGTGGAGTTCGTGTCAGTCTTCGCCGTGGCGGTGACCTGCGGCCTGGTGGAGCCCGCCGCGCTGGCCGGTTCGTTGACCCCGCTCTCCGACGGGGCCCTGGTCTTCGCCGGGGGGGTCGGGGAGATAGTCCTGGCCGTGGCGGCGATGATGGCCTTCATCACCACGGCCAACGCCGGCATCATGGCGGCCAGCCGCGCACCCCTGGGGATGAGCCGGGACCACCTCCTGCCCCGCTTCTTCGCCAAGGTGTCCCCCAGGCGGGGCACCCCCACCGTGGCCCTGGTCGTCACCGGGGCCTTCATGACGGCCATGATTGTCTTTCTCGACCTGGAGGCGCTGGTCAAGGTCGCCAGCACCAGCCTTCTATTCCTGTTCTCCATGGTGAATCTGAGCCTGATCATCCTGCGGCTGGCAAAGGTGAAGAATTACCGGCCGAAGTTCAAGGCCCCCCTCTTCCCCGTGGCGCAGATCCTGGCCATCATCGTCTACATATTCCTCATCGCCGAGATGGGCACCGTGACCCTGCTCCTGTTCGCCGGCCTCATGCTTTTGGGGCTCGGGTGGTACTTCCTCTACGCCCGGATGCACGTGCGGAGCACGTCGGCGCTCATCACCCTCACCGAGCGCCTGGCGTCGCCCAGCCTCCACGAAATCACGAGCCGGGAGCAGTTGGAGAAAGAGCTGCTCCAAATCGTCAAGGAACGCGACGACATCCGTTTCGACCGCTTCGACATGCTCATCCGGCGCGCCCCCCTGGTGGACCTGAAAGAGAGCGTGACCGTGGACGGGCTCTTCCGCATCGTGGCCGACAACCTCCACGAGCGGCTGGGCCTCCGGCCCGACGAGCTGGTCCGCCTGCTGCACGAGCGGGAGGCCGAATCCACCACCGCCGTCTCACCCGGGCTGGCCATCCCCCACATCATCTGCCCCGGGACGGGCTGTTTCTCGGTGATGCTCCTGAGGTGCCGGGAGGGGATAGACTTCGGGGCCGACACGGGGCCGGTGCACTTCGTCTTCGTCCTGGCCGGCAGCCGTGACGAGCGGAACTTCCACCTCAAGGCCCTGATGGCCATCGCCCACATCGTCCGCGAGGTCACGCTGGAAACACTTGTGAATACGGCCGATACGATGGAGGAAATCCGGGACCGCATACTCCTCTCCCGGCGCCCCCGGCATAACTGAAAGATATTATTTCCTGGGAAATCACGGTCTTTTCTTGTGGGAAAGCCGCTCCTGAGCTATACTTATACCTGTGAGTTCCGTATACACAAAAATAAACCGTTCACAGGTCGTCCCCTGCCACGCGCATGGAGGTTTGGATGCTGCGTAACCTCTGGTTAGTGCTGCCTCTGGCTCTGGTTTTCTTCCTCGGCTGTCAACCCGAGGATGACGGGGAGGACGAGGTGATATCGGACACGGTCATCGAGGGTGAAATCGTCACCGATGCCGATACCGTGGACGAGGGCGAGCTGGTGACGTTCACCGTGCCGGAAAATACGGGAACCGTCAGGGCGACGGCGGATGGATTCCGCGTGCAGCTCTTCGCGGGCGTCTCCGAGGATAACGCTCGGAAAATGGCCCGGGAGGCCGAATCCGTCCTGGGCGTACCAGTCTACGTGAGCTATATGGACGGTTACTGGAAGGTGCGGGCGGGTGACTGCCGCACCCGGGCGGAAGCCGAAACCCTGCGCAACCGGGCGCGCAACTCCGGTTACGCCGACTGCTGGATCGCCGCCGATACCGTAGTTCAGTAGCCCCTTCCTTCGACTACCCGTGATCCCTCGAGTTCGCCGATTGGATAATTCAAAAACCAAGCGATGGACGAAAGGACGCACCTTGCGGGTAGTCGTCTTTGAGGATTGCCGCTGGCGTAAGCTCTTTCCGCTGACCGAACTCAGACCGGTCTGGGACCTGTCCTTCAGCATGGGCAGGCTCTCGGACCGTTTGCGTAGGGCCCTGCCCAACGTTTCCTGGTGGCCCCGGCCGGAGCTGCGCGAAATCTGCACGGGACCCCTGTTCAACCCCGAGGACCTGGGCGACGAGCCGTTGCTGTTGGTAAACGGGGCGGTGTGCGAGCCGGAGACCCTGGCGGAAAAAATCACCCTGGGCAAGCGGGTGGAGGAGCTCTACGCCGTCGGGGAGGAGAAACTGCTGATCTGGGCCAGCCTGGAGCCCGCCGAGGCGAAGGATATCCTGGGCGGCATCCATACCAGCGACCCAAAATTCATCGAGCGGTTCCTGAATGGCGGGAGGCCCAAGGGGTTGAACGGGAGCAAACGGGGCACGGAGGCGACCGGCCTTTTCCGCCGCCCCTGGGACCTCGTCGAGGCCAACGCCGAGGCACTGCGCCGCGATTTCACCGTCCTCACCCGGAAGCTCAAGAACGCCGGGTGGAAGGGCGACGTACAGGGCGACCCGGCGCTGGTCTTCATCGAGGAGGGCGCCCAGGTCGAGCGCGGGGTGGTCTTCTCCACCGCGGAGGGCCCCGTGGTCGTGGCGAGACAGGCCGAGCTGCGCGCCCCCTCGCGCATCGAGGGACCCTGCTATATCGGGCCGCAAACCGTGGTGGGCTCGGCCCAGATACGCCCCGGCTGCTCCTTCGGCCGGAACTGCCGCGTCTCGGGCGAGGTCGAGGCGAGCATCTTCGCCGACCACGTCAACAAGCACCACTACGGCTTCATCGGGCATTCCTACGCGGGCGAGTGGGTGAACCTGGGCGCCGGAACGACCAACTCGGACCTGAAGAACACCTACGGGGAGGTGCGGGCCCACACCCACGAGGGACGGGTGCCCACCGGCCTAGACAAGGCGGGCTGCTTCCTGGGCGACCACGTCAAGCTGGGCATCGGAACGATGGTGGGCACCGGCGTCTGCGTCGGCCCCTTCGCCAACGTCTTCAACTCGCCGACGGTGGGCGGGTACGTGCCGCCCTTCTCCTGGGGGCCCTTCGGCGGTTTCGAGGCCTACGAGCCGGCCAAGGCCCTGGAGGTGGCGGAGGTGGTGATGGCCCGGCGCGGGATGGAGCTTACGCCCGACTACCGGCGGTTCATCGAACGGCTCGCCGCGGGCCGATGAGGCGGACCGCCCTGCTGTTTCTCGGAACGCTTCTCCTCCTCGCCTGCGGGAATCCGCGCGGGGAGTATGATAACCCCGCGGGGACCACGGCGTCCGAGAGGCTGGCCGAGGCGCGGACGTTGGCCGTGGCCTATCTGCCCGACGCCGTGCTCTGCGAGGCCCTGGGGCTCGACTACGGGCCCGTGTTCGGGGACGGGCGCTGCCCCGACTGGACCTACACCTTCCACTCGGCGGCCGCCGGGTCCGTCATCCGAATCCACCTGGGGCCCGACGGCCTGCTGGCACCGCTCGGCGAGCCGGAACCGCTCCCTCCCGGTCAATCCCTTCCCGCGTGGGACGGCAATTTCTTCATCGATTCCGACTTCGCCGCCAAATCGGCCCGCATGGCCGGTATAGCCGGTATCCTCTCCGGGGGCACCCCGGTGAACGAGCGCCTGCGCCTCTTCGCCCGAGTAACCTCCGACGGGGCGGAGCCGGTGTGGGAGCTGACCTGCACGGTCCGCGGCGCTTCGGGGTTCGAGTCCCGAACCAGCACCGTGGACGCCGTCACGGGCCGGATGCTCGAGAACGAGCCCTTTTAAGGAGACAAGGGGTTTAAGCCCCTTGCCTTAAGCATGAAAGTACCCGTAGGCAGAGGTGTGGTGGCCGGACTGGCGGGAGGCGCGGCGAGCCTCGTTTCCCAGCTTTTCCTGCGCACCGCCCTGGACCTGGGCCCCCGCCTGAGCGACCTCTACCCCGAGCTCTTCGGCCGTCTCACCGGGTGGGACGTGTTCGTCTACTGCCTGTTCATCCTCGCCGAGGGCGCGCTGGTCGGCTACCTCTACGCCCACCTCCAGCGCCGGCTTCCGGGGGGCGTCTGGCTCAAGGGACTCGTTTTCGGCGTCGCGTTGTGGATTGCGGTGAACCTCCTGCCGCTCCTCGGGTTCTCCGCCCTCTTTCAGGGGCCGGCCGAGGCGGAGTTGACCCTCTGGTCCCTGACCTGGCTGGCGTTGATCATCATCCAGTCCTGCGTCATGTCGCTCTGCTTCCAGGGCCTGACGGCTCTTGGACGGAGGGGTGGGGATGAGTGACCCGGCCGACAGGCACGCCGAGCTGGTCCGCCTCATCCGCGAGGCGAACCGGCGGTACTACGTCCTCGACGCCCCCGAGCTCACCGACGCCCGGTACGACGACCTCCTGCGGGAGCTCATCGCCCTGGAGGCCGAGCACCCGGAGCTCGTCACCCCCGATTCCCCCTCCCAGCGCGTCGGCGCGACCCCCAGCGAGCGGTTCGAACCGGTCCGCCATCGAGCCCCCATGCTTTCCCTGGCCAACGTGCTGACCGTCGAGGAGTTCGGCGAGTGGCTCCGGCGCTGTCTTGACGGTCTGGACGGCGAAGAGCCGGCGCTCGTCGCCGAGCCCAAAATCGACGGCCTGGCGGTGGAGCTGGTCTACGCGGACGGCGTGCTGGTCCAGGCCTCCACCCGGGGCGACGGAACCACCGGCGAGGGTGTGCTGGCCAACGTGCGCACCATCGGCGCCGTCCCGCTCCGGCTGAGCGGCCGGCCGCCCTCCGAAGCGACCATTACCGGCGAGGTGTTCATGGAGAAGGCGGATTTCCTCCGCCTGAACCGGTCCCAGGAGGAGCTCGGGGATAAGCCCTTCGCCAACCCGCGCAACGCCGCCGCCGGTTCCCTCCGCCAACTCGACCCGCAGGTCACCGCCCGGAGGCCGCTCTCGTTCCTGGCCTACAACCTGGTCGACGCGGAGGGGCTCGGTTGCGCGAGTTACCGGGAGAGCCTGGTCGCACTCGAGGATTGGGGCTTCCCGGTGAACGGCCCCCGCTCGGCGGTGGAGGGGGTCGAGGGGATCCTGGCGTACTACGACCGCCTCCTCGCCCGGCGGGAGGGGCTGAATCACGAAATCGACGGCGTGGTGGTCAAGGTGGACTCCCTCGCCCAACGGGACCGGCTGGGGGCCATCGCCCGGAGCCCGCGCTGGGCCGTGGCCTGGAAGTTCCCGCCGGAGCGCGCGGTGACGCGGCTCGTGGACATCAAGGTCTCCGTAGGACGCACCGGGGTGCTGACCCCGGTGGCCGAGCTCGAGCCGGTTATGGTGGGGGGAGTGACCGTTTCCTCGGCCAGCCTGCACAACGCCGACGAGATAGAGCGGTTGGGTGTTCTGGCGGGGGATTTCGTGGAGATTCAGCGCGCGGGGGACGTGATTCCCGAGGTGGTCGGCCCGCTGGTCGAGCGCCGCGACGGCTCGGAAAAAACCTTTACGATGCCCGACCGCTGCCCGGCGTGCGGGGAGCCGGTCGTCCGGCTCGAGGGTGAGGTGGCGGTGCGCTGCGTCAACGCCGACTGCCCGGCGCAGGTGCGCGAGCGGCTGTGGCACTTCGCCAGCCGGGGGGCGATGGACATCGAGGGGCTGGGCGGCAAGGTGGTGGACCGGCTCCTGGCGGCCGGTCTGGTGCAGAGCCCCGCCGACCTCTACGAGCTGACCGCGGAAAAGGTCCGGGGCCTGGAGGGGTTCGCGGAGAAATCGGCGGAGAACCTCGTCGCCGCCATTGCTTCCAGCCGGGACGTTTCGCTTCCCCGGCTCGTCTTCGCCCTGGGCATCCCCCAGGTGGGGGAGACCACCGCCGAGGCGTTGGCCCGGAGCTTCGGGGGAATCACCGCCCTGGCCGCCGCGACGGAGGAGGAGCTGACCGCGGTGGAGGGGGTGGGGCCCACGGTGGCCGCCGCCGTCCGCGACTTCTTCGCCAACCCGCGCAACGCCCGGCTCGTCGAGCGGCTCCGGGGGTACGGCATCGACCCGCGCCTGGAGGTCGTCCGGAAGGAGCCGGGTCCGCTGGAGGGGCTCACCGTCGTCTTCACCGGCGCGCTGGGAATTCCCCGGGACGAGATGGCCGCCCGAGCCAGGGCCGCCGGGGCCAAGGTCGCGTCGTCGGTGTCGAAGAAGACCGGCCTGGTCGTGGCCGGGCGGGACGCCGGTTCGAAGCTGGACAAGGCCCGGGAGTTGGGCGTCGAGGTCGTCGACGAGGAGGAGTTCCTCCGCCGCCTGGAGGGGAATCAACGACCGTCGCCGGCGTAGTATAATGTGGCCGAGGCCCCTTTTTTGTTTACGCCATGACCAAAACGCTCATCGCTACCGCCGCCCTCGCCCTCATCGCGGCGCTCTCCCTGGCCCTCGCCGCCGCGACGGACGACGGACCCGTGCTGACCGTCGTCGTCACCAGCGACGTGTGGGGGGAGCTGGCCACGTGCGGGTGACCGGCCAACCGGCTCGGCGGGCTGGCGGAGAGAGCCAGCCTGATTAAAAGCCTGCGCGAAGAGGACCCCGACCTCGTCCTGGTGGACACCGGGGACCTCCTGGGCGTGGACGACAAGCCCCGCAAGGCGGAGGCGGTGCTCGACGTGTACCGTCTGGCCGCCTACGACCTCATCGCCCTGGGCGACCAGGACCTTCTCGGCGGTGAGATCACTCCGGCCCGGCTCCTGGCCCTGCTCCCCTTCGCCTGCGCCAACATGGTCCCCCTGGCGAACGAACGGCCCCCCTTCCCGGCGACGCTCATCCTGGAGCGCGGCGGGGTGAAGGTCGGCCTCGCGGCGGTCATTCATCCCGACTGCTTCGCCACCGGGCCCGACCCGGCCGCGCTGGGCTACGCGGTGTCGGACTGGCGGGAGCCGCTGCGGGCGGCGGTGGAGGAGCTGAAAGCGGCGGGCTGCGACATCGTCATCGTCCTGTCGCACCTGGGCGTGCCCGGCGAGGTGGAAATCGCCGAAAATTTCCCCGGGGTGGACCTGGTCGTCGGCGGGCACTCCGGGCTCTTCCGGCGACAGCCGGAGCTGTCCTACGCGGCTCCCATCGTGTGGCCCGGCCGGAAGGGGAGGTACGTGGGCGTCGCCCGCTTGAGCCTCGACCCCGATACCTTTGGTCAGCTCGTCTCCTACGAGGCGGTCCCCGTGGACGGCGAGGTGCTCGAGGTGGACCCGGCGACGCGCGCCGTCATCCTGGCCTACGAGCACGAGCGCTACGAGGACTGGCTGGAACGATTCTACAAGCCCGAGGGCGAATACGCCTGGCACGGGGCGGATTACTGCGGCGCCTGCCACGCGGACGAGTACGCCCAGTGGTCCTCCACCCCCCACGCCCACGCCTGGGAATCCCTTGTCGCCACGGGGGATGACCGGAACCTGGAGTGCATCCGGTGCCACGCCACGGGCTTCGGCAAACCCGGCGGCTTCGGGAGCCTCGAGCTTACGCCGGACCTCGCCGGCGTCGGCTGCCAGATGTGCCACGAGACCCCGGCTGAGCACCCGGCGGGCGAACCTCCACCCGCAGTCGAGGCGCGCTTCTGCGCCGCCTGCCACAAGCCGGGCTACGACGACGATTTCAGCTTTTCCCGGGACGTGGAGCTGGTCGGCCATTAAATAGGAAACGATGGACGAGGGGAAGATTGAACGGGCGGTGGAAAGGGCCCGCGCGCTCTTCGCCGTGGAGGGCTACAACTGCGCCATGGCCGTCATGTCGGCGCTGCTGGAGCCGGCCGGCGTCGACCCGCTGCCGTACCTCGCCCTGGCCGCCCCCTTCGGCGCCGGCACCGCCCGGGCAGGCCTGACATGCGGCGCGCTGACGGGCGCGGTCATGGCGCTGGGGTTGTTGAAAGGCCCAAAGGTTTACAATGACCGAGAGGCGAAGGAGGCGGCCTACCGGCTCTGCGCGCCGGTGGTGAAAACCTTCGAGAAGCGGATGGGCTCCGCCCTCTGCGCCGACATCACCGGGGTGGACATCGCGACCCCCGAGGGCCGGAAGCGGATGCGGGAGCTCAGGATTCTGGAGACGAAGTGCGTCCTCGCGGTGGAGCTGGCCGCGCGCCTGGGCGCCGAGGTCATCCCGGCGGATTAAGCCTTCTTAACCGTGCGCATTTTTAATCCTACCGTGGTTCGTTCCGTATCCCCGTGCCGCTACGCCAGGAAGATTGAGCCGTTTAACCGTGCAAATTATACCGTGGTTTCTTCCGTATCGCTGTGCCGCTGCCAGTATCCCCGTGCCGCTGCGCCAGGAAGATTGAGCCTTCAAACCGTGCGCATTCTCGTCATTCAGCTACTGATGGCATCGGCGGTGGCCGCCGGCACCCTCGACCCCTTCCTGGAGGCGGAGCTCGACCGCGACCCGGGCTCCCCGGTGCCCGTGGTGGTCGTTCTCTCCGAGCGTCCCGCCGACCTTCACCTGGAAAGCTGCGGAACCGCACTCGCCCCTGACGAGCGGCGGGCCGCCCGGTGGTCCCTCCTCGAAGAGATGTGCGGGCGGACCCAGGCGCCGGTGCTCGACTTCCTCCACCGGCAGGCGCCCGGGGGGGTGGAGGACATCCGGCCCCTCTATTTACTGAACGCCGTGGGGGCCCGCGTGACGGCCGACGTCGCCCGAAGGTTGGTCGACCTCCCCGGCGTGGACCGCGTGGTCGCAAGCTCCACCACCGACGACGCGCTCTGCTCCGCCGCCGCCGACATCACCTGGAACGTGGGCCGCGTGGAGGCCCCGCTGGTCTGGGGCGAGCCCTACGGCTACACCGGCGACGGCGTGGTGGTGGCCGTGGTGGATACCGGCTGCGACTTCGAGCACCCCGACCTGGCCGACCACCCCTGGGTGAATCCCGGCGAGATTCCGGACAACGACCTCGACGACGACTCCAACGGCTACGTCGACGACGTCAACGGCTGGGATTTCTACTACAAGGACGGCACCGTCCTGGGTCCCGAGGACGGCCACGGGAGCCACGTGGCGGGCATAGTGGCCGGCGACGGCAGCGCCGGGTCCCAGACGGGCGTGGCCCCCGACGCACGCATCATGGCGGTAAAGGTCTTCTCCGACTCCGGCCGCGGCACGGAGTACATCGTCTGGGACGGGATGGACTACGCGGTGGAGATGGGCGCCGATGTGATGAACATGAGCTTCGGCTGGTATCAGAATCAGTCCCACAACCAGCCGCTGTGGCGCGACGCGTGCCGGACCGCCCTGGACCTGGGCGTGGTAATCGTGGCCGCGGCGGGGAACGAGGGCGATAAAATCGGGCAATACCCGCCGCCAGACAACATCCGCACCCCGGGCGACGTGCCGGAGATAATAACCGTCGGCGCCACCGAGTCGGCGGACGGGGTCGCCTTCTTCTCCAGCATCGGTCCCGCGGAGTGGAGCTACGACCCGCCCTACGACGACTGGCCCTACCCGCCGGGCTGCATCAAGCCGGACGTCTGCGCGCCGGGGGGGACGGTCATCCCCGGCGAGGGCATCCGGAGCATCGACGGCCGCCGAGGGGGCTACATCAACATGGAGGGCACCTCCATGGCCACCCCCCACGTGGCGGGGGCCGTCGCCCTCCTGCTCCAGGCCGACCCCTCCCTGACGCCCGATGCGGTGAAGGACTACCTGGAGCTCTCCGCCCTGGACCTGGGCGAGGCGGGCAAGGACGACTACGCGGGCTACGGCCGGCTCCAGTGCCTCCTGGCGCTCCTGGCGATGCAGGCCGGCCTGCGGTTCACCGATTTCGACCTGACCCAGACCGCCGACGGCGTCCTGGCGGACTGGACGCTCACCCGCCCCGACCTCGTGGAGGGATACCGCCTCTACCGGAAGGTGGACTCGGGACCCTGGGAGCCGCTGGGCACGGCTTCCGTCCCGACCGGCCCCTACCTGGACCGCGATGTGGAGTGGGACCGGCAGTACGCCTACCGCGTCACGGCCCTCGTCTCCGAGGGCGGGGAGCTCTCCCGCGGGCCGGAGTCGCTCATCTACGGCCGGGGACTGCCGATACCCCGGGTCCTCCTCGGCCAACCCTACCCCTCACCAGCCTCGGGTGCGGTGAACTTCGTGCTCACGTTCCCCATAGAAGCCAGAGTGGCGCTCACGGTCTACGACCTCGCGGGCCGACGCGTGGCCCGGCCCTACGCCGACGAGCACCCCGCCGGCCGGGAAACGGTGACCCTCTCGACCGACGGTCTGGCGCCGGGGGTGTACCTGGTGGAGCTCACCGATAAAACCAGCGGGGCGAGCACCCTCCGGCGCTTCGTCATCGCCCGGTGAGCCTCTTTATTTCAAATGGCAAGCGGTTCAGCGCCTCGTGTCCTCTCAGGAGGTTGAAAATGCGTAAACCGGCCTGGCTCCTTTTAATCCCGGCCTGCCTCATCCCCCTGGCCTGCGGGGAGGAGCAGAAACCACCCGAGAGCCCGGACGGCGGGGAAACCGTGACCGCGCCCGAGCGCCGCGACATCAACCTGGAGCGCTTCGGCCTCACCTTCACCGTCGCCAACGCACTCTGGGATGAAGGCGAGCTCATCCAGGACCCGGCCACGGGTTCCGACACTGCCATGCTCCGCTCGCCGGAAACCGGGGCCTACCTGTCGGTCTTCTGCCGGAACCAGGGGGCGGAGCTCACCGCCGAGGACCGGGACCTGGCCCTGGAGGACAAGCTCTGGGAGCTGGAGCCGACCTTCTCGGGCATGGCGGAGGTGGGGCGGGAGGCGGTCGAGCTCGCCGGCGTCGAGGCCGTCCGGGTCGAGTTCACCTTCAACGTCGAGGGTGCCCCCTGGCGCTGCTGGGACTGGACGCTGGTCAAGGGGCAGACGCTCTGCGGGATTCAGTTCGCCGCGCCGGAGAAGGACTGGAAGGGCCTGATGGGGGAAGTCGACGCCGTGCTGACGTCCTTCGAGATAAAAGTGGCGCACGGAGAAGCACCGCTCGCGGGTTGATTCCCAACCCGGCTTTGTGCTAGGCTTCCCCCCTGCTGGGGCGTCGTCTAGTGGCAGGACAGCAGACTCTGGATCTGCTTACGGTGGTTCGAATCCATCCGCCCCAGCCAGAGGACGAAACGGGACGGGTAATGTACGGTACGCTCAGACAAGGGGTATAAGCCCCTTGTCACTTCCCTAAGCGCGCGCCCGGCGCGGGAGAGGGGTTGACAAGACCGGCCCGTTTGAGTTACAACGGCGTTGCTTTGGCGGCATCGTCTAGTGGTTAGGACGCGTGGTTCTCAGCCATGCAACCGGGGTTCGATTCCCCGTGCCGCTGA
>CAZNZF010000009.1:16949-36533 GCA_964577465.1 uncultured bacterium | reverse complement strand
GCGGGGCTCCGTCCCCGCCCGCGGGCGACCGTGGACGGTCGCCCCTACGGGTAGGATTCGCGGTGAATAGACGTAGGGGCGGGTGTCCACACCCGCCTTTATTAATATTTAACCTACAAGAATGGGTTGCGATGCCGTAGGGCGGGGAACCGAGTGAAGCGAGCTATGCGAAGCAAATCCTTTCCCCGCCGTATTTTGCTCCTCACTTTAACATGTAGGTGCGCTTCCCCCCAAAGGAGGGAGTGGGATTGAAACCTTTCCGCCCGCGGGACCGGCTCTTCGCCGGTCCCATCTCGTTTATAAATCGTGCTATACTAGCCCCCCACAGCGCGTGAGGGGGCGTCTCTTGACGGACCGGGAACCGGACGACAACGACCTCATCCCGACCGACTATCCCCGGCGGCCGACGGGCAGGGTGCCGCTCTGGACGGTCATGGTCGTCTTTCTCGGTCTCCTGGGCCTCTTCGTGTACCTGGTCTGGCCGGTCGTCACCCCCTTCGTGGTCTGGCTGGCCCTGGTGCTGATTCTGGTTCCCTTCGCCTACCACGATGCGCGTGCCATCTCCCTCATCGCCCTGGTGACCGTCGCCGGCGTCATCTACGGCGTAATCAACCTCTGGGACGCCTTCTTCCCCTTCGTCGTCGCCCTGTTCCTGGCGTTTCTCCTGGACCCGGCGGCGGACAGGGTGGACAAGTTCTTCCACCGCCTGGCCCGTCACGAGCACGTCGAGCCGCCGAAGGACAAAAAGGGGGCCCGTCTGCGCGCCGTCGCCGCGCTCACGGTCATCGTCGGGGCCGTGGGCCTCGTCGTCGGCCTGGCCCTGCTCCTGGTCCCCACGGTCCGCAACGACATCGCCCGTCTGCAGGAGTTCGATTTCACCAGCCTGGTGGGTCGGGTGGAGCGTTGGCTGGACGGACTCGCCGGAGGCACCCCCGAGCTGCGGGACGCGGTGCAATCGCTCACCGCCCGGCTCCAGACAGCCATCTCCGAGGCCATACCGGACGTGGCGGTCCTGCTGGAGCGTCTGTTGGCGAGCCTGGGCGACCTGGGGAACCTCATACTCATCCCCATCTTCACCTTCCTGCTCCTGCGCGACGTGGACCGCTTCAAGAAGCGGCTGACCGACCTCGTTCCCCGGCGGCACCACGAGCGTGTAAAGGATTTCGGCGAGGACGTGAACCGCGTCTTCGTAGGCTTCTTCCGCGCCAAGCTCGTCACCTGCGCCTTCATCGGGGTGGTGACCGGGGTCGGGCTGTGGCTCCTGGGTGTGCCCTTCTTCATCCCCCTGGCGTTCATCTCCGGTATTTTAAATTTCATCCCGTTCCTCGGGCCTGTGGTGGCCGGCGCCGTGGCCGTGCCTATGGCCTTCTTCACCCCGGACCCCGCCCCGACGATGCTGTTGACCCTGGCGCTCTACGTGGTGGCCTTCACCATCTCGGGCTACGTCCTCGACCCGCTGGTGGTGGGGAAGAAGGTCGGAATAGGGTCCGTACTCCTGATTCTCTCCGTGCTGGTGGGCCTTCAGTTCGGCATCATCTGGGCCTTCCTGGCGGTGCCCATCGCGGCCGTCATCAAGGTCATCGCCCTGCAGGTGGAGCGCTTCTATCGCCGGAGCCCCATCTACCGTGGCCTCTCCGGGTCGGAGTAGGTTGACAAGCCCGGACCGCCGGTTTACCATTACCGACCGCGTGCGTAGGTAATTGAGGAGTTTAATGCGCATCGGGCTCCCCCGGACCTTAATCCTCTACTACCGCTTCCTGCCGCTCGTGGCCACTTTCTTCCGCCGCCTCGGCGTCGAGCTGGTAGTCTCGCCCCCGAGCAACAAAGACCTCGTCGCCTGGGGCATCGCCTCCACGGTGGACGACGCCTGCCTGCCGCTCAAGGTGACCTTTGGGCACATCCACGCCCTCGAGGGCGTTGTGGACCACATCTTCCTCCCCCGCCTGGTCAGCCTGGAGCCGGGGTCGTCCCTCTGCCCGAAGTTCATCGGCCTGCCGGACATGGTGAAGAGCTGCATCTCGGTGGGCCTGCCGCTGATTTCGCCGGTGGCCGATGTGAACAAGGGGGCGGGCGGTATTCTGGAGACGCTGGGCGAGGCGGCCCGCATGTTAGGTTTCGGCCCCGAGGAGACGGAAAAGGCCCTGGGCGCCGCCGAGCGGGCGCAGGCCGCCTTCCGCGCCGACTGTATCCTGGGGAAGGACCCCGCCGCGCTCCTGGAATCCATCGAGAAGGAGAAGCCCTACGTCGCCCCGCAGGAGGGGGACGAACTCGAGCTGCGGGTCATCGGCCGGTCCTACCTCCTCTTCGACCCCTTCATCTCCCTGGAGATTTTAGGGCGCCTGCGTAAAATGGGCTGCCGGATTCTGACCCACGAGAGCGTGGACCATCAGACGCTGGACCGGGAGTTGGGGAGCTACAAGCGCCCGCCGTACTGGACGCTGGGCCGGGAAATCCTGGGAGCCGCCAGCTACTTCATGCGCCAGGAGGAGGTGGACGGGGTGTTCTTCGTCCTGCCCTTCCAGTGCGGGCCCGCCTCCATGCTGGAAACGCTGGTGGAGGCCGTGGCGGCCAGGCACCCCCGGATGCCCTACACCTCCATCGTCCTCGACGAGCACACCGGTGAGGCGGGGCTCATGACCCGGCTGGAGGCGTTTCTGGACATGATTCGGCGAAAGAAGGCCCGGGGTGCTGAAGCTTAAGACATCGGGTTACGATGACGCCTTCCGGGCGTATCAGGGGTGGATAGAGAGCGCCGAGGAGGAGGACCTCGAACAGGAGATATCGGGGCTGCTGGGATGTCGCTGGGATATTGCCGAGACGCTCGGCGCCGAAATCCCGGAGGACCTGGCGATTCTCGACGTGCGCTATTTAGGGACGCTGCGGTACGTCGGGGAGGAGATGGAACGGGATTCCTGCGGCCCGACCTCCGAGGAACCGTGGTGGTGTCATGCCCGGGCCATCGCCCGGGGGGAGTACCCCCTGCAAAAGCTGCCGGAGCACGTCCGGGAACCGGCGCGGAAGCTCTACTACGAAAAGCCGAGCCACACGGACGCGGCCCTGGACAAGCCGCGGCTGAACCCGCAATCACACGGTCCCCGCCCCCTCATTCGGCCGAAGACACTAGGAAGCGCTGATGGGGCGAAAAATTCCATGATTCTCACCTTCCCCCACATGGGCAACATGTACATCGCGCTCCGGGTGCTTCTGGAGGCGCTGGGGCGCGAGTACGTCGTGCCGCCGCGCCCCTCGAAGCGGACGCTGGAGCTCGGCGTGCGCCATTCCCCGGAGACCGCCTGCCTCCCGCTGAAAATCAATCTGGGCGATTTCATCGAGGCGCTGGACCGCGGCGCGGACACGGTCCTGGTCATCGGCGGCGGCGGGCCGTGCCGCTTCGGCTACTACGGCATCATCCAGGAGCAGATTCTGCGGAACATGGGCTACGACGTCACTTTCTACTACTTCTCCCAGGACACCAAAGAGGATTTCGTGGAGATGTTCCGCCACATCTCCAACGGCAAATCCCTGTTGACCATCTGGCGGGCGTTCAAGTTCGGCCTGCGCAAACTTTCCGCCATCGAGCACATCGAGGAGCTGACCCGGCAGTCGAGGCCGGTGTGCGAAAATCCCCGGGAGGCCGACAAACTCCAGGACAAGTGCCTCCAGGCGGTGGACGAGGCGGGTGGATATTTCAAGCTGCGCGCCATCGAACGTCGGGCCCGGCGCGAGTTCGCCGCCCTGCCCCGCCGCGAACTGACCGGGGGGGGGCTTCTGCGCGTGGGCGTGGTGGGCGAGCTGTACGTCGTCCTGGAGCGCTTCGTCAACTTCGACATTGAACGCAAGCTCGGGCGCATGGGGGTCCTCGTCACGCGGCCCGTCTCCCTGTCGGCCTGGCTGCACCACAAGATGACGGTGGGCGGGACGCGGGAGGAGAATACGCGAGAGGTGGCAAAAAAATTCGCCGGGGAGTACCTGGCCTACGACGCCGGCGGCGAGTCCCTGGTCACCGTGGGGCAGACGGTCCGGTTGGCCGGGGAGGGCTACGACGGCATCGTGCACCTGATGCCCTTCACCTGCATGCCCGAAATCGTGGCCCAGAACATCCTTACGCGGGTTTCGGAGGAGCTGAAAATTCCGGTCCTGACGCTTATAATCGACGAACACACCGCCGAGGCGGGAATCATGACCCGCCTGGAGGCCTTCGTGGACCTGATGGCCCGCAAGCGTTCTTTAACGGTGCCTGCGTACTGAGCGGGGTAGTAACTTGGGCGAACAATTATTCATGGGCGTGGACGTCGGTTCTGTCAGCACGAATCTGGCCGTCATCGACCCGCAGAGCCGGGTGGTGGAGAAGCTGTACCTGCGCACCCTGGGACGGCCCATCGAGACGGTTCAGCAGGGCCTGGCGGAGATGAAGGTCCTGTTGGGCGACCGGACCGGCGACATCGCCGGCGTGGGGACCACGGGGTCGGCACGGCAGCTCACCGCGGTCCTCGTCGGCGCCGATTCGGTCAAGAACGAGATAACGGCCCACGCAATCGCGGCCTCGCTGGTCATCCCCGGTGTGCGCACCGTTTTCGAAATCGGCGGCCAGGATTCCAAGATAATCATCCTGCGCGACGGCATCGTGGTGGATTTCGCCATGAACACGGTCTGCGCCGCCGGAACCGGCTCCTTCCTGGACCAGCAGGCGGCCCGTCTGTCCATCCCCATCGAGGATTTCGGCGGACACGCGCTGCGCTCCACAGCTCCGGTGCGCATCGCCGGACGCTGCACCGTCTTCGCCGAATCGGACATGATTCACAAGCAGCAGATGGGCCACACGACCGAGGACATCATCGCCGGTCTGTGCGAGGCCCTGGTGCGCAACTACCTCAACAACATCGCCCGGGGCAAGGACATCCAGCCGCCCGTGGTCTTCCAGGGCGGGGTGGCGGCCAACCGCGGAATAAAGAGCGCCTTCGAGAGACACCTGGGCTTCGAGGTCATCGTCCCGCCCTACCACGACGTCATGGGGGCCATCGGCGCGGCTCAACTGGCCCTGGAACGCGTGGCGGTGACGGGCTCCACCCGGTTCAAAGGCTTCCAAGCGGCGGAGTTCAAGTACAAAACCATCGGCTTCGAGTGCGGCAACTGCCCCAACGTGTGCGAGGTGGTGGAGATACTCCAGGATGGGGTCGTAATCAGTCGCTGGGGGGACAAGTGCGGTCGGTATCAGGACCTCACCGTGGGTCGCAATTCATAACTTGCATTCCAGTAACTTTTTATGGATAATAAATAACGCTGGCCCTCGCGGGAAGGAGTAGGGGGATGACAAAGGCGGACCTCGCTCAGCGGATCGCGAAAAAAACCCAATTGACGCTCAAACAGACAACGGAATTGATAAATGCGATCCTGGAGATGATAAACATTTCTCTGACCAAACCCGGCGATGACGAAACCCTTTCCCGTCAACGCATCGAAATCCGGGGGTTCGGGACGTTCCGTCTGCGTAAGAAACGGGCCCGTCTGGCCCGCAATCCGCGTACCGGTGAGATGATTCGCGTATCGGACAAGTGGGTTCCCCATTTCAAGCCGTCCAAGCAGTTGAAAGCCATCCTGCCCGATTAGAAAAAACGCACTCAAAATTTCTCGTCTTTATGCTATAGTTGGGCCCTCGCACACCTGACGGGCCCTTCATTTCAAAGACAGATTCAAAGGGGTGAGACTTGGGTTCTGGTAAGAAACGCAAACGGCAGAAGATAGCAACGCACAAGAGGAAGAAAAAGCGTCGGGCTGATCGCCATAAGAAGAAGAAGTAGGATACATAACCCCCCTTATCAGACGTAACGCCCCGGTTTATCCGGGGTGTTTTTTTCCGATGTAATTGACGCTCTATATTCCAGACCTAATCGCTTTACTTTTAAATAACCATTAATCTCGTAAGCTTTTGGTTTTTTAACTTCATTTTCATTCTTATTTAAATTTCCCTTTTACTCGACCCATTAAAAAAGGTCCGTTTTTCACGGACCGTATTTTTTAAAGATCACCACTTCATTTCGGACCAGCACGATGTTGAGACGACCGCTAACGAGCTGTTAGCACACTTTTAAAAGAAGAGATGCTGAAGGTAAAAGGTGTAGGGCGGCCCTTCCACGGGCCGCCGAAAAGGGCGGGGCATTCAAGAGGGTGATATAAATTCGACAGGCGTGTCCTTCCTCTTTGCCACATTCCTCCTGTTCTTTTGTGGCAGGGTCATAAACCTTGTGATGCTGTTTGTTAAAGCCTTTTTCCGATTGGCGGGGTCCGGTTAGGAAATGTGATTCCTTTTTTATCGTTTTCAGGGTGTCTAACCCCTTTTAAAAGCCGGATCGTCGCTCTACGGCCCTCTGAGGCGTCCGTTTCACCCCGTGTAGCGATTTTCGTCCCGCCGCATCGTCTCCATGAGAAATTTCTTCACCTGCATCGGGTTGTCCGAGCGTGAAACCGCCGTTACCATAGCCACGTACGACGGTCCCACGTCCAGCACCTCGCCCAGGTTGACCGGCGTTATCCCCCCGATGGCACAGACTGGAGCGTCTGTCATCTGCACCGTCTGACGGAGTATTTTTATCCCCACCGGCCTTATGTCCGGTTTTGTCTTTGTGGCGAAGCAGGGTCCCAGAGCTACGTAACTCGCCCCGGCCTGCACCGCGGAGTTGGCCTGCGTGGGATTGCGGACCGTCCGGCCGACGAGCATTCCCTGGCCGACCAGCCGTTGGACCCGCCCCACGGGCAGGTCGCGCAGGCCCAGGTGCACACCGGAGGCCCCAACCAGCAGGGCGACGTCGGGCCGGTCGTTGACGATGAACGCCGTACCGGCCGTCCGGCACCTTTCCGCGAACTCCTCCGCCAGACGGAGCAGAACCGCGTCGTCCTGGTCCTTCACCCGGAGTTGGAACGCGCCCGTCCCCTCGAGCATCGCGGCGTCGTACAGGGCGAGCATCCCCTCCGGGTCTAGCTCGGCGTCGCTTATCAGGTAGAGTTTTGCCAATTGCGCTCCCGGGGTCAGTCGTACAGGACCCAGCTCAGGGTCAGGGAAAAGCCGATGGGCTCGGTCAACCGGCCGGCCGTGGAGTAGCTCTTCGCATCCCCGATCAGGTTGTTCAGGCGGAAGGAAACGTCGAAATCTATCACCCTGGCCCGGAGGTAGAGGTCCAGGGTTAGCTGTTCGGTGTTGTCGCCGGGCCCCGGTTCCACCGAGGGCTCTCCGGGGTAGCCCAGGTCGGGTCGTTGGTTCAGATAGGTGAGCACGGCCTCGCCGGTGACGGTAAGGTCGTTCTGAAAGAACCTGTCCGTATATCCCAGAGTGCCCCGAACCATTATATACGGTTCCGTGCTCCGCTCCGGCCCCTCTTCCCAGACGAGGGAGCCGTCGGCTCGCAGGTTCAGCGGAAAGTCCCAAACGAAGGCCAGCGGTTCGCTCCGCGCCCGGGTTCCGTGGAAGTACGGTTCGGAGAAGGGCCCCAGGGCAAGCTCGACCTCGCCGCCGTAGGCCGCTGTGATTCCCGGCTGGTTGCAGACCGTTTCGCCGGTCAGGATGGCATCGGTAATCTCACGGTAGAAAGCGGTCAACTGGCAGGTGAGGGGTGCCGGGCGGTTCAGCCTTACCCCGCCCTCCACCTCCCAGCCCCGTTCGGGATCGAGTGTGTCGGCCAGGTCCAGCTCATCCTCAGTGGGAACCCGGAAGCCGTCGGCGAAGTTCAAGAAAAGCGAATCGGTCCCCCGGTCGTGGGGTATTCCCTGGAGAAGTCCGCAGCGGAAGGTAGGCGTCCAACCGTAGAGGGGGTAGTAGTCCAGCCGTGCGCCTCCCGCGAGCTGCGTCGTTCCTCCGAAGAGGCCCTGTTCCACGTCCACCGCGGTGCCGGCGTTGTAGAGCCCCACCCGGTCCAGTCCTACCGCATCATCCCAGAACCCGTCCAGCACGAATCCGAGGCGTCCGCCCTCCCAGGGCAGCGCATCCAGCCGGGTGACGGCGTCCACCGTCTTTTCCGTGTAGTACGATGTGTCCAGCTGGCGCTGGTCCTGGCTCTGAAAGCGGTAGTCCCAGTTCAGGGGGTATCGTGAGCGTTCCGTCTCCGCGTAGCGGAGGTCCAGACGCCAGTCGCCCCAAGCGCCGAGGGGCGCCATTGCATAGGCTCCGTAGTGGTAGAGGTTGAAATCGTCCCGCCACATAGGCACGTTCAGCGACCAGCGGTCCCCGGCCCGGGAGTAGAATGTTCTAACGTAGAGACCGATTTGCGCGCCGTCCACGTACTCGCCGGGCTTGGGGCGGTCCAGGTCGAAGCGCACCTCGGCGTCCAGTGAGCCCCCGTCTCGCTCGAGCTCGTCCACCCCGCCGATGTGGCTCCATTTGTAGCCGCCGATCTTGTACTGCACGACCCAGGCGGTGTTTGAGAAGCGGCCCCAGTAGCGCTGGTTGTTGAAGGAGCCGCTGCCGCCGGCGACCTCGGCCAGGGCCATCGTCAGCCTCTGGGGGTTGCGGGTGACTACGTTGATGACCCCGCCCAGACCCGCGGAGTACAGCCCGCCGCCGGGCCCTCGGAGAATCTCCACCCGCCGGACCAGGTCGAGCGGCACCGTGGACAGGGCCTCGAACCAGGTCAGGCCGTGGTCCAGGGGCACCCCGTCCAGGAGGACCTGGACCCTCTGGGTCGGCGAGCAGCGGATGCCCAACCCGGCGTACTGGCCCATGCGGTAGCGCCAGTCGGGGTACATGCCGGCCAGCCCCACGACGGCGTCGGCCAGGGTGGTGTAGGCCAGCTCACGCAACCGCGCGCCGGTGACGACGGTGACGGCGAAGGGGGTGGATTCGGCCCGCCTCTCGGCGCCGGTGGCGACGAGGAGCGAGTCGGAATCGGAATCCAGGTAGGCCTCTCGGGAAGCGATTTCGAGGAGATGTTCCCGCTCGATCTCCTCGGCGGTGGGCTCACGGGTGGGTGATTCGGGAATGGTTTCGGCGTCCTGAGAGACTGCCGCGGCGGTCAGGACGAGAAGCCAGACCAGTGTCAGCCGGAAGGGGGTACGGTCAAAAGGAGCCACCGAAGGGGTCCTTATCGTCGTCCTTCTCCTGGTATTCTTCCCCGTCGGCCGGGCTGTCCATGGCGAACGGCCCGGAATCAGACTCCTCACCATTCCCCTCGGGGAGGGGTCCGGATTCACCCGGGGAAGCATTTCCACCTTCCTCGAAATCCAGAAGCGGGAAGGTATCCTCGGACGGTTCTTCGGGCTCCTCTTCAAAGGTGTCGCCGGACGGTTCTTCGGACTCATCTTCACCGGAATCGGGCGGCTCTTCGACCTCCACGGGGAACTCAACGCCGGGCGGAACGGGCCCCTCCTCTTCGTCGGACGGGTCGGCCTCGGCCTCGACCGGCTCCCCGTGGTCCTCGGCGCCCTGCGCCAGAATTTCGTCCAGCTCGGCGATGACGGCCTCGATGCGTCGGCGGGCGAGCTCCTGTTTCGCCTCGGCGGCCTCCAGACGGACGCGGAGCTCGGCGATTACGCCGACTTCCCCCTCCTTTTTCTCCAACTCCTCCTGCAGACGTTCCTTGGCCTCGGCCAGGGAGTCGTTCTCCTCCTTGAGCCGAGCGTTCTGCGACTCGAGCTCTTCTATTCTCTCCAGCGCCTGTTTGACCTTGTTCTCGAGTTTCGTCAGGAGCTCGTCCACCAATACCTCCACGGGAGTCGGAGCGCGGATATTTTCCTCATCTTAAACGAAAGCCGGGGCGCCGCGCAAGGGCACTTAACGAGACCGTCGTTTTTTTTCCCCGGGCTTAAATGGTGAGTCGTTGACGGCGTTCGGCGGGCGCCGTTACGACCGGAGCTCCGCGTGGAAACGCTCCCGGAGTTTTTGGACGATTCTCTCGTGCGCCGCGTCAATCTCTTCGTCGGTCAGCGTGCGGTCCGTGGCGCGGTAGGTGAGGGAGTACGCCAGGGAGCGCTTGCCGGCACCGACCTGCTGGCCCACGTAGACGTCGAACAGGCTGACATCTTCCAGCAGTTCGCCGCCAGCGGCCCGGATGACCTCCACGATGTCGGCGTGCCGGACGCCCTCATCGAAGACGAACGCCAGGTCACGGGTTCCGGGCGGGTAAAGGGGGAGCGGCTCGATTCTCACGTCCCCCACGAGCCGGAGCATCAGCTCGAGTTCCAGCTCCAGCCCCCAGGCCGCCCGCTCCTCCAGGTCGTAGGCGGCGAGCAGTTTTTCGCCGAATTGCAGGAGTCGGCCCACGGCCGTCCCGTCCAGCCGGACCTCCAACTCGAGGGGCGTCCCCTCCGTCGTCTCTCCCGGGACGAGCTCGGGAGGGACGGTTTTCAGGGCGTCAAGAATTGCCGCGCACACGCCCTTTGCGTCGTAGAAATCGAGCGCGCGTGCCCGGGCGTGCCAGCCGTCGGCGGGCCGCTCACCGACCAGAAGGACGCACAGGCGCTTCGTCTCGACGGGGGCCTTTCCCGAAACGGTGAAGGCGGTGGCGATTTCATAGAAGCGCAGGTCGTCGGCCCCGCGGGAGGCGTTGTGCCGGGCCGCGTTCAACAGGCCGATGAAGCCCGAGGGCCGCAGGTAGGGGTGCCCCTTGTCCAGGGGGTTCTTCACCGCCACCAGGTCTTTTTCGGAGAAACCGAGCCCCTCCGCCTCCTCCAGCGACACGAAGTCGGTGGTGAGGACCTCCTGGCAACCGGCGGCGGCCAGGGCCGTGTGCACGGGTCCTTCCGGGTCGGGCCGGTTCAGGTGGGCGGCGGTCAGGCGCGGAAGCTCCACCGGCACGTTGTCGTAGCCCGCCACCTGGGCCAACTCTTCTATCAGGTCCACCTCCCGGGCGAGGTCGGGCCGGTGGCTCGGGACGGCCCAGGTCGCGCCGTCTTCGTCCTCGGCGACCATCACACAGCCCAGGGCGGTGAGGATTCGCCTCCCCTCCGCGGGTACGACGTCGAAGCCCAGGAGCCGGCCCACGCGGCCCCAGCGCAGGCGGACCTCTGGCGGCGTGTACGGGACGGGGTGGCAATCGTGGAGCCGGTCGTCCACCGTCCCGCCGGCGATTTGGGCAATCATTTCGGCGGCGAAGCGGGCGGCTACGGGCGCCAGATTTTCATCGGCCCCGCGGCCGAACAGGTGGCTCGACGAAGACTCCAGCCCCAGCGCCCGGCTCGTGGCGCGGACGCTCGACGGCTCGAACCACGCGCTCTCGATGAGGATGTCAGTCGTCCCCGCGACGACGCCCGATTCCAGGCCGCCCATCACCCCGGCCACGGCCACGGGCCGTTCGGCGTCGGCGATGACCATCATCTCCGGCGTGAGGCGACATTCGTCGCCCTCTAGGGAAAAGATGGCCTCCCCGTGGCTTGCGCGGCGGACGATGATCCGCCCCCCGGCGAGCTTCGATAGATCGAAGGTGTGCAGCGGCTGCCCCAGACCGTGCAGGACGTAGTTCGTCACGTCCACCACGTTGGAGATGGGCCGGTGGCCGATGGAGATGAGCCGCCGGGCCAGCCAATCCGGACTGGGGCCGACCTTCACCCCGCGGACGATGAGGCCCACGTACCGGCGGCACAGGTCGGGGCATTCGATGCGGACCGCCGAGCCGTCGTCCGTCGGTTTCGGATTCACCCGCGGCGCGGGGTACTTGAACGGGACGCGGAACAGGGCGGCGAGCTGCCGCGCCAGACCCAGATGGCTCAGGGTGTCCGGCCGGTTCGGCGTCGTTTCCAGGTCGATGACCGCGGACTCCGGGACCGTGAAAAGTTCCGAGAGCGGCTGACCTACCTCGCCTTTCTCCAACACGAGCAGGCCGGTGTGGTCGGCGGAGAGGCCCAATTCCAGTCCGCTGGCCAGCATCCCGGCGCTGGTCACGCCGAAGAGTTCCCGCTCGGTCACGGTCCCGAAGGGTAGCGTGGTCTCCGGGGGGACGTAGGCCGTCAGCTTCCCGACGCAATTCAGGGTATTCGGCGCGCCGGCGACTACGACGGCTTTCCCTTCACCGTAATCCACGTCGCAGCGGAAGAGCTTGTCGGAGCCGGACAGCGGCTCGGCGGAGGCCAGGCGGGCGACGACCACTTCACCCAGATGGGCGTAGGGGTCGGTGACGCCCTCGGCCACGGCGCAGGACTCGGTCAGCGCCCGCGCGATTTCAGCGGGCGTCGCGTCCAGCTCGACGTAGTCGGTGAGCCATTCGGTGTTGAGTTTCATGGCGAAACCTTAGAACTGCCGCAAAAAGCGCAGGTCGTTCTCGTAGAAGAGCCGGATGTCGGTGACGCCGTAGCGCACCATAGCGATGCGCTCGGGACCGATGCCGAAGGCGAAGCCGGTGTAGACCTCCGGGTCGATTCCCAGGGGCGCGAGCACCGCCGGGTCCACCATCCCCGCCCCGCCCAGCTCAATCCAACCCGTGCCGGAACAGGTCCGGCAACCTTTACCCGCGCAGGCCGGGCAGGTGGCCTCTATCTCCGCCGAGGGCTCGGTGAAGGGGAAGAAGTGCGGCCGGAAGCGCACCTGCGCCCCGGGGCCGAACAGGCTTTTGGCGAACTCCAGCAGGATTCCCTTCAGATGCGCGAAAGATACGCCCTCGTCCACCCACAGCCCCTCGATTTGATGGAAGACGGGGTAATGGCGGGCGTCGGCGGTGTCGTTGCGGTAACAGCGACCCGGCGCGATGATGCGCACCGGCGGCCGAGTATGCTCCAGGGTGCGCACCTGGACCGGGCTGGTCTCGGTCCGCAGGAGCAGCGGAAAGTCGCGCAGGAAGAGGGTGTCCTTCTCGTCGCGCGCCGGGTGGTCCGGCGGGGTGTTCAGGGCGTCGAAGTTGTAGTGCTCCGTCTCGATGAGCGGCCCCTCGGCGACGGTGAAACCCAGGTCGCGGAAGATGAACACCAGTTCCTCGATGACCTGGTTCACCGGGTGCCGGCGACGCACCTCCACCCTCCGCCCGGGGAGGGTGTAGTCGAGGAGCGGCTCCCGCTTCTCCCCGGCGGCGAGCTCGGCGGTGCGGGCTGTCAGGGCATGTTGGATGGCGGTCTTCACCTCGTTGGCCCTGGCTCCGGCCAGGGGCCGTTCCTCGGGCGTGAGCTTGCCAAGACGGCGCAGGAGCTCGGTGAGCTTCCCCCGCCGTCCGAGGAACTCGACGCGCAGGTCCTCGAGGTCTTTGGAGTTCGAGGCGGCCGTAATCCGCCGCTTCGCCTCCATCTCGATGTGATCCAGCTTCTTCAGCACTTACCCGTCCGGAGAGAAAAAACGGGCCCACGGCAACCGCGGGCCCGGGCCGTACTTATTAGGCCACAGCCGGGCGTCCACCCTAACTTCTTCTTAACCCTTGGCTACCTTGACCAGATGTCCCAGCGCCTTCGGTTCGGTGGCGGCCAGGTCTGCCAAGATTTTACGGTCGAGGTGGACGTCCGCCTTGGCCAGACCGTTTATAAATCGGGAGTAACTCATGCCGTGCTCCCGGACGCCGGCGTTGATGCGGGCTATCCACAGGCGGCGGAAGAGCCCCTTCTTTTTCCTGCGGTCGCGGTAGGCGTACTGCAGCGCCTTCCGGACGGCGTCATGGGCGGTAGTGATGAGCCGGCTCCGGCCGTGCTGGTAGCCCTTGGCCTGCGCCAGGACCTTTTTCCGGCGGCGGCGGGAGGCGACGTGATTTCTCACTCGGGGCATTACGGCACCTCTATATACCGAGCATCCGCTTGATCCGCTTGATGTCACCCTTGGTGGTAACCAGGGTGCTCTGGCTCAGACGCCGCTTGCGGTTGGCGGATTTCTTGGTCAGGATGTGGTTGAAGAGCGCATGCTCGCGTTTGAGCTTGCCCGTAGCCGTGGGCTTGAAACGCTTGGCCGCGCCCTTTATCGTTTTCATCTTCGGCAACTTAAAAAACCTCGCAGATTAGGACTTGGCAAGATGCGTGACTAACCGGGTTAAATTCTCGGAGCTGAAACCTCGTCGGTCAGGTCCTGGCTTGATGAGCGGCTAACCGGGTGAAACTCTCGGAGTCGAAACCTCGTGGGTCAGATTTTGGCCGCTTCTTTGAACGTTTCTCCGGGGAGCAGGACCATCGTCATGTTGCGACCCTCGAACCGGGCCGGTTGCTCGACCACCACCCGCTCGCCGAAATATTCCGCTATCCGGGCGAGAATTTTTTCCCCTATCTCGGGGTGCGTCCGCTCACGGCCGCGGAAGAGGATGGTGACCTTCACCTTGTTGAGCTTCGCCAGGAATTCTTCGATGTGGCGGAGCTTGAAGGTGAAATCGTGCTCGCCGGTCTTGGGCCGCAGCTTTATCTCTTTAACCGAAAAGTTCCGCTGCTTCTTCCGCGCCGCGTGTTCCCGCTTCGACTGCTGGTAGAGGTACTTCCCATAGTTCATTATCCGGCAGACGGGCGGTCGGGCGTTGGGGGCCACCTCCACCAGGTCCAGCCCTTTGCTCCGGGCCAGGTCGAGGGCGTCCAGGGTGCGCATTACGCCGACCTGTGTGCCCTCCTCATCCACCACCCGCACTTCGCGGACGCGTATCCGCTCATTGACGCGAGATTGGTCTTTAGCTATGGAACACCTCCGGCAACCACAAGCAGAGCCGCGCTTTTATAGCATGAATCCCCGCGGTAAGTCAAATGAAATAAACCGGCCGCCCGACCGGGGTCTGACCCCATCCCTTCGGGTAAAAATGCAAAGCGCGGCCCTGCATCAGCTCCGGTCGCCGGTCGTTCACCACCGGCCGACCAGCAGACGCCCGTCGTTTTCCTGCACGAGCCCGTCCAGGGCCTCGGCAAGGCTTATATTGAACGCCTTTTTCCCGTGCGGGCGCAGGTTGATGTCCCCGGCCTCCGCCTCGGCCTTCCCCACGACGACGATGTAGGAGACCTTGGCCGTCTCCGCCGAGGCTATCTTCGCCCCGAGCTTGGAATCCTTCGCGTCCACGCGGACACGCAACCCCTTTTCTCGGAAGCGGTCGGCAACCTTTTCCGCGTATTCCAGAAAATCCTCGGATACCGGCAGCACGCGCACCTGCTCCGGGGCGAGCCACAGCGGGAAATTTCCGACGAAGTGCTCGATGAGCACGCCGATGAACCGCTCGAAGCTCCCCAGTACCGCCCGGTGGACCATGACCACCCGGTGCCGCGCCCCGTCCTCCCCCACGTAGGACAGGTCGAAGCGCTCGGGGAAGTTGAAGTCCACCTGGCAGGTCGTCGTCTGCCACTTGCGCCCCAGGGCGTCGGTGACGTTGATGTCGATTTTCGGGCCGTAGAAGGCGCCGCCGCCGGAGTCCACGACGTAGGGCACCTCGAGCCGCTTCAACGCGTGCTCCAGGGCGACCGTGGCCTGGTCCCAGATTTCATCGGAGCCCATAGCGTCCGGCGGCCGCGTGGCCAGCGCGTAGCTCATCGGCAGGCCGAAAACCCCCATGAAGTCCTGGGCGAAGCGGATGACGCCGACGATTTCATCTTCCAACTGGCCCGGCGTGCAGAAAATGTGGGCGTCGTCGATGGTGAAGCCGCGCACTCGCATCATCCCGTGCAGCACGCCCGACATCTCGTTGCGGTACACGTGGCCGAACTCGTAGTAGCGGACCGGCAGCTCCCGGTAGGAGTGCAGGCCGTGGGAGTAGATGAGCACGTGCCCCGGGCAGTTCATCGGCTTGACGGCGTACTCCGCCTCGCCGCCGCCCAGCCGGGCGAAGAACATGTTGTCCTTGTAGTGGTCGTAGTGGCCCGACATCTTCCATAAATCCACGCGGAAGACGTGGGGCGTGTGGACCAGCTCGTAGCCGCGCGCCCGGTGCATCTCATGGGCCAGCCGCTCTATTTCGTAGTGCAGCGTCGCCCCGGCCGGGTGGTAGAGGATCAGCCCCGGGCCGTAGTTTTCGGCGATGGAGAACAGGTCCATCTCGGCGCCCAGCTTGCGGTGGTCGCGCCGCTTGGCCTCCTCGATGCCCTCCAGGAACTCGTCGAGCTGCTTCTTTTTCGGGAAGGCCGCGCCGTAGATGCGCGAGAGCATCGGCCTCCGCTCGTCGCCGCGCCAGTACGCCCCGGCCACCGAGAGGAGCTTGACCACGCCCAGCCGCCCCGTGGAGGGCAGGTGCGGCCCCTTGCACAGGTCCACGAAGTCGCCGTCGGAGTAGAAGGTCACCTCGACGTCCGCGGGCAGCTCGTCGATGAGCTCGACCTTGAGTGTTTCGCCCCGGCGCTCCATCTCGGCCCGCGCCTCGTCCCGGGAGACGACGCGCCGCTCCAGCGGCAGGTCGGCCTGGATTATCTCCCGCATCTTCTCTTCGATTGCGGGAAGGTCCTCCTCCGTAAACGGCTTTTCCACCAGGAAATCGTAGTAGAAGCCGTTCTCGATGGCGGGGCCGATGCCGAAACGGGCCTTAGGGTAGAGCGCCTGCACCGCCGTGGCCAGGACGTGCGCCGCCGTGTGCCGGTAGAACTCCCGGCCCTCGGGGTCGTCGAAGGTCACCAGCCGGAAAGCGTGCTCCCCGGCGGGGAGGGGGCGGTTCAGGTCCCAGTGCGAATCACCGATTAAAGAGCCCACCGCCGCGCGGGCCAGGCCCGGGCTTATCTCCAGGGCGATGTCCAGCGGGTGGACGCCCTCGGGGTAGCCCTTGACCGAGCCGTCGGGGAACCGGAGGCGGACTTTGTGTTCATCAGAAACCACGTCAACTCCTTAAGCTGCAACAAAAAACCGCGAGGAGGAAAATTTCGCGGCGGGCCGGGTCACTCGTTAGTCTTTACACCTGACATCCGAACGAGATTGCTCCCCTCGACATCAGGCCCCAACCAACCTCCTAGCCGGCCCACCTAGCCGAAGAAACCCGGCACGGTAGTCAAGAGGACGCCCAGGAAGAAGACGATCAGGCCCAATACGGCGACGGGCGGGCCGACGACGCGCACCCAGCGACGCTCGGATGCTTGAGCGCGCCAGAAACCGCCGACCAGCAGGGCCAGGCCTAAAACCGCCACTCCCAGGAATCCCCAGGCCACCTCGAACCTCCTGCGGACGCCTTCCGCAAGCAAGTGTGGTAGAATATAGGCGATTTTGGCGCATCTGTCAAGGCTTTGGGAGTAACCCGTGCGCCTCGCCGTACCCATCGCTCTTTTTTTCATATCAGCCACCTTCGCGGGGCCGACGGCAGTCATTGACGCCGTCTTCGAGGATGAAAACATCCACGGCATGCTGACGATGGCCCTCGACGAGACGGTCGGGGACGAGCTTCTGCTCTATCTGCCCGCCAACCGCGACCGCGACCCCTCCTTCACCGGCCCGGTGGAGGAGATGGGGCTCTTTTCCGACAACGACCACGGCGCCTACCCTTTCGACGGCTGGATGGACGTCACCCGGCTCTTCGTCAATGGAGAGGAAGCGGACGACTTCCGCGTCGAGGGCGTCCGGCTGACCGTCGGTCCCGTACCGGAAGGGCCGCTGGAGATATCGGTCGACTTCACCACACGCGTCCCCGAATACCGCCACCTTTGGGGCGCGGCGGACGACCTCGTCGTCCTGGCCGGCTGGCACCCGCAGCCCTGGCCCGTAGATGCGGACGGGAATTATCTCGACGCACGGGAGCTGCCCTGGGGCGTCTTCCCCGCCCGACCGGCGCATTATATGGTCAACCTGGCCGTCGAGCCGGGGTGGGAACCGTTGGGCCCGGCCGTCGTGAACGAGGACGGGGTCTATTCGGTCGAGAGGGAAGACTGCCGCGGGGCGGACATCGTTCTCGCGAAAAACGGCGCGGTCACCGAGGAGGTCTGGGGCGGCCTGGCGGTGGAGCTGGCGGACCTGACGGCCGACGGGAGCGGTGAGGGGCGCCTGCACTTCGCCCGCGAGGTTTACGATCGCTACGCAGACTGGTTTTCCCCGTTGGAGGGCAACCTGACCCTGATTGCCGCGGACGTGCCCCTTTCGGGCGACGAGTACTACACTGGCCTCGTCCTTGAGGGAGACGTCTCCAGCTACCCTCTTCTGCGCCTCCCTGAACTGGCCTACGCCCGGCAGATGGCCGGCCTTTGGCTCCGACCGGACTCCGAGACCAAGGGCTGTAACCTACCCTTCCTCATGGACGGAATCGCCCACTGGGCCGCCCGCGAGGCCCTGGCAGACGTTTACGGGGAAGGCCGGGATCTCCTGCAGGTAGCCGTCCTCGGCATCGACCAGGAGTGGCTGGCGCGCACCCTCGTCGAGGACCTCCGGCAGTCGGGCAGGGACAGAACGGCCGCGGCAGGCCCGGACGCCTTCGACCAGCCGGAGACCTACGACGCCGCTGTCCGGCAGAAGACCGCCCAGGCCTTGCTCCGCTGGAGTCGCCGCTGGGGCAGGAAGAAACTCTTCGATGCGATGGCGCTCTACATCGAACGGATTAAAACTGAGAATCCCACGCTGAAACTGTTTTTCGAATGTCTGGGTGAGAGTGCGGGTTTCTCGCAGGCCGCCGAGTTGACGAGCAGCCTCGTCTTGGGCGCGCCCGAGGTGACCCTCGACCCCGTGAACACAACCCCGATGGAAACCCAGGAGCCGGCCTTCGAATTCCGCATCCTGCCCGACGCCCTGGACCCCGAGGCCTGGACCCTCTTCCTCGTGCCCTTCCCCTGGCCGGACTACGACGACACCTGGCGGCTGGGAGCCGCGCTCTGGGGCCGCGAGGGGGTACACCTGCTGCCCATGGAAATCTGGGGGGACGACGACCTGCTCCTCTCGGCCACGTACAGCCTCGAGCACGGGGACTGGAACCTGTTGGCCCAGTTCACCACGCGCCTGGACGACTGGTATCCCGGCCTGCGTATAGGAACGGCGGCGTATTCCCGCAAGGATGAGCAGGGCGGGTCGCTGCAATTCACCGTGCCGATTCGGCCGCGCCTGTCCCACGTCCCAGAGCTGGAGTTCGTCGCGGGGGTGAATTACTGCCTTCTGCGGAGTTGGGACCACGGCGACCGGGCACTGCGCCTTGAAGGCGAGAACGGTCGTCAGTTCTCCGTCTACGGCTCGTTCAACCTGAACGACCGCGGCCCCCTGGGAGGCCCCCAATTCCACCTCGGCGCCGAGTACGCCTTCGACCCCCTGCCCCGCCTGAATCCCGAGCACCCCCCCTTCGATTACGGCCGCTTCTACCTCCGGGCGCAGGAGGACCTGCGGCTGGCCCCCTGGCTGTGGACGGCCTTCCGCGGCGCGCTCGGGCACATCGAGGGCCGCGCGCCGGACCAGCGCCGGTTCGAGCTTACCGAGGACGACGTCGGCTTCGAGTACGACCTCATCCGCCTGCCTTTCACGGGTGAAATGCGGGGCTACAACGACCTGGACCTCTTCGCGGACGACATGGCCGTAGTGGGCGCCGAGCTTTACGCGCCGGTCATCCTCGGGATAGAATTCGGCGCCTTCTTCGACCGCGGGGCCGTGGCCGACGGGCTGCGGACCCTCTTCGACGGTGAGACGCACTGGCGGTCGTCCTTCGGTCCACTGCTCCGTATCCGTGTGGGCGACGCAATCTACGTGGAGTTCAACTTCCCGCTCTGGGTGAGCGACCCCTACACCGACGAGGCCGAGCCGGGCGGTCCGCCCTGGGCCTTCCGCTGGGACTTCGACGCCCGCATCGGGTT
>CAZNZF010000009.1:10537-16849 GCA_964577465.1 uncultured bacterium | reverse complement strand
TCATCCTATTGGCCGCCAGCGCCCTCGTCCGGGCGGCGCAGGACGACGAAATCGTCCGCGTCGCCTTCCGGGGGAACTCCTACCTCTCGGTGGAGACCCTCGGGATGGTATTCGGCGTGCGCGAGGAGCAGTACGTCTCGGAGCGCCGGGTGGAGCGCGGGCGGCAGAGCCTTTTAGACCTGTACCGCGAGAACGGCTTCACCGGCATCCACATCGAGACCCGAATCGAGCGTCGCTACGGCCTGCGCGGCGGAATGGTGGTCTACGTCGACATCGACGAGGGGCCGCCCACCCTGGTGGAATCGGTGGACGTCCATCACGCCGGGCTGGTGGACGAGGCGGAAATCCAGGCTGCGATCGGGTTCGAACCGGGCGACGTGTGGACCCTGACCTACTCCGACGCCGTCCGGCTGAACCTGATACGCCTATTCGCCGAGCACGGCTACCTCTACGCGAGCATCGAGGTCGAGCAGGAGCGGGGGGAGCGCCGGGCCCGGCTGACGGTGACCGTGGACGAGGGGCCCCGGGTGAGGGTGGTCGGGGTGGACCTCGAGGGTCAGGGGACGTTAATCGAGCGTGTCATCCGGCGCGAAATCGTCATCCGCGAGGGGGACTGGTTCAAGGCCTCGGACGTCTTCGCCAGCCAGCGCAACATCTATTCGACCGGTCTGTTTACCAACGTCAGCTACTCCATCGTCGGCGAAAGCGATCGGTCGCCGGAGGTCCGCATCCTGTTTGAGTTGGAGCCCGACAAGACGAACTGGGTCGGTTTTGAGCTCGGTTACACATATTCCGAGAGCACGGGGTCCGGGCTCGGCTTCGAGGTGTCCTGGGGCGATGACAACCTCTGGGGCAAGCTCCAACACCTCGAGTTGGGGACCAAATTCGTCTACGCCTTCAAGACCAGCCGCTTCGAGGAGGAACTGTACCAGGCCATCTACCGCGAGCCGTGGCTTCTATCGGTGCGGGGGCTTTCGGGGAGGGCGCGGGTGTACTTCGAGCGCGAGCGGAGGACCGGCTTCAAAGCAGACTCCTTCGGTGGCGACCTGTCCCTGGAGCAGCGCTTCTACGACTGGCTCACCGGGGCCCTGGGGCTGCGCCTGGAACGGGTCAACCTCTGGGAGTACGACATCCCGGGCCTGCCGCAGGAGGAGGGCTACTCCAACACCAGCGCCCTTTTCGCCCGCGTCGGAATCGACACGCGCGACAACCCCTTCAACCCCCACTCCGGCGTGTACCTCCTCCCCTACGGCGAATACGCCGGCGGCCCCCTGGGCGGCGACAACGACTTCTACAAGTTCACCGCGGACCTGTCCGGTCACATCCCCCTCGGAGATTATGTCAGCCTCGCCCTGCGCGGCTACGTCGGCCTGGCCGAAGTCCACCACGACACGCGGTCGTTGCCCGTTTACGAGCGGTTCTACGCCGGCGGCGCCTATTCCGTCCGCGGATTTCCAGAGCGCAGCCTGGGCCCGCGCAACGCCCGCGGCGTGAGCCTGGGCGGCGTCGCCTCCCTGGTGGGCAACGCGGAACTCCGGGTGGACATCCCGGACAGCGATTTCTCCCTCGGCTTTTTCGCGGACACGGGGATGGTGTGGGATAAAATCTCCGAGATGAATCTGGCCGACATGGCGGTGGGGGTCGGTCTCGGGGTACGGTACGTCACCCCCATCGGCCCCATCCGCCTGGACGTGGGCTTCGTCGTGGCTCCGGGGAATAACCCCATCATCTCGCCCTTCGCGCCGGAGGATTATACCGACACCTCCGACAACTGGGAGCTGCACCTGGCCATCGGGCACATATTCTGACCCTGTGGCTGAACGCGACGAATCGCGTCCCCGTTCGACGGACGATATTGAATTTCTGTTAAAAACCGGAATCCGATGCCCGACAATGACGAAAGCCTTCTGCGCCTGAGCGGGGTCACCGCCGGTTACCCGGCCTCGCCGCCGGTTCTGCGCGGGGTGGACCTGGCCGTGGATGCGGGCGAGTTCGCGGCGCTGGTCGGCCCCAACGGCTCCGGCAAGTCCACCCTCCTGGCTGTTTCCACAGGTTACATGCCGGCGCAGGCCGGTGAAATTACCCTGGCCGGCCGGCAACTGCATTCCCTCTCCGCGGCCGATAGGGCAAAAGTAGCGGCCTGGCTGCCCCAGGAGCTTCCGAGCGCGCCGGGGTACACGGTCCGCCAGGTGGTCCTCCTGGGGCGGTACGGCAACCTCAGGGGCTTCGGCGCTTACTCCCCCGGTGACGAATCCGCCGCCGACGACGCGCTTCGCCGCTGCGACATCGGGCGGTTGGCCGGGCGGTGGGCCGGCGAGCTTTCGGGCGGCGAGCGTCAGCGGGTCTTCCTGGCCCAGGCCCTGGCCCAGGGCGCCCGGCTCATGCTCCTCGACGAGCCCACGAACCACCTGGACCCCTCATCCCTGGCCTACCTCTTGAAGCTCCTGAAGGAGCTCACCGCCGAGGGTTGCGGCGTCCTCATGGTGACCCACGACCTGAACCTGGCCGCCCGGTACGCCGACCGGATGGCGATTCTGGCGGACGGGAAAATCCTCGTCGAAGGTGGGCCGGAGGAGGTGGTACGCCCCGAGCTCCTGCGCGAGGTGTACGGCGCGGAGCTGACCGTCGTCCGACACCCCGTGGACTCGAAGCCGCAAATCCTGCTTTAACGGCGTCGGAAACAATGAGCCGACTTTTATTCACGGCACTCTTCGTCTTCCTGATTCCGGTCCTGGCGTTTCCGGCCGCCCTGGCCGGGATGGACGCGGCCGACGGGTACTGGGACGCCGCGCTCGGGCTCTACATCTCCTGGGACGATTCCCGCCGGGTCTACTTCATCCACGACCCGGACTCGGACGCGGCCTGGGCCTACGAGCCAAGCACGAGCCTGTACTATATCTACGATCAGACTACCGACCTTCTCGTCGAGGTGGGTTACGTCGACGCGTCGGGCGATATAGTAGAGACGGGCGGTTCAGCCGTCTTCGGTGAAATGGAGTCCGACCCTGCTCTCTACGAGGCGACGGTGGAGATGCTGCGGCTGAACTCCGCAGAAATCCAGCGCGCCATCGCCGAGATGAACGGCCCGGCCGGCGACGAAACGGGCGGCTACGACTACTAGGTTTCCCACAAGGCGAGGGGGGCCTTCGGCCCCTTTTTTATGACACGGCACCGATGGTAGAATAGCCCTTCCGCCGCCAAAGAGGAGAATTAATGCGCATCGCCCTGTTGGGCGCCGGACTCATGGGCCGCGCCGTGGCCTACGACCTTCTCCGCGATTCCGAGCCCGAGGAGCTGCGTCTGGCCGACGCCGACGGGACGCGACTCGACGGCCTGGCCGGTTGGCTCGGCGACGCCAGGATGAAAACCACACTCCTGGATGCCGCTGACGAGCGGGCCGTCGCACGCTGGGCCGCAGGCTGCGACGCGCTGGTCTCGGCCACGAGCTACCGGCTGAACCTCGGCCTGGCGCGGGCGGCAATTTCCGCCAAAACGCACTTCGTGGACATGGGCGGCAACCCGGAGGTCGTCGCCCGGGAGTTAAAACTGGACGGCGAGGCGAAAAAGCGCGGCGTGACGGTCATCCCCGACATGGGCCTCGCTCCGGGACTGGTCAACGTCCTCACGCGCCGGGCTGCGGAGCTGATCGACCGCCTGGACACCGTCCGCCTCCGTGTGGGCGGCCTGCCGCGGAAGAGGCGCGGTGAATGGGAATACGAGCTGGTCTTCTCCGCCGAGGGCCTTATAAACGAATACCGGGAGCCCTGCCAGGTCCTGCGTGAGGGGAATCTCGTGACCGTGGCGCCGTTGACCGAGGTCGAAAAGGTTATCGACCCCGAGCTGGGCGAGTTGGAGGCTTTCCACACCTCCGGCGGCTCCAGCACCCTGCCCGAAACCTTCGCCGGGAGGGTCCGCTCCCTGGAGTATAAAACGCTGCGCTACCCGGGGCATGCCCGACTGGTGCGCGCGCTCTTCGAGCTGGGCCTGGACGGTGAGAGCGAAATGGAGGTGGACGGGCGGATGGTCAGGCCGCGCCGTCTGTTGGAGAGGCTGTTCACGGAAAAGTTGGCGGGGGAGGGGCGGGACCTGGTGGTCCTCCACGGCGAGTTCACCGGCTCCAGGGACGGCGGGCCGGTGAAAATTTCATGCCGTCTTCTGGATTATGCCGACGAGAAAACAGGCCTCACGGCGATGATGCGCTGCACCGGTTTCCCGGTGGCGGTCACGGCGCGGATGCTGGCCGACGGCCGGATAACGGAGCGCGGCGCCCTGCCGCCGGAGCGGGCCATCCCCGCCGCAGAGCTCCTCCGCGAGCTCGACCGCCGGGGCATTTCCCTAAAATTCACGGAGAGCCTCCCGTAGCGCCGGTTTCTGTCCGCTTATCCCTTCCCGCGACGTTGACGATGAGCACCCCGGCCAGTACCAGCGCGCCCCCCACCGCCGCCAGCCACGTCAGCCGCTCGCCGAGGAAGAGGTACCCCCACAGGTGGGCCAGGGCTGGAATCAGCACGATGAACGCCGCCACCTGGCTCGGGTCGGAGCGCGCGAGCGCCCAGTTCCACGCGAAATATCCGACCAGGGAGGCGACCAGCCCGAGGTAGCCGCCGAGCAGGAGCAGCGTCCCGGGCGCGGCGAGGGCCTCGAAGAAGGTCCCGTCGATGAAGAAGAACGCCGGCAGGCCGCCCAGGAAGAAGGTGGTCGCGGTCAGGAGCCGGATGTCGCAGCCCGAGTCCAATACCTTCTTGGCGATGACCGTGTAGCCGGACCAGGCGAGCGGCGCCCCGAGGACGACCAGGGCGTAACCCATGTACTTCAGGTCGAACCCCGCCCCCGAGCCGTAGCGCAGAACGACGAAGAGCCCGCCCAGGGCCAGGGCGATGCCGGCGAACCGGACGAACCGCGGCTTTTCCGTCCGGGCCGCCACGCTGAAAATGTAGGTGAACAGGGAACCGCAGGCGACGATTAAGGACGACGCCGCCGAGGTTACCCCGGCGAGTCCGTAGGCCAGGAAGAGGTGGTAGCCGGCGACGCCGAGGAGGCTGGCGGAGACGACCTTCCAGGGGTGCCCTTTCACGAGTTTTACGAATTCCCGCCGGCGGTGGATGAGGTATACGGCACAGATGAGCCACACCGGAAGAAAGCGCAGCAGGACCGCCGCGCCGGGGGAGAGGGTCGAGAGGCCGAACTTCAGCGCGGCGAAGGCCCCGCTCCAGACCAGCGCCACGCCGCACAACACCAGAAGAGCCGGACCGCGGTCCTTCGACATGTGCGCCATGCTACCAGAAACGGCCCCCCACGACCACAGAAACGTGCATGGCTAAATCTACCAAAATCCCGGCCTACCTGGCCCTCGTCGCCCAGACGCTCATCTCCGCCGGGACGTACATTTTGGGCAAGTACGCCGTGGCGGAGCTGGAACCGCTCTGCCTGTGCTTCATGCGCTTCGGCGGGGCGGCGGTGATTCTGCTCATCATCTGCTGGCTCAAGGGCGTGGACCTTTCCGTGAAAAAGGAGGAGATTCCGCAGCTCATCGGCCTCGGCGTCCTGGTGGTGGCGGCCGACCCGCTCCTGTTCCTCTACGGCCTGCGCCTGTCCACCCCGGCCCAGATAAGCCTATTATACCCCCTGACGCCGGTTTTCGTGCTCATCTTCGCCGGGCTGCGCGGCCTGGAGCGGCCCAACCGCCTCCGCTGGCTCGGCGTGGTCCTCTCCCTGGCCGGGGTGAGCCTGTTCCTGACGGAGAGGGGCCTGAGCTACGAAACAGAACACCTGTTCGGCGACCTGCTGGTTCTGGGGGCCGTGGCGAGCTGGGCGCTCTACACGACTTTCTCGAAGCCCTTGGTAGAGCGGCGAGGCACACTGGCGGCGCTGACGCTGGCCGTCTGCGCCGGGATGGTCCTCTTCACCCCCGTCGGCCTTACCGCCACCCTCACCGCCGACTTTTCCTCGGTGAGCCCCCTGGCCTGGACGGGCCTGGCGTTTCTAATCGTGATGACCGTCGTGGTGGGCTACTTCTGCTGGAACTACGCCCTGGGGCGCCTGGACGCGAGCCAGGTGGCGGTCATGGCCAACGGCCAGCCCGTGGCCACCACCATTCTCGCCGCCCTGTTCATGGGGGAGCAAATCACCCTCTGGTTCGTCATCGGCGGGCTCATCACCATCACCGGCGTCACCCTCGCCCAACTGGGCGGCCGGAAGCGGAGCGCGGTCACGCAGCCGGTCGCATGAAGGTCGTCCGCGGGCGGGTGTGGACACCCTCCACTACGTCATGGCATTTCGACTATGAAACGTAGGGCGGCAGCTCCGTATGCC
>CAZNZF010000009.1:2678-10437 GCA_964577465.1 uncultured bacterium | reverse complement strand
TCCACTACGTCATGGCATTTCGACTATGAAACGTAGGGCGGCAGCTCCGTATGCCACCCGTAAAAGTATTATAAAAGGGCGGGGTACAGAGCCCCCGCCCTACGCCCAACGAAGGCATTTTACACGAATAAAACCTTCCCCAGCCCGGCGCGGATGTGCGTCGAATTCGGTCCCGAGCGCAACTCTTCGAGCTGGCGTTCCAGGTCAACCATCCGGGCCGTATAGTCGGTCAAGGGCATCTTGCCCAGCTTCAGCGCCGCGTCTATTCCCGCGACGCGCCCCTCGAGCATGGCGCTGGTGGCCTCCTCGACCCCCGCGCTGTCCCCGGCCACGTAGAGACCTGGGACGGTCGTCTCGCCCGTCTTCTTCTTTTTGGGCACCCAGCCGCCCAGCTCGCCCACGTGGACGTGCCCGGCCCCGGCCATGCGCGCCAGCGTATTCTGCGGCGAGAGCCCCACGGCCAGGCAGATCGCGTCGCACGCGATTTCCCGCTCCGAGCCGGGAATCGGCACCCAGTCTTTGTGCCTGACGATGACCGCGCCGGTGACACGGTCCTCCCCCAGCGCCCGGGCAATCGTGTGGTTGACCAGAATCGGCACCCCGGCCCGCGTGAGCTTCGAGGCGTGGACCTGGTAGCCGCCGTAGGTCGGCAGCCCCTCGACCACCGCCGCCACCGAGCATCCGGCCTGGATGAGCTGGTAGCTGACGATGAGGCCGATGTTTCCCGCCCCGACCATCAAGAGGCGTTCCGCGGGCAGGACGCCGTGGACGTTCATCAGGGTCTGCACGGCCCCGGCGCCGTAAACCCCCGGCAGGTCGTTGCCGGGGAAGGCGAGGAATTTTTCGGCCGCCCCGGTGGCGATGACGGTTTTTTGCGGCTTGAATTTATGGTAGGTCCCAGCTTGGTCCACGGTCACCACGCCGTCGGGGTACACCCCCAGGACGCGCGAATCGTGCCAGAGCACGACGTTGGGAAATTTTGCCAGCTCCTCGTAGAGCATCCGGCCGATTTTAAATCCCCGCGTCCCGGCGAGCTGGAGCTTGCTGCCGAAGAACTTGTGGGTCTGCTTGACGAGCTGGCCGCCGAAAGCCGGGCCGTCATCCACCACGAGGATGCTCAAATCGAACGGCGCCGCCTCCACCGCCGCGCACAGTCCCGCGGGACCGCCCCCGACGACGAGCAGGTCCACGGGCTGCGGGCGATGGACGGGCTCCATGGAGAAGCCGCTCATCGGCTCCCCCTTTCCACCAACAGGTGCCCCTTATCGTGCTGGCGCCGGACGACCATGCCCTCTTTCAGGGGGGTGACGCAGACGCGGGTGTTGGGGACGCCGTCCACCACCATCAGGCAGCTCGAGCAGTTGCCGATGGCGCAGAAGAAGCCCCGGGGCCGCTTTTCCTTGATGGAGTAGCGCAAAATGCGCACGCCGGAGTCGTGGAGCGCGGCGGAGATGGGCTCGCCCTCGTAGCCCCAGATTTCCTCGCCATCCAGGGTGAAGCGCACCCGCCGCCCGAGCTTGAATTCCAAGACGGGATGATTTGTAATCCTCATCGGCACCTCGTTGGAGGAATCTTTTTGAGCCCCATTATACGAATTTCGGCCGAAAAATGGAGGCGCGGTCAGGGTGCCGGCTGGCATTTCGGGCAGATGAAGCTCGACGTGGAGCCGGTCTTCAGCTTGATGACCAATTCGCCGCACTCCGGGCAGGCTTCGCCTTCCTTATAGCCCACCCGCATGAGCTCCCGCCAGGTCGCCTTCCCCCGGCCGTAGAGGTCCGACTCGCCGAAAGCGCCGCCCCGCTCGATCCACGGCTCCAGCCCCCCGTGCACGGCCGCGTGCAGACGCCCGATTTCAGCGTCGTCCAGGCTGGTGATGGACCGCAGGGGGTGCAGACCGGCCAGGTGCAGGATGTCGTGGACGTAGGCGTTGCCAATGCCTGCAATTTTCGTCTGGTCCAACAGGAAGCTCTTCACCCGCGAGCGCCTTCCGGCGGCTAGAGCGTGGAATTCCTCCCGGGACAGCTCCAGCGCGTCCGGCCCCAGCTTGTCCGTCGGCGGGTGGCCCTCGCCGGGAGTGGCGAAATGCACACTGCCGAACCAGAAGAAATCGACCAGCAGGTACTTGCCGTCCGTGAAATCGATTCGGGCGCGCCACTTCTCCGGCGGCTTCGCGTCGGGCATGAGGTAGATACCGCCACCCATCCCCAGGTTTAAAAGCAGCCGGCCCCGGTCGGTTTCGACCAGAATCCACTTCCCGCGGCGCCGGGTTTTTCCCAGGCGGGCACCCATAATCAGCTTCTCGAACTCCGAGACCGGGCGGTTCAGGCACTTCGTTTGCTTGACCACGATGCCGGAGACGACCGCGCCGGGGAGCGCCGCGTCCATCTGCCTGGCGAGGATAGCTATTTCGGGCAGTTCGGGCATTCATTTCCGAGTTGTTGAATTTAACCGGACCGTTGAGCAGGCGGTGGTCCGGTTTTTGCGCCACCACACCGCCTAGCGAAACGACCTCTATGTGATTCGGGCGCCATCAGCGGGAACGGGCCGGTCTCGATTTTGCAAAAACCGCACCACCGCCGGGCCAAGCGGGTATTCGCGGCTTACTCACACCTTGAACTTGCGGTCCAGGCTCCGGTAGGCGATGCCCTCGGAGACGTGGGCCGCCGTTATCGCGTCCGCGCCCTCCAGGTCGGCGATGGTCCGGGCCAGCTTGAGCACCCGGTCGTAAGCCCTGGCCGAGAATCCCAGCCGGTCCACCGCCTGGTGCAGGAGTTGCTGCGCCTCCGGTTCGGGTTGGCAGAAGGTGCGTATCATCTTGCTGGTGAGCCCGGCATTGGAGTGGATGCCGGTTCCGGCGTAGCGTTTCTGCTGGCGCTCCCGGGCGGCGTTGACCCGTTCGCAGACCACCGCGCTCGGCTCGCCCGAACGCTCTGCGGAGAGCTCCCGGTAGGGCACCGCCGGGACCTCGAGGTGGATGTCGATACGGTCCAGGAGGGGGCCGGAGATTTTCGAGCGGTAACGCCGAATCGAGGGCGGCGAGCAGGTACAGCTGTGGTTCGGGTCTCCGTAGTAGCCGCAGGGGCAGGGGTTCATCGAGGCCACGAGGGTGAAGCTGGCGGGGAAGGTGAGGCTGATTTGAGCCCGGGCGATGGTCACGCGGCGGTCCTCCAGCGGCTGGCGCAACACTTCTAATACGTGCCTCTCGAACTCCGGCAGCTCGTCGAGGAAGAGGACCCCGTGGTGGGCCAGGGACACCTCGCCGGGACGGGGGTAGCTCCCTCCGCCGATGAGCCCCGCCGACGAGATGGTATGGTGGGGCGAGCGGAAGGGGCGCGTGGCGACCAGAGCCCGGTCCGGCGGCAGCATCCCCGCCACGGAGTGAACCTTGGTCGTCTCCAGGGCCTCGTCCAGGGACATCCTCGGCAGGATGGTTGGCAGCCTCCGGGCGAGCATAGTCTTCCCGGCGCCGGGAGGACCCATCATCAGTAAATTGTGCCCCCCGGCCGCGGCGACTTCCAGGGCGCGCTTGGCGTGCTCCTGCCCCTTCACGTCCTGCAAATCCAGGGCGTAGTGGGCGGCCTGGGTGAACTCCTCCTGCAGGTCCACCTTGAACGGCTCGGGGGTCAGCCGGCCCTCGAGCAGCTCCGCCGCCTGGGCCAGGGTTTCCAGGGCATAGACATCGAGGCCGTCCACCAGAGCGGCCTCCTTGGCGTTCTCCTTGGGCACCATCAGCGCCTTGAAGCCCTCGTCCCGCAGCGCCACCGCGATGGGCAGGACGCCGTGCACCCCGCGCAGGGCGCCGTCCAGGGAGAGCTCGCCGACCACGGCAATCCGGTCGCGGCGGACGGCCACCATCTGCCGGGTGGCGATCAAGACCGCCAGGGCGATGGGCAGGTCGAAGGCCGATCCTTCCTTCTTCGTGTCGGCGGGGGCAAGGTTGACGGTGTAGGAGCCCGGAGCGAAATCGTAGCCGGAGTTGCGCACCGCCGCCCGGACGCGGTCCTTGGATTCCTTCACCGCCACGTCGGGCAGTCCCACGGTGAAGAAGGTGGAAAGGCCCGGCGATATGTCGGCCTCCACCTCCACCAGGTAGCCCTCCACCCCACGCACCGCCGCCGAAAAGACCTTGGCCAGCATCGCTTTAAACCCCGCGGATAACGAATTGGAGCAATTTTACCAGAGCACCCCGTCCGGGGCAAGGCGACGTAAAAAACTCTGACATGGATGACAGTTTATGTCAGTTGTCCTCGGTAACGTTAATGTTGTCATGACGTTGACCGTCGGCAGACCGACGGCAAAACCGAGGAGGCCCCGTGACCCACAAACTGGCTTTGGGCGTGACTATCCGCCGTCACCGTCAGAGGCTCGGACTGTCCCAGGAAGGACTGGCCAAGAGGGCGGGTCTGCACCGGACTTACATCGGCAGCATCGAGCGCGGCGAGCGCAACATCACCCTGGTGAACATCATCCGGCTGGCCCAAGGGCTGGAGATGGACATCGTGAAGCTCTGCGAGGAGATGATGGCGCTGAAGGACAGGACGGACCGGCACATCTCCTCGGCCGTGGCGAGTCTGAACCGGTAGGACGGAAGCCGCGGCACTGCGATTCGGAAAAGAAAAGGCGGGTATTAAACGACTGGACACGGGACGACCTTAAAAATGGCCCGGTCAGGCTTGATTAATCCACAATAAGGGGCTAGAATGGTGGGTGAGATGTATTCTCATTTGGGAGGTCCGCTATGGCCATCCCCACTTACGAAGAGGCCGAACGCACCTTGCGGAAGTATCTCGCCCTGCGCAGCCTCCGCTGCACCGTTGAAAGGCTTGCAATTCTCAAGACGGTCTGGGGGCACCGGGGACACCCGAGCGCCGAGGAAATCGCCCGAGAGCTATCGAGCGGGCCGCTGTACGTCAGCCGGGCCACCGTGTACCGCACCCTGGACCTCCTGGTGGAGACCGGACTCTTAACCAGCTCCAACCTCGGTGAGGGACACCGGCACTACGAGATAGGCGCCGAGCATCACGACCACCTCATCTGCCGCTCCTGCGGGCGGATCATCGAAATCCGCAGCTCCGACATGGAGAAGCTGCAGGACAGGATTTGCAAGGAGAACGACTTCGAGAACGTCTCCCACTCTCTGGAGATAATCGGCTACTGCTCGCACTGCCGCAACGGTGGGCGTAAGGCCGATTCCTGAGGCGCCGGAAAAGGCGCTCCGGGCGACCCAGGGTACGGCACCATTGACGGTTAAAAAAACAAGGGGCTTCGGCCCCTTGATTGTTCGTCTAACCCCAGGCGTTACCCGGGCCTTTTCTATAGTGTACAGGCCACCGCGCCGGTTGCGACTATCCCAGCCGCCGGACCAACTCCCGCGCCCATTCCCGGGCCGCCTCCGGGTCTCGGTAATCCTGGTTCACCGAGGTATCGACCCCCTCCTTCTTGGCTATCCCGGTCATGATCCCCCTCATCGGGAAGCGGTACTCCTCGTAGTTGGCCATCCCCGGGAAGGCGCCTACGTCGAGTGGTGCCAGGCCGGGGACCTTCCCCCTGACCCTCTCCAGGTAAATCTCGAAGACCTGTTTCTTCCCCTCCTCGGTGCGTGCGGAAAGGCAGCAGAAGAAGACGGCGTGCCTCTTTCCCGCCTTCACCGCTTTTTTGGCCAGCCTGCGGGCGCGGCCCAGCCAGCTCCCGGCGCGGACGCTGCCGCCTACGACGACGAAATCGTAGGGCGCGAGGTCCTTGACCTCTTTTGCCGGCAGGACATCGGCCTCATTACCGGCAGAGCGCAGCTCCTCGGCGATGACCTCGGCGTAGGATTTCGTCGAGCCGTAGCCCGAGGCGTAACCCACCAGAATCTTCATCTTCCCCCTCCGTTGTGCATTATTCAGGAATTTTCAGCCCTGGACCACGATGGAGACCAGCCGTCCGGGGACGACGATGAATTTTAGCAAAATCTTACCGTCTGTGTAAGCTCTGACCCTTTCCAGGGCAAAGACGGCTTCGCGGACGGCCTCTTCGTCGGCGTCCACCGGCACCTCCACCTGGTCGCGGATTTTGCCGTTTATCTGCACCGCCAGGGTGACGGTTTCCACCTCCAGGGCCGCCTCGTCCCAGTCCGGCCAGGGGCGGTCGTGGACCGAGTCCTTTTCACCGAAGCGGCCGTTCAGCTCCTCGCAGATGAACGGGGCGAAGGGCGCCAGGACGTCCACCAGGTCGCGCAGGCAGGCGGCGACCACGGGATGGGCTTCATCCCCGAACCCGCCGTCGGTTTCGAGGAAGTAAATCATGTTCACCAGCTCCATCGCCGCGGCGATGGCCGTGTTGAAGTGGATGCGCTCGATGTCATCGGTGAACTTCTTCACCGTGGCGTGGCGCTTGCGGTGTAACGCCCTGAGCGCCCCGGAGAGCGACGCGGGGTCGTACTCGGATTCCAGGCGCCAGCGGCCGTCGAACAGACGCCAGACGCGGCCCAGGAAGCGGTAGACCCCCTCCACACCCTCTTCGCTCCACTCCATCTCCTTGTCCGGCGGCGTGGCGAACAGGGTGAACACGCGCCCGGTGTCGGCTCCGTAGCGCCCGACGATGTCCTCGATACCCACCGTGTTGCCCCGGCTCTTGCTCATGGCCTTGCCGCCCAGGGTCACCATGCCCTGGGTGAACAGGCGCGTGAACGGCTCGGAGAAACAGAGCATCCCCGCGTCGCGCAGCGCACGAGTGAAGAAGCGGGCGTACATCAGGTGCATGATGGCGTGCGTGATGCCGCCGATGTAGGTGTCCACCGGCAGCCAGCGGTCCACGGTGTCCCTGTCGAAAGGATGGTCCGCCGGTTGGCTGGCGTAGCGCAGGAAGTACCAGGAACTGTCCACGAAGGTGTCCAGGGTCTCGACCTCGCGCCGCGCATCGCCGCCGCACTTGGGGCACTTCACGCGGACCCAATCCGCCGCCTCCGCCAGCGGCGGGTGTCCCTTAGGCCGGAAGTTTTCGATGTGCGGCAGGAGCACCGGCAGGTCGTCGTAGGGCACGGGCACCACGCCGCATTTCTCGCAGTGGATGAGCGGAATCGGCGTGCCCCAGTAGCGCTGGCGCGAGATGCACCAGTCGCGCAGGCGGTAGTTCACCCGACGGCGACCGTAGCCCCCGGCCTCCATCATGTCGGCGATGCCGTCCATCGCCTCGGCGGAGCTCTTTCCGTCGAAGGGGCCGGAGTGGGCCAAAATCCCCGGCTCGACGTAGGCGTCGGTCATCGTGTCGGCGGTCATGGTCTCTCCCGGAGGCATGACGACCGGCAGGATATCCAGGCCGTATTTTTTGGCGAAGGCAAAGTCGCGCGTGTCGTGGGCCGGCACGGCCATCACGATGCCCGTGCCGTACTCCAACAGGACGTAGTTGGCCACCCAGACCGGCACCGGCCTGCCGTTGACGGGGTTGACCGCGTGGCGCCCGGTGAAGACACCCTCCTTCTCGGTCTCGTCGGCGGCGCGCAGAAATCGGTCCTGATTCAACACCCGGTCCACGAAGGCGCCGACCTCGACCTCCCGCTCCGTCCCGGCCACCAGGCGCCGCACCAGCGGATGCTCCGGGGCCAGCACCACGTAGGTCATCCCGTAGACGGTGTCCACGCGGGTGGTGAAAACCCCGAAGGGCTCGGCGAAGCCCTCGACGCGCAGGTCGAACTCGACCCCCTCGGAGCGGCCGATCCAGTTCCGCTGCATGGTCCGCACATCGGCGGGCCAGTCCTCCAGGGTGTCCAGGTCGTCCA
>CAZNZF010000009.1:0-2668 GCA_964577465.1 uncultured bacterium | reverse complement strand
CTCGCATCGGCCGGCCACCACCTGCTCGTTGGCCAGCACCGTCCGGCAGCTCGGGCACCAGTTGGCGGAGCTCTCCTTGCGCTCCACCAGCCCCATCTCGAACAGCTTCAGGAACAGCCACTGCGTCCAGCGGTAGTAATCCGGCTTCGAGGTGTCCACCTCCCGGTCCCAGTTGTAGGGGATGCCGATGCGCCGCATGGTTTTTTTGAAGGAGGCGATGTTCGCCCGGGTCCATTCGTCGGGATCGGTGCCGTGCTGTATGGCGGCGTTCTCCGCGGGCAGGCCGAAGGCGTCCCAGCCCATGGGATGTAAAACCTCGTACCCCCGGCGGTGGCGGTAACGGGCGATGACGTCCCCGATGGAGTAGTTGCGGGCGTGGCCCATGTGGAGCGTACCCGAGGGGTAGGGGAACATGTCCAGGACGTAGTACTTGGGCTTCCGGCCGGTCAGGGGGCGGTCGGGGCGCGCGAAGCGGCAGAAGCCTGAATCCCACAGCTTCAGCCATTTAGCTTCCACGTCTTTGGGCCGGTACGGTTCGGTCATGGGAAAACTCCTCACGCACACGACGGAGCGACCGTAGTTCATGAAGGCAGAAAAAACCCGCGTCCGAGGCGCGGGTGTCGTATAAAAAGGTTAACCCGCTACCCTCTACGAACCTCCGGGGCGAGAGAAAGCGGGGGCACCGAAGACGAGGAGCGCGCTCCATGACGATGCCCGCGGCACGTCTGGAAACGGTTCTCCGTCATCATCGGCAACTCCCGCAGACCTCCGGTAAACGACCGGTGAAAGTAAGCGAAGCGAGCAGTAACCCGGCAAAATATAGGTTACGGCCCGGCGTTTGTCAAGCCGATCCGCCCCGACCTGCGGGCGGGACCTGCTTCTCCTCCTCGTAGATGAGGATGGCGCCGCAGCTCTCGCAGAACTCGATGGTTTCGCCGCGACGCACCAACAGGGCCCTGCCGCTGGGAACGGTTACGTGGCAGGACTGGCACACACCGCCCACCATCTTGGACACGGCGTTCTGGTTGTGGCGCTGGTAGAAGCGCTGGTAGTGGACCAGAAGGTCGCGCTTGATCTTATCCTTCATCTCCTCTTTGCCCGTGGCGATTTGCTCCAGCTCCATGCTGATGGCACGGATTTCCTCGTCGGACAGGCCCTCGCTGCGGAGATCCTCCAGGGCATGGCCCAGGCGGTGTAACAGGTGGTCCATTTCTTGCAATTTAGCCACCAGACGCAGTTGCTCTTTCAACTCACCCCCTTACCGTGAAAAGCGGTCTCATTCTAAGGTCGGCGCGAAAAAAAAGCAAGCGGCACCCTAAAATCCAGCCTTGACGATAACGTTTTTTTCGGGTATTTTTAAACTTGGTGGGTACTATATACCCTAATTTGGAACATCCGCCTGACTTAGCGATCTCAAGATGCGCACACGCGGACTGAACAAATTAAACATTCGAGCTATAATTACGGGCGAAATCCAACCACCCCACCCGGCTCACCGAATGCCCCACGGCGTCTACCGGGATGAGGCGAAAAGAGTTACGGGGGTTTGACATGCGAAGGATGCTGTTAGCTTTACTGGTCGTGCTGATCCTGTCTCCGGCGCTGGCCAACGTCAGTGTGTTCTCAGACACGCAAAACCCGTTGGCCGCGCAGATGGGAAACCGCCCGGCGGGTTTGGTCTACGTCCCCGAGGTCGTCGTCTGCGGGGCCCGCATGTTCCTCGCCGCGGCCCAGTACGACCACACGGACCTCTATGGCTTCGACTTCTACGCCAACGACCAGGCCCTGCGGCTGGTGTACAACTGCATGACCTACCTCCTCGACCCCGATGACCAGCAAGTCACCTCGGGGACAATCGGCTGCATGGGCGACTTCGAGAACCCAAACGGGCTCCAGGAAGGCTACGACAGCTTCCCGCCCTGGGATATCGACTTCATGCAGTATTTGGAGGACAACCTCACCGGCGTGGGGTGCACCTTCGACCTGGTCCACATCACCAAATACGACCCGCTGGTGGCAGACGGGGAGATCCTCTACGACATCGTCATGGTCGGCGATGAGTGGATAGAAAACCGACTCCACACCCGCAGCGACTACTCCACCTACATCGGCCTCGGCGGCAAGCTTATTCTCGCGGGGACCTGGAACGAGGTGCCCGACCCCTCCGGCTTGCAGCTCGAGTTCCTCCCGAAAAACTCCATCTGGCTCAAGCAATTCAGCGTTATGGAGTTCCTCCTCCCCGCCGTGGACCCCTCGCACCCCATCGCCAAGAACATCAACAACCCGTCCTGGTGGTACGACGTGTACTACATGCTGGGGATGATAATCAACCCCCACATCTTCGACAAAATCATCAACTACGACGAGGAGTACTACACGAAGATTTTCGCCGAGCCGGTCGGCTACCCCGACAGCCCGTCCACCCTCGTCCTCGGCGGTCAGTGGGTTGAAGGAGAAAACGTCACCGAAAAGAGCTGGGGGGCCATCAAGGCGCAGTACTAGCGACCGCGGCCGAAGATATATCTGCGCCCGAGGTCGTTACTACGCCCGAAGGGAAAAAGGCTTGTTAAAAAAAAGACGGCGGTTTGCATCCGCCGTTTTAATAACTTCACTTGACGTAGGGGCGGGGCTCCGTCCCCGCCCGCGGGCGACCGCAGAGGGTCGCCCC
>CAZNZF010000008.1:26858-38997 GCA_964577465.1 uncultured bacterium | reverse complement strand
ACCCAACGCCCCTGGTCCCAGATGTCCTCCTCCCAGAACTCGTCCCCTTCTCTCATTTTTTAATTTACCCCCTTAACGGCGGACCGTCAAGTCGGTAAAGGGACCTCGGTCACTTTGCTAAAATAACCACGCCGTCCCTACGCCGAGCCGCGGCGGCGGAAGCCGTAGCCCATCACCTCGTGCACGTCGGTGATGACCACGAAGGCCCTGGAGTCCGCCACCTTCACCAGCCGCTTGAGCCGCTCCACCTCCCGCTTCTCGATTACGCAGTAGATGACGCTCTTGTCCACGTCGGTGTACATGCCCCGGCCCTGCATGAGCGTGGCGCCCCGGTTCAGCCCCGCCATGATTTGGTAGTACACGATGTCGGGGACGTCGGTGACGATGATGGCCGCCCGGGCGTAGCTGAAGCCGTCCAGCACGATGTCGATGACCTTGATGGAGACCCCCAGCGCCAGGAACCCGTAGAGGATGAGGTCGATATTGCCGAAGACCGCGCCGGCGAAGGCGATGATGGCCGTGTCGAAGAAGAGGAAGCTGACCCCGGTGGAGAGGCCGGAGTAGCGGGAGAGGATGCGGGAGGGGATGTCGGTGCCGCCGGTGGAGCCTCCGCCCCGCAGCACCAGCCCCAGTCCGGCCCCCAGGAGCACACCGCCGTACACCAGGGCCATGATGATGTTGTCGGTGGGGACGGGGATGCGTAGAATCTCGCCGTATAAATCGGCGAAGAGGGAGTAGAGGACGATGCCGACGATGGTGCGCAGGCCGAAGCTGCCGCCGAGGAATTTGAGCCCCAGAAGGAAGAGGGGGACGTTGAACACGAGCATCGTCACGCCCACCGGGAAGTGCCAGAGGGCGTGCAGCACCGTGGCCAGGCCGCCGACGCCGCCCGGGGCTATTTTATAGGGGACCAGGAACACCACGAGACCGAAGCTCCCCACGGCGGCGCCCAACACGATCAGGGCATAGTCCCGCAGCGTCGACTTCCAGTCGGGCATCAGGAGCTTGGGGAACCGCTCTTTGAGCGAGGACAGGAAGAACCGCTTGCCCATGACGACCTCCCGACGGGGCAAAAAAGGAGCCCACCCAGTACCTGGGCGGGGCGCAGTCTAGTAAAGGGGGCCGGGACTGTCAAGGCCCGTTTTTGCCGGAGGCATAGCTCGCTTCGCTCGGTTCATCCAGCAGGTCCGCCAGCTCGGCGGGCTCGAACGTCCGGGGCACCGTCAGCCGGTGGACCGGGACGCATTTGGACAGCTCCGTGGCGAAGGGGAGGACGAGGTCGGCGAACCAGGGCGGCGGCATGTAGCTGGTGACCGACGAGAGCAGGAGCGCCGCGCCGTCCCGGGCGGTCAGCGGCTCCAGTCGCACGGCTTCGCCCTTCTCCAGGGCGCAGATTCCGGTCAGCCCGGCCCGGGTCACCGTCGGCATCCGGGGTTCCAGCTCGCCCCAGAAGGGCGTGAACTCCACGGTCCAGCCCCTGTCGCCCCGCCGAACGGTGGGCATCTCGTCGGAAAGCACGTGCCAACCCGGCCTCCCGATGAGGTTCCCGGCGAGGGTGCTCTTCCCGCCGCCCGACCGGCCGCAGATTAAAAATCCCCTCCCCCGCGGCGTGACGACCCCGGCGGCGTGGAACAGGAAGCCCTCCGGAGGCAGCAGGCACATGGCCGCCCACACCCGGAGCACGAAGTCCACGTTCTGATACGCGCCCAGGCGGTACTTCACCCGGGCGCCCGTCCCGGTGGGGACCAGCTCGAACCGGGGCTCTCGAATCATGCGCCGCCCGTCCGCCTCGGGGTAGACCAGCTGGAGACCGAGCTCGATGTTGTAGTCCACCGGCGGCTGCACGTCGAAGGTGACGGCGAGGACGCCCGGCCCGTCGGCGAGGAACGGCCGGTAAAACTCCGCGAACCGGGCGCACATCGTCCTCGGCAGCTCGAGGGCCAGCGGTCCGCCGATGAAGTTGATGGTGAGCCGTTCGAGGGGTTCTTTCATCTTCGTCGGTCGCGTTGATTATCCGCCTGGTCGAGTGTCTCTATGAGCTTCAGCGTCTCCTCCATCGGCAGGCCGATGACGTTGGTCACCGAGCCGTCGACGTGCTCCACCAGGTTCCACCGCTCGTCCTGGACGGCGTAGGCGCCGGCCTTGTCGAGGGACGAGCCGGTGGCGACGTAGTCGGCGATTTCCTCGGGGGTCAACCGGCGGAGCCGTACCCGGCTGTCCACCCGGGCGGTGAGCGGTGTCCCGTCGGGCGCCGACATGGCCGCCACGCCGGTCGTCACGGTGTGCTCCGCGCCGGAGAGGGCCGCGAGCATGGCGCGCGCCTCCGCCTCGTCGCGGGGTTTCCCCAGCACCCTCCCCCGGAGGCGGACGATGGTGTCGGCGGCCAGGACGAGCTCGCCGGTCAGACGCGACCTTGCGACCGCCCGCGCCTTGCTCATCGCCAGCTCCACGGCCTGGACCGGGTCCGAGTCGGGCCAGAACTCGTCCACCTCCGGCACGACGACGGTGAAGGAAACCCCGGCCTCTTCCAGGAGCTTCCTCCGCCGGGGGCTTCCGCTGGCCAGCACTAGGGGGTGGATCATCGTCCTCGATTCAGTCCTCGTCGGATTCCTCGGTCTTCGGCCTGGGAGCCAAAAGGACGCTCTTTATCCGTCGCGGGGTGGCCTCGATGACCTCCAGCCGGTACTCGCCGTTCTCCACGACCTCGCCCGGCTTGGGGATGTGGCCCAGCTCGGCGATGATGAAACCGCCCAGGCTCTCGTAGTCCTCGTCGGGGAGGCGGCAGCCCACCTCCTCGTTGACCTCCTCGATGTCGCACCGGGCGTCCACCAGGAAGGTGCCGTCCCCCAGCTTGTGGATGAGCTCCTCGTCGTCGTCGAATTCGTCCTCGATTTCGCCCACGATTTCCTCGAGGATGTCCTCGATGGTCACGATGCCGGCGGTGCCGCCGTACTCGTCCACCACGACGGCGATTTGGTTCTTCGTGGCCTGGAAATCGGCGAGGAGCCGGCCGATGAGCTTGGTCTCCGGGACGAAGATGGGCTCGTGTAAAAGCTCCACGGGGAGGGGCTCCTCGGCCTGGGTCGTGTCGAGGGTCAACAGCTCCTTGACGAAGAGGATGCCCCGGATGTCGTCGATGGTTTCGGAGTAGACCGGGACGCGGGAATGCCCGCGCTGGGTGACCGCCTCGAGGACCTCCCGCCGCGGCGCTTCTATGTCCAGGCAGAAGACGTCGATCCGGGGAACCATCACCTCCTTGACCGTTTTTTCCGGGAAGTCGGCGAGCTGGCGGGCCATCTCCCGCGCCTGCTCGACAACCTCGTCCCCTGCGGCCGCCGGTGCGGGATGGGGCGTCACCCAGCCGAAGGGGTCATCGCGGTCCGTCTTCCGACCGGACAGGCGGATGAAGGGCCACGAGACGAGATAAATGACGAACCATACCGGCGCGACCGCCAGGGCCAACGGCCACAGCAAACCGCGCAGAATACGGTGAGCCTTGGCCCCCCGCCCCAGGGCCCGGGGAAGGAGGATGACGACGACCGAGACGAGCACGGCCGCCGCGGGCCAGGCGACCCACACGGCCCACGCCTCGCCCGTCAGTCCGCTCAGGAAGGCTTGCCCGGTGATGACCGCACCCACCCCGGTCACGGCCAGTAGGACCGGGAACAGGCGCAGCGTCCACGGCGATGAGCCGCGCTCCCCATCCTCCCGGTGCGGCCGGGGGCCGAGCTTGGAGAGGGAGTAATTGACGAGGAAGCCGACCAGGAGAAAAACACCGCACAGGGCGCCTTCCAGCCACACGATACCGGTCATCGGCCCCCCTCCTCGACGGTCGCGGACCGGTCAGTCGGAAACGTGGTGATGGGGGGGGCGGGTTGGGCGGGGTCGTCGCTGGGCTCCCGCCCGCAGGTACTGGGAGGGTACTCCGCTTCCATCGCTGGGAAGCCTCCTCGAAGGGGCGCGTGGGGGGAAACCTGGGGAAGTGAAAACCGGCGTCCACTTCCCGGCACAACATAGCACAACCGGCTGGACGGCGTCAATTCGCGCGACCCGCGTCCACCCCACTCCGGGCGTCGAGCTCACGCCGGAGCGCGTTCAGGAGGGGCGCCAGCGTCTCGGAGGGCGACCGTATTCCCTCCGCCAGCCGGCGCGCTGGGGCGTAGTCGCCCCGGCCGAACTCGAGTAGCGCCAGGAGGAAGTCCGACTCCGGCGTTGTCCCGTACCGGCGGCCCGCCTCCGCCGCCTCGGTTCCGATTTTCAGGTACTCCTCGACGACGGAGGCTCGGGGGTCTTCGGGCAGCCGTTCCGAGAAGGCGACGGCCCCGCCGGTAGGGCCGAACCAGTTGGGGAGGATTTCCGGCAGGTCGGCGGCCGAGGCCCCGGTTTCCAGGGTGCAGAGCCCCCACACCGCGCCGCGGTAGGCCGCCTGGGCCACCCGGGACAGGCTGACCACGCTCGCCGGAGCCGTCTCCACCGCCTGCCGCAGTAACTCAGGTCCGAGGGACGAGAGCGGATCCGCGACCAGCGCGACCACGGCCCGAAAGGTGAGCCGGTCCGTGACCAGGCTCCGCAACCGGGCGGTGAAACCCATCCCGTTCCCCAGATACGTGTCGTCGGCCGTCAGGTCCGCGAGGTGGTGGAGGTCGCCCGGCCGCTGGTAGCGCCACGGCTCGTCGGGGAGGACCGGACGGTTGACCGCGTCCAGCTCGGGCGCGTCGGGGTAAGCCAGCCGGAGGGTCAGCCCCAGAGGCCGCTGACCGCCGATGCCCAACAGGGGGTGGATGGCGTTGAGCGAAAGGTGGGTGGCGCCGCCCCCCTCGGCCCAACGCCGGGCGAAGGCGTCCCGGGCGTCGCGGCGTGCCTGGCCGTAGAGGGTGGGATAAACGGGTCCCAGCGGTCCCCGGTTGAGATTGCCCAGCTCGTCGAGGACCAGGGCGTCGGGCCGGAAACCCTCCGCGGTCAGCTCCAGGGGACCGAAGAGGGCGTCGTCGCCCTCGCCGAAGTAGAGCACCCCGGGAGTCAGCTCGCGCAGGGTGTCCTCGGCCCCGGCTCGGGTAATGGCTCCCGACAGGGGCCGCTCGGCGGTCGCCGCCGAGAAAACCCACCAACCGAGGCCCAGGGCCAGGGCGATACCGGCCAGCACAATCCCGACCTTCTTCTTCTCACCCAGACGCTCGCGCACCCACTCGGCGCCGAAGGCCGTCCAGACCGCCGCGAGCATCACCAGCGGGGAGAGGTAGTCCAGCGGGTCCACTATTCGGTAGAGGCAGAGGACCGCCGCGACGAGGAGGGGGGTGAAGAAACCGGCGACGGCCAGCCCCCTGTCCCTCTTGAAAAACTCTTTGAGTCCCAGGGGGACCAGCGCCCACAGGGGCCAGGGGATGGAATCGAGCAGAATCCCCCCCGCCGCGGGGAACGCAGCCGCGAATCGGCTTCCCTCCACGAAACTGTAGGCGTAGCTCTTCCCGGTGAGGTGGGCCCAGAGGTCGGGCAGGTTGCCCACCATGCCGTAATCGTACGCCGGGTCGGCCCCCGCCCTCAGCGGCAGGTACAGGTAGGCCGAGAGCGGGATGAGAAACGCCGCGACGGCCAGGCCCGCCCACAGGACCCTTTTATCCGGCTCCACCCCGCGGAAGGCGCGCCACAGGCACCAACCGATAATCGGGAGCAGCACCGCGGCGGAGTAGTGGTTGGTGAAGAGCAGCCCGGTGACGAGGCAGAGCGCCAACCCGTCGCGCGGGGAGGGCCCGCCGTCCTTCCCGCCGACCGCCCGCGCGGCGAAGAGGAAGGCCACGCCCAGGAGCAGATGCTGGAGGGCGTGGACCTCGTAGGTGAGCGTCTGCCCGGTGACGAGGGGACCGCAGACCCAGGCCAGCGTGCCTATGAGGGCGGGGATGCGCGAGAGGCCGAAATTTCTCAGGCCGAGCCAGAGGAGGGCCGCCCCGAGCGCCGCCGCTAACAGGGCCAGGACGTTCCCGGCCAGGGCGGGAGTAACGCCGAGACCGCGCCCCAGGCCGAGGAACAGATGGGACACCAGGATGAAGGAGGGGTATCCCGGCGGGTGGGCGACGCCGAGGTCCAGCGCCGCCCCCGCCAGCTCCGGCGAGTCGCCGATGTAGAGCTCCCGCGCGGCGAAGGAGCCCCAGAGGACCAGGCAGGCGAGGGCGACGGCCGCGGCCCAACCGAGGTCCCGCCGGCTCATCGTTCGTCGGCGGATTGGAGCCGGGCCAGTTCCGCGTAGCGGCCGTTTTTCTCCATCAGCTCACCGTGGGTGCCCGTCTCGACCACGCGGCCGCCCTCGAGGAAGATTATCCGGTCCGCGTCGCGGACGGTGGCGAGCCGATGCGCGACGACGAGGACGGTGCGCCCCGGGAGGACGCGCGCCAGGGCCGCGTTGATTCGGTCCTCGCTTTCCGAGTCCAGGTTGGCCGTGGGCTCGTCCAGGGCCAGGATGCGCGGGTCGCGCAACAGGGCGCGGGCGATGGCCAGCCGCTGACCCTCGCCGCCGGAAAGCTGGCAGCCCCGCTCGCCGACCTCGCTCGCCAGCCCGTCGGGGAGGCGCCTGACGGCGTCGTCCACCTGGGCCAGCTCGAGCTTGGCCCACAGTTCGTCCTCGCCGGCCCCCGGTTTAGCCAGGCGAAGATTCTCCGCCACGGTGCCCGCGGTCAGGGTGACCTCCTGGGGGACCAGCGCCTGGAGCCGGGCCAGAGCCGCCCGGTCGTAGCCGTCCCGGGGCTGGCCGTCGAGGAGGACGCGCCCCTCGGTCGGCTCCAGGAGGCCGAGGGCGAAGTTCAAGAGGGTGGACTTCCCGGCGCCGCTGGGTCCCACGACGGCCGTCATCTTCCCCTTGGGCGCGGTGAATGACACGCCGTCCAGGATGCGCTCCCCCCCGATTTCGTACGCCACGCCCTCGAAGGCGAGCTCCCCCTCGATTTCGACGACCTCCGCCGGCCCGTCGATTTCCGCCGGGTCGACGAGGAGCCGGGGGTTCGGCAGCTCCCGGAGCTTCCCCCTCCCCAGTGTCAGCTCCTCGGGGGCGCCCCCCTCGGGCCAAGACAGGACCGCCGTAGTCCGACCGATTTGAATCCCCGCCGGTACGAGCGCCAGCCGGGCCCGTGAAAGGCCTTTCAGCGGTTCGAAGGCGATGGCCACCAGGCCGAGGAACTCGAAGAGGGAGCCGGTGGTCATCGTCCCGCCCCGCACCAGCCCGGCGCCGTACATGAGCATCCCCATGAGGCCGGCACCGGCCAGAAGCTGGACCAGCCCGCGGAAGGCGCCGGTGACCATCTCCCCCTTGAGCTGGTTCTTGAAGTAACGGCGGGCCAACTCGGTGAATTTCACCGACTCCCGTCCCGCCGCCCCGAAGGAGGCCACGACCTCGATGGCGGACAGCCTTTCCCCGGCGTATCCCAGGATGCGGGCCGAGGTGTCGGCCACCCGCTCGGCGTACCGGCGCTGGTGGCGGTTGACCAGGGCGACCGCGACGGCCAGAAGCGCGAAGACGCCCACCAGGTAGAGCCCGAGCTGCCAGTGGCGGAGCGCGACCACAGTCCCCACGATGGCGACGGTCAGGGCGTCCTGGGCCGCGTCGCGCAGGGTGACCACGGCCGCGAGGAACCCCTGGCTGTTCTCGTGGATGCGGGAGAGGAGCTCGCCGGTTTTGGAGCGGGTGAAATCGGTGTAGGGGACGGCCAGCACCTTTCTCAGGGCCGCCCGGCGGACGCGCGCCGTCAGGTCGAGCCCGATGCGGGCGGAGGCGTAGATGCCTACGAAAGAGAAGAAACCGGCGGCGAACATCACCCCGGCCATCGCCGTCGGCAGGAGCCAGAGCGCCGTCGCGTGCGGGTCGGTGAATCCCCAGGCCCCCAGCGTCCCGAGCACCTCTGGGGCCTTCCCGCCCAGGATGTCCACCAGCCATCCCAGAAGAATCGGGAAGCAGGTCTCCAGCCCGGCGGCCAGCGTCGAGCCGAGGACGGTGACCACCGCCGGCAGCTTGTACCGCCCCAGGTAGCGCCCGAGGGCCTTTCCCAGGGGCAGCAGTACGGGTTCGTCTTTTTTCACGTTAGAAGAGCGTGGCTCCGCTCGACGGCCGGTCTTCAGCGCCGATAGGATACCATCAAACAGTAGTAAAAAAAAGGAGCCCGACCCCGGGCTCCGTCAGCGTCCGATTCCTCAGCCGCCGCCGCTGAAGGAGCAGGCCCGGCTCGAGTCGTGGGCTATTCCGAGCGTCCCCAGGCCGCCCGTAATCAACCGGCGCACGGGACCGCCGCACGCGGGGCATTCCCGGAGCGGCTCGGCGGTCATCCGCTGACGGGCCTCGAAGGTGTGGCCGCAGGCGTCGCATTTGTAGGCGTAGGTTATCACCGTCGTCTCCCGCGGACGTTTATCAACCAATTCGCGTAATATGATAGCACAAGAGGGGGCGGGCTTTCCAGTTCATCGGCAAAGCGCCGTATGTGAGAGGAGCGGACACTTCATTTTTTCCGGCAATCTTCCACGTCCTTCTTGACAAAACTCTTACCAATGTGTACATTCAATGTATGTAGTTAGGGAATAGATTCGAAGAAGTGCCCACCCATCAAAACCGTAAAGGAGGTATTCGAGATGTACAAGGTTCTCTTTGTCATCCTCTTGACGGCTGTCCTTGCCTCGGCCATCGTCGACGTCGCTTTCATGGTGAGCGAGCCCAGAGCCGATTGGGAGGAAGTCATAGGCTTCTTTGAAGACGATGTGCGTTTCGGGGAAGTTGACTTCTACGACTGTTCGATCGACACGCCGCCCCTCGGAGTTTTTGTCCTGTACGATGCGGTCGTCGTCGGGGGTGTGGCGGAATACGGGGACTACATGCTCTTCGGGGACCGTCTGGCCAATTACGCGGATCAGAACGGCTTAGTGGTCGTTGAAGGCGGGAAGTTGGCGCACCGGTCTTACGGAGGTATCGGCGGACGCTGGTACGACGACGCTTACAGCCCCTACTACTCGAGCAAGCGGTACCCGCTCGAAGACCCCGAGGATTTAATCATCGACCAGCCGGATCACTACATCTTCACCGGCGTGGAGAGGCTTTGGGACTGCAGCTGGCGCGTAGATACGACCATGCGTGAAGGGGCGACCGAGCTGGCCCATTTCTCAGACACCGGCGGTGTGGCGGTAAATGCTGCGGAGAATGTTGTCGGATTGAACTTCTTGATCACCGATGAGTGGATCGGTGAAGGCTACCTGATCATGGCCAACGCCGCGTACTACCTGGCAGGCGGCGCCGCCGTGGCGGAGATGTCCTGGGGGAACATCAAGGCCGAGTTCAAGTAGGGTCAAAGGTACGCAAGAAGGGCGGGCACTCCCGCCCTTTCTATTTGCCCCAACCCGGCGGGGTCCGGGTTGATATGCCCACATCCGTCGTGCTTCACGGAAAAATCGTGTCTGGACTCGCCGGAAGGGCCCTTCGGTCGCCGACCGACGGCGCGCCGTTTAGGTCGGTCGGTTGTTACCCCTCACCCTAATCCTCTCTCCAGAGGGGAGGGGGGACGTGGTTCGAGCCCCAGGTTTTCGACTAAGGGTAAAAAAAGCCGGCGGGGGGCCGGCTTTTTGTCGGGTGCAAAATTCCGGGGAATTTACTCCACCTCGACCTTGATTTCGCGGGGCTTGGCCTCCTCGGCCTTGGGGATGGTGACCACCAGGATGCCGTCCTTGTACCGGGCTTTGACCGCGTCGGCCTTGACCCGCTGGGGGAGGCTGAAGCTGCGCATGAACCTGCCGTAGATGCGCTCGACGCGGTAGAAGTTCTCGCCCTCGACGCCGTCGTCCCTGGTCTTCTCGCCCTGGATGGTCAGGGTGTTGTTGACGATGTCCACATTGATGGATTCGGGGTTGACGCCGGGCAGCTCGGCCCGGACGACGATGTCATCCTTGGTTTCGCTGATGTCCACCCGGGGGGCCCAGACGGTTTCGTCGGTGTTTTGGGACGGCCCGACGAAGTCGTCGAAGAGTCGGTTCATCTCCTCCTGGAGGCTCATCCAGTGTCGGTTGGGGGTCCAGCGTACGATGGCCATTTCCTTGCTCCTTGTCTTGTTCGGCGTGGGTGACGCCGACCTGTTTTTTATGTTCCGCCGATTTAAAACGCAAGGTGTGTGCCAGGTCGCACCCAGTTAAGAGACACGGGGTTTAAACCCCTTGTTTCAATCTGTTGGCACTTTTTTGGGTTTACTTTCGCCTCTACGCTTTCGGGCCATTATGGCGCACTTTGTATGTTCCATGTCATAGCGCGGGTGTCTTGCCCCGGCGGGTAAGTGTGTGGTAACCTCCACCCTCGGAATTCGGGTGCCCACAGGAGGGCCGTTGATCACCACCGCCAGCTTCCGCAACGGGCTGAAGATGCTCTTCGACGGCGTACCCCACATCATCGTCGAGTTCCAGCACGTGAAGCCGGGCAAGGGACCGGCCTTCGTCCGGACGAAGCTGAAAAACCTCGTCACGGGCGCCATCTTCGATCACAAGTTCCGCGGCGGCGAGAGGGTCCAGGACATCACCCTCGATGACAAGGACGTCACCTTCACCTACCGGGAAGGTGAGCTCTACGTCTTCATGGACTCCGAGACCTACGAGGAGCTGCGCCTGAGCGCCGACGCCCTGGGCGATGCGACCATGTGGCTCATCGAGGGGTTGGAGCTTTCCATACAGTTTTACGAAGGCCGGCCGCTGACCGTGGAGCTCCCCTCGGCGGTGGACCTCCTGGTCGTCAAGGCCGACCCCGGCCTGCGGGGCGACACCGCCACCGGCAGCACCAAGCCCGCCACCGTGGAGACCGGCGCCATCGTTTCCGTGCCCCTCTTCATCAACGAGGGGGACAGGGTCCGCATCGATACGCGCACCGGCACGTACGTGACCCGGGTGAAGGAGTAGCCGTGAAGCGAGTTCTCTTTTCCATTTTGGCCCTGACCGCCCTCGCCGCCCACGGTGATGTGCTCTTCGAGGACGACTTCGATTCCTACCCCGACGGCTACGACCTGGGCGACGACCCGGCCTGGGAGTACTTCGACGGGGACGGGGTCGTCATCGACTCCGGCGCGGCGAACACCGACTCGGGGAACGAGGTAACCATCACGGCCGTCGGCGCCCAGGAGGGCGAAGACTACTCCGTGGGCTGTGATTTCACCGGCGTCACCGTGGCCGACGGCGGCGATGTGCTGCTCTGTCTGCGCGCCAGCGTCTACTACCGGGCCCACGAACTGTATTACGTGGACGTCCATCCCAATCCCGGCGGGTACTGCCTTAGTCTGATGTACGAGCTGAACGGCGCTCCCGTGGAACTCAACGGCATCTGCATCGCGGCCGACGAGGAGGAATGGCACCATTTGGGATTCTCCGCATCCGGCTCGGGGCCGGTGGATTTCGAGGTCTACTTCGACGGCGACCTGGTCATCCTCCACACCGAGACCACGCACATCGCCCCGGCGGGCCTGCCCGGCTTCGGCTTCGTCGGCGGGGACGCCGAGCCGAGGGTGGACGGCTTCGCCCAGACCGACGGCGGGGCGACGGTGCTGGAGCTCTCGTTCGGCAGAATCAAGGCCCAGTTCTGACACGCCGCCCGTGCGGCCGCCTTCCGCGGAGACGCCCCGTTTTGTGTATAATCACCCGCGCGGGGGAAGCGCGAGGGGGAGCCGATGGATCTGGAAAAGCTCAGGAAAATCATCGAGCTGTTCAACGAGGGCGGCCTCACCGGCCTCGTAATCAAGGGTGACTCCGACGGCTTCGAGGAGCTCGAGCTCAAGAAAGAGCTCCCCGCCGTGCCCGCCGCCCCCGCTCCGGTCGCCCCGCCTGCGCCCGTCGCCCAGGAACCGACGGTCCCCGCAACCGTCGAGCCGGCCCCCGTTCCCGAGAGCCCGGAAGAGCTCGTTTACGTAGTCGCCCCCCTGGTCGGCACGTTCTACACCTCCCCCAGCCCGGAATCGCCGCCCTATGTCAAGGTGGGCGATCAGGTGGGCAAGGGAACCATCGTCTGCATCGTCGAGGCGATGAAGGTCATGAACGAGATAGAGAGCGAATACGACGGCACCATCGTCAAGGTGATGGTGGAGAACGCCCAGCCGGTGGAGTACGGGCAGCGGATGTTCGCCATCAAGCCGGGTTAATCCCGGCTTTT
>CAZNZF010000008.1:10701-26758 GCA_964577465.1 uncultured bacterium | reverse complement strand
GAGGCGGCCCCGTTTTTTACCGGGGCATAACACGCTCCGCTCGTTTCCTGGGCACCCTGAGAACCGCGCAAACCGATGGCCAAACGACCGCTGCCAGACCTCCTCAACGGACCGGTGACCTCCACCCTGGTCCGGCTGTCGTTTCCCCAGGCCGGGGCAATGCTGTGGAACTCGGCCATGGGGGTCGTGGACCTCATCTACGTGGGTCTGCTGGGCAAGCACGCCCTGGCGGCGGTGGCCCTCTGCTTTCCCCTGCACTTCCTCATCATCACCGCCGGAGCGGGGACGAACACCGCCGTGAGCGCGGTGCTCGCCCGGTACTTCGGCGCCGGCGACGCCGAGCACACCGACCGCATCGTGCTCTACTCCCTCTTCGCCTGGCTCGGCCTGACGGCGCTCATGATGCCGCTGGGGCTGCTCATCGCCCGCCCGCTCCTCGAATCCACCGGGGCGGGGCCCACCGTCGTGGAAATGGCCCACCAGTACGCCACCACCCTCTACTGGGGGGTGGGTGCCATCCTGGGCCAGATGATTCTGGGCGGTCTCTACCGCGGCGCCGGGGACACCCGGTTCCCCTTCTGGGTCCTGACGCTGACGGTGGGAATCAACGCCGTGCTGGACCCGCTTTTGATATTCGGCCTGGGGCCGTTCCCCCGCCTGGGCGTTTACGGGGCCGCGCTGGCCACCGTGTTGAGCCGGGTCGTCGGGCTCGGCGTCATCTCCATCCACCTCTTCACGCGCCGGGGACCCGTCAAATTCAACCCCAGGGCCCTCCGGTGGGACCCGGAGGCCTACAGCCGCCTCTGGCGCCTGGCGGTGCCGGGTTTCATCCAGCGGGCCGTCATTCCCGTGGCCATCCAAATCGTCCTCTACATCATCACCCCCCTGGGGGTGGCGGTGGTGGGCGCCTACGGGGTGGCCCAGCGCCTGTTCAACCTTGTCCAACTGCCCGCCATCGGCTTCAGCACCGGGGCGATGGTGATGATCGGGCAGTGTCACGCCGCCGGGTTGACGGACCGGGTGCGGCGTACCTCGATGGATTCGGTGTGGATAACCACCCTCATCACCGGCGGGTTGTCGATACTCATCTGGGTCTTCGCACCCTTCTTCGTTTCCCTCTTCTCCGACTCCCCGGAGGTGACCCGCGCCGGGACGATACTGGTGCGTTGGCTGGCTATATCTCAACCCGCGGCGGGCCTGATCCTGTTGGTCAACGGCTACTTCAACGCCATGGGGCAGGGGCTGTACGCCATGCTCCCCACCATCGGCCAACGGCTTTTATTGGAGCCGGGTGGCCTCGTTCTGGGGCTGCTTCTGGGCGGCCTGGCCGGCGCCTGGGGCGGGATGATGGTCGGCGGGCTGGTGGCCGGCGGGATCAGCCTTCTCGTGCTTTTCGCCCGGTGGCGGGCGCTTCGACGCGAGGCGGCAGGGGGGTAGCGTCGTGGGACGGTTGCCCGCGGACGTGGAGAGGGGACTGGCCGCCATCGCCGCGGACACCGCGCACGGGGCGGCGGTGCTCTATACCCGGGCCCTGGAGCTGGCGTCCCGCGTTCCACTCCAACTGCTTCCGGCCTTCGGGGAGGCGCTCCTGCACGGCAGGCGGGACATGGCCCCGCTCCTGAACCTCGCCCTGAGCCTCACCCGTTCACCGGACCCCGCCGGGAAGTTGGACCGGCGGATGAAGTCCGCCCGGCGCGCCGGGGGTGTCATCGCCTCGAAGGCGAGGGCGCTCATCGGTTCCGGGCGCAGCATCATAACCATCTCGCGCTCGAGCACGGTTCTGGCGGTCCTTGGGGCCCTGGAGCCGGAGCGGGTTCTGTGCCTGGAATCGTCGCCCGGCGGCGAGGGGCGCCGGTCAGCCGCCGAGTTGAACGAACGGGGCATACCCGCCGAGACGGTCCCCGACGCCGAGGTGGGCGCGGCGGTGGAACGTATCGAATTAGGCCTGTGCGGGGCGGACGCGGTTACCGGGCACGTGTTCGTGAATAAAATCGGCACCCGGCGCCTCGCCGAGGCACTCCGGGCTCTGGGCAAGCCGCTCTACGTCGCCGCCGACCGGACCAAGTACCTCCCCGTCGAGTATTACGAGCCTCCCGGGCCGGGCGGTCCCTTCGAGGAGATTCCCCGCTCCCTGGTCGCGGGGCTTTTGGATGATTCCGATGATGCCGGGAACGCTTCTGGGTAAACTGTTGGACCGCTACCTCTTCCGGCGGGTCCAGCCGTACCTTTCGGACCGGCGGACGCCGCCGGGGGTGCTCGACGCCCAGCGAAGCCGCGACCTCGCCGCGGAGCTGCGGGCGGCCGTCGGCACACCGGTCCCCGCGTCGGTCGACCTCGGAGAGGAACGGATCGACACCCGGGTGGGCCTCGCCTACCGCCCCGTGGCCCTCTCCCCGACCGGGGTCGTCGGCCGGCTCTACGGGCTGCTGAATCACGACAGCCCCATCGTCCTCTTCATCCACGGCTGGCTCCAGCCCAGTTATATCTCGCTGTCGGAGACGGCGGCGCTCCTGGTTCGCCGGGGCCTGTCGGTATTTATTTTAGAGCTGCCCCACCACCTGAGCCGCCGGCCCCCGGGAGAGGCCCACGGCGCGCGCTTCGTTTCCGGCGACCTGAAGCTCACGCTGGACTCCTTAGTTCAGGCGACGGCGGAGGTGGCCGCCGCGGCGGCCTGGTTGCGAAATCGGGCGGGGGGTCTATTTACGATGGGCTTCAGCCTGGGGGGTCTTCTCGCCGGGCTCCACGCCTGCCTGGCCGAGGAGCCGCCGGACAGGGTCGTCCTCGTCGCCCCGGCGGCCCGACCGGCGGAGATTCTTCTCGGCTCGCCGCTCGCCGACCGGGTGAGGCGGGCTGTCTTCGACCAGGGCGTCACGCCGCGGGAAATCCGCCGCGTGATGGCCCACATGGATTTAACCCGTCTCCGGCCGCGCACCGCTCCGGGTGACGTCTACCTCGTCGCCGGGCGGGGGGACCGGGCGGTGCCGCTGTCCGTCATGCGGGGGCTGCGGGACCGCTGGGGCTGCCGTTACCGGGAGGCGTCGGCGGGGCACATCAGCCTGTGGCTGCCGCTGATGGCGGGCGAAAGGCTGGGAATTAAGCGGGGGCTGTCCTGGTGCCGGGAGGCGGCCGATTTTCTGGAGGAGTGAGGGCGGGGTACAGAGCCCCCGCCCTACATTTTAAATAGCCTGCACCCACAGGCCGGGGTTAGGGCTACCTTATAAAGCGGCGGGGAAAGGATTTGCTTCGCATAGCTCGGTTCCCCGCCCTACGGGCACTATATCGAGATGGGCCGAGCTGAACAGCGCGCCGTCGGTCGGCCCCTACGTCGGCGCAGAAAACGGCGGTCCGCAGAGGAGTTTTCCCTTGGACCGCTATATATCTTCCCAGCCCTTTGAGAATGGTTGGGGTCGGCTTCGTGGCGGTCGGACAGACGATAAAAAAACCGGCCCACAGCCGGTCCACCCACACTCGGTAATATTTCCGGGTCGCCGTAAAACCGCCCCTCTATCCGCCCCGTTCGCTACGGCTACCCTGTCAGCATTGTCCAGGACAAGCGTGCCAGAGGTGCGCTCCCACCCGGTCCGCCCCGTTCGCTGCGGTTACCGCTTCAGCAGCTCCCGGGCGTGCTCCACGGCGCTCTCCCCGCCCCCCAGCATGGCCGACAGCTCCCCCACCTGCTCCTCGCCCTCCAGCCGCTCGATGTCGGTGAAGGTCCGGCCCTCGGCGGAGTCCTTCTTCACGCGGTAGTGGGCGTCGGCGTTGGCGGCGATATGGGGCAGGTGGGTGATGACGACGACCTGCCGGGAGCGCCCCAGGTCGTAGAGGAGCTCGGCCACCACTCCGGCGATGTGCCCCCCGATGCCGGTGTCGACCTCGTCGAAGACCATGGTGGGTACGCCGTAACGCTCGCCGGTGACCCCCTTGAGGGCCAGCATCACCCGGGAAATCTCGCCGCCCGAGGCCACCCGGGCCAGCGGTCGCGGCGGCTCGCCGGGGTTGGCCGCGAGCTGGAACTCCACGGCGTCGAGGCCGGTGGAGGTTGCCCTGGCGCCGGACCAGCCGTCGTCGCCCGGCCGGTCGCAGATTTCGACGGCGAACGGCTCCCCGGGGAAGCCCAGGCGCTTTAAAATCTGGTTGACCCGCGGCGTCAGCCGGTCCACCGCCTCCCGCCGTTTCTGGGAAATCTCCCGCGCCGCCCAGAGGTACTCCTCCCGCGCCCCGTCGAGGACCTCCCGGCGCTGTGTCAGAGCGGTCCCGCGGTCCTCGTGGTCGGAGAGCCTGTGCGCCGCCCACTCCCGGTACTCGAGCACCTCGGTCAGGGTCGGCCCGAACTTGCGCTTGAGGTGCTCCAGGAGTGCCAGGCGGGTCTCGATTTCCTCCAGCCGCGCCGGGTCGGCCTCGAGCCTCTCGCCGTACACCCGCAGCCGCTCGACGATGTCCACCAGGCTGAAGCGGAGCTGGGTCAGCTCTTCTTCAAGAGGGCCCTGTTCGGGGTCCAGCTTGACCAGCTCCTTGAGGGTGCCCCGCGCGGCCTCGACGCCGTCCAGGGCCGAGGACTCCCCCTCGCCCAGGAGCTGCAGCGCTTCCCGGGCCAGCCGGGAAAGCTCGACCACGGCCCGCAGGCGCTGCCTCTCACCCAGGAGCGACTCCTCCTCGGCCGGCTCCAGGCCGGCGTCGTCGATTTCCTTCAGCTCGTGGCGCCAGAGCTCGAGCTGCCGTTCGTCGGCCGCGGCCGATTCCTCCAGCTCGGCCAGGGCAGCCTCGGCCGCCCGCACCGCCTCGAAGCGGCGGGTGACGTTCTCCCGGAGCCCGGCCAGGTCGTCGAAGGCGTCGAGGAGCTCGAGCTGCGCCTGGGCCTGGAGGAGTGTCTGGTGCTCGTGCTGGCCGTGAAGGTCCACCAGATGGTCGCCCAGGACGGCGAGGGTGGAGACGGGGACGAGGTTCCCGCCGAGCCAGCAGCGCGACCGTCCACCCGCGTCCACCCGGCGGCGGACGACGAGCTCCTCCTGGGCCGGTTCGATTCCGAGCTCCTCCGCCAGTTCCCCGGGCAGCTTCACGTCGCGGAAGATGGCCTGCACCTCGGCGGCCGCAGCCCCGCTCCGCACCGCGTCGGCCTTGGCTCTCTCCCCGAGGGCCAGCCCGACGGCCCCGACCAGGACACTCTTCCCCGCCCCGGTGGCGCCGGTTATGGCGCAAAGACCGCGGTCCAGCTCCACCTCCAGGTTCGAGATGGTGGCCAGGTCGCGGACGGCCAGGTACGAGAGCATGCTAGTGGTCTCTATTCTCGTGGGTGTGGTTCGTGCCCCAGAGGAGCTTGTCGCGCAGGACGCCGAAGAAATCGGGAGGGTCGACCCGGACCAGGGAGACCGTGCGTTCGGCGCGTCGCAGGTTGATCCGGTCCTCACGGGTCACCTCGACGCCCACCTGACCGTCGGCGATGAGGACCAGCGGGTTGGCCGAGCGGACGCGGACCTCCAGGTCGAGGTCGGAGTCCAGGACGACGGGGCGGAAGTTGAGGGTGTGGGGGCTGATGGGCGTCAACAGGAAGGCCGAAATCCAGGGGGCGAGGACCGGTCCGCCGCAGGAGAGGGAGTAGGCCGTCGAGCCGGTCGGCGTGGCGACTATAAGGCCGTCGCCCTGGGTGGTTCCCAGATACCGCCCGCCTATCTTCACGTCGAGCTCGCACACCCCGGCCACGGCGGGGCGGTGGACCGCAATCTCGTTCAGGCAGCGCAGGACGACGCGCTCGCCGTCGGCGAACGCCACCTCCGCCTCGAGCACCAACCGGTCGTCCAGGAGATACCGGTTCGCCAGGAGCGCCTCGAGGGCCCCCGCGAGGTTTTCCACGGTGATTTCCGCCAGAAAACCCATCCCGCCCACGTTGACGCCCAGGATGGGGGCGGGGGCGTAGTCGATGAGGCGCGCCGCGGTGAGGATGGTCCCGTCGCCGCCCAACGCGATCACCAGGTCGGTGTCGGCGGTCGGGGGGTCCACGCGTCCCGCCCCGGGGAACTGGCGCAGCAGGCAGTCGGGTAGGGCATCGTTTTCGGGAGGCGGGGGCTCCACCAGCCGGATGCCCTCCGCGGCGCACCGTTTCCGGATGACCTCGGCGGCCCCGGCCGCTTTCGGCTTGGTCGGGTTGACCACGAGGCCGATTTTTTTAAGGTGTCCGGCAGGAGGCTGGCGGTACGGCCTGACGTCGTTCATGCGTTACCCGCTCCGGAAGGAAACCGCAAGATTATAGGCACCGCCGGGGGGCCCTGTCAACGCCGCCCCGTCCCCCAACGCCCGCGCGAATAACGGGTTACGGGTGATAGGAGTCATGCCCGGGCAAATTGTATCCACGCATCGCCCTCGAAAAGTGTGGTTGAAACGGGACCAGGGTCGTATAATAAGCCCCCGAAATCCGAGTCGTGCCCAGTAAATCTAAACAGTGAGGAGCCGTGCGCATGGACGTCATCGAGGGAATCATCGAACGGGCCGGAAAGAAGGGCGCCCACCTCGTTCTTCCCGAAGGCGACGACGAGCGGGTGCCGGCGGCGTACGCCCGCATCCTGAAGCGTGGCATCGCCAAGCGGGTTACCCTCGTAGGCGCCGAGGAGGCCGTCATGCAGGCGGCCGGTCGGGCTGGCGTCAAGGTGGGCCCCGGGGACATCGTGGACCCGGAGAAGGCCGAGAAGGTCGGCGTTTACGCCACGGGCATCCACGAGCGGCGCAAGCACAAGGGCCTGACCCTCGACGAGGCGGTGAAGCTGGCCAGGGACAGGACCGTTTTCGGCATGGCCATGGTCGGTGCCGGGGACGCCGACGCTTGTGTTTCCGGCTGCGCCACCGCCAGCGGCCACGTCATCCGGGCCGCCCTCTGGACGATCGGCATGGCCCCGGGCATCCGCGCCATCTCCTCCAGCTTCCTCATGGTTCACCCGGACGGTCGCTGGGGCTCGGACGGGGTGATGGTTTTCACGGGCTGCGCCGTGATACCGAACCCCGACGCCGAGGTGCTCGCCGACATCGCCGTGGCCGCGGCACGGACCGCGCGCTCCCTTCTGGGTATCGAGCCCGTCGTAGCCATGCTCAGCTACTCCACCAAGGGCTCCGGGTCCGGTCCCGACGTGGACCTGGTGCGCGAGGCCACCGGTCTGGTGAAGAAGAGGGAACCCGACCTGGTGGTGGACGGGGAGCTACAGCTGGATGCCGCCCTCGTGCCCGAGGTGGCGCAGAAGAAGGCCCCCGGCTCCCCCGTGGCGGGCCGGGCCAACGTGTTGGTCTTCCCCGACCTGAATTCGGGGAACATCGGCTACAAGCTTACCCAGCGGCTGGCGGGCGCCGCCGCCATCGGGCCCATCCTGCAGGGTGCGGCCAGGCCCATCTCCGACCTCTCCCGGGGTGCCTCCGTCGAGGACATCGTCAAGACGGCGGCAATCACCATCTCCCAGATGCCGTAAGACCGAATGCGCGAAAAAAAAGCGGACCGCGGGGTCCGCTTTTTTTTAGGGGCATAAACACGGTTAAAGGGGCGTGAATCGGTCTGCTTCGTATCGCCCGGCGCAACCCGTTTCATCACGGGGGCCGAAGCTCAATCCAGGGGCAGGTTCATCCGGTCCCACCGCACACCCGTCTCCTCGGAAGACAGGGAGTACGAGAAGTAGACCAGGTCGGCCCGACCGATTATCTCCTTCCCGGCCAGGAGCCCCCAGGAGCGGCTGTCCTTGGAGGCGGGGCGGTTATCGCCCAGAACCAGGTATTTCCCCGGCGGGATGAGTGTCGGCTCGGCGAATGAGTTCTCGTCGGTATCGGTCCCGCCGGTCACCCGGGTCCTGGAATCCGGGGAGAGGTACGGCTCCTCGAGGGGCGTCCCGTTGAGGATGAACCGGCCGCCCTCTATCTGCACCGTGTCACCCGGAATCGCCACCACGCGCTTGACGTACTCGTCCCCCGGCTCGAGGGGCGCGTTGAAGACCACGATGTCGCCGCGCGCCGGCGAGCCGTCCGGTCCGTCGAAGGTGTAGCGGAGCTTGTCCACCAGGAGCCAGTCGCCCGGCCTCAGGGTGGGCTCCATCGAATCGGACAGGACGAAGGAGCTCTCGACGACCAGGTTGCGCAACACTGCCAGAAGCGCGATTACCAGGATGAGGTCGGTGATGAGCCCGCTGGACGGGCTCTGCCTCTGGCGGAAGCGGCGGTAGCTCTCTATAAGCCGCCGGGGCATGGCCCGCCTACTCGGCGAAGAGCTTTTTCTCGACCAGGGCGATGCCGGTCGGGGTGAGCCTCACCGTGCCGTTGCCCGGCATGTCGACGTACTTGTACTTGCGCTTCGCCTCGGACAGGCAGACCTGGATGTTCGCCGGCGCCTTCAGGCCGAGGTGGCGGAAGCACTCCGCGATCTCGCCGTGCAGCACCGTCTTGCGTGCCGTAATCTTCTGCAGGTAGTAGAGGTAAAGGGTGCAGCGCTCGTAGTTGGAGTGTACCTTGGCCCCCTTGACGTAGTCCTTGAGGGACTTGACGCCTTCGCCGCCCTTGAGCTCCAGGGGGGCGAGGTTGATTTTTTTCGGCTTGGCCTTGGGCCTGCCCCGTCGCTTCTTGGGCAACGCCTTTCGGGTCTTCGGCTTGGACGTCCGCGTCTTCGGCCCGATGGCCAGCATGTCCTTGAAGCGCGCGAACTGCTCGTTTATGAACTCGCGCGTGCCCGTCGCCTTCCACGCGCGGGCGGAGAGGTCTATCTCCACCGAGTAGGTCTGGTTCTGTGTGGACGGTTTATCCTCGGCCATTTTGCACCTCGTGTCTGGTCCTTTTCAGGATACGTTAGTGTTTCTTGAACGCCACCGGTACTATCACGCAATATGATGACAAGGGATTGCATGGACCCCCCGGGAATAAATGGGCCTCCCGGGATATATGGGCCCCCTGGGAAAATCCCTTGCCTCCCTCACGCTGGAATGAGAAATTTCAAAAGCAGCATACCCAACCCCAGGTAGATGGTGAGCCCCGTCATGTCGTTGGCCGTGGTGATGAATGGTCCGGAGGCCACGGCCGGGTCGGCGCCCAGCCTGCGGAAGAACAGGGGCATGAAGGCGCCCATCAACGTGGCGACGATGATGGCCCCGATCATGGCCGTCCCCACCACCACACCGAGCATGGGATTGCCCCCCACGGCCCAGGCCACGCCGCCGACGATCAACCCGCTGAAGAGCCCCAGCAGGGATCCGACCCGCAGCTCGCGCAGTGCGGCGCGCAGGATACTCCCCTTCTGGATTCTCCCCAGGGCCAGGTTGCGGATGACGACGGTGGAGCTCTGGAGGCCGGCGTTGCCCCCCATGGCGGTGATGACGGGGATAAAGGAGGCCAGGGCCACCACCTGTTCCAGGGCGTAGCTGAAGAGGTGGATGATGGTCCCGGAGAGGAGGGCGCCCAAAAGACAGATTAAAAGCCACGGCAGCCTGAGCCTGACCACCGAGAAGGCCCCCCGGACCTCGAGCTCCTCGTCGGAGGTGCCGACCATCTTGAAGATGTCCTCGGTGGCCTCCTCGTTGACGATTTCGAGGACGTCGTCCACGGTGACCTCGCCCAAAAGGACGCCGGTCTCGTCCACCACGGGGACGGCCAACAGGTCGTAGCGCTTGAAGAGGGCGGCGAGCTTCTCCTGGTCCTGGGTGGGGGGCACACTTGGGTAGTCGGGTTCGATCAGGTCTTTGACGGGGCGGGAATGGGGCGTCGAGGCCAGTTTTTCCATGGTCACGACCCCGACCAGGCGCGCGCCGGAATCCACCAGGTACACCAGGGTGTGCAGCTCGTCCCCGATGCTCTGCTTGACGAGGCCCCGGGCCGTTTCCACGTCCACGTCGGGCGGTATATTGACGAAGTCCAGGCTCATCCGCCCGCCGGCGGTGTCCTCGGGGTAGGACAAGAGCGCCCGTATGTCCTCGGCCAGGTCCTTCGGGATGTCCTCTAAAATCTGTTCGCGCAGGGGGGGGTCGGCGCTCAGGAGCAGGTCGGCGGCGTCGTCGGCGGGCAGGACGGAAAGGGCGCGCGCGGCGACCCGCGTGGGGACGCTCTCGAAATAATCCGCGGCGAAGTGCTCCGACATCTCGCCCAGAAGGGGTGCCACCGCTTCGGTGGGCCAAATCTCCAGGAGCCGTTCCTGGTCCTGTTCGTCGAGGACGACGAAGCCTCCGGCGAGGTCGGCGGGATGGTTTTCGAGGACGAGCTCGGAGAGACCCTGGACGTCGGTCCCGTCGAGCAGCCCTTGAAGCCGTTGTGCCATTAATTTGGCCTGTGTTTCGGGCGGCATGGTATAGGTATAAAGTTATTGAACGTGTTGGTGGTCCCCAAAAAGCGGTTGGGGGGTGATTGTACCGGTAAAATTATTGATGGTCAAGAATTTTTTTTATTTAATTATATGAGTAGTATCATCTTTATAATAATAGAGATAAAGTCATTCCACAATAATCCTAATTAACATTATGCTCGGTCGATGGTGTTTTTTAGTCGCCGCCTTTGACGGGCCTTCGGTTTATTTGGCGACGGTGTGTTTTTTTTTGGTACAATGTCCGCGGAGTTTCCAATCCGCCACCAGGGCCCGGCGCCCCTTCCGCCCGGCCCGGTACTTCCGGGGTCACTAGCATGAACTGGATTTCACGCAAGACGATACTAATCGTGATAGGGATCATAGTCGGTCTGATAATCATCATGGCCGCCCTCTCCGGCTTCTTCGTGGACATCTTCTGGTACACCTCCGAGGGCTTCGCCGATGTTTTCTGGACCCGCATCTGGGCCGCGGTGGGCTTCGGGCTCATCGTCTTCGGCCTGTACGTGGTTGTCGTGGGCACGAGCCTCCTTCTGGCCTGGTTCTTCAGCCGCCAGAAACCCCACGTAGTCGCCGAGGAGGCCGTCATGCTCCCCTCCTTCGGGGAGAAGCTCCGCAAATGGGGAGTCTGGCTATTCATCGCCGTGGGGGGGGCCTTCGCCATAATCAACGGCATCTCCGCCGGGGGCGAGTGGCAGGTGTTCCAGCGCTTCCTCCACGCCACCAGCTTCGGCCTGGTGGACCCCGTCTTCGGCAACGACGTCTCCTTCTACGTCTTCAAGCTCCCGTTCTACCGGATGCTCTACGACCACCTCTTCGGCGCCCTGGTCCTCTCGACGGTCCTCATCGTGGTCTGGTACGTCTTCCGGCGGATGATATGGATCGAAAGCTGGAAGCTGCGCACGAACACCCTGGTCAAAGGCCACGTCCTGGCCATGATCGGCGGCATGTTCGCGCTGAAGGCCTGGGGCTACTACCTGGACAAGTTCGACATCCTGTTCACGGACCACGGCAAGTTTTACGGCGCCGGGTACGCCGACGTGAACGCCAGCCTGCCCATGTACAACGTCCTCTTCTGGCTGACGCTGGCCTTCGGCGTCGCCGTCCTCGTCCTGACCTGGCTGAAGAGCAACAACCTCAAGATGCTCCTTATCATCGTGGCCTCCTTCATCGTGCTGCCCCTGGTCATGCTCTACGCGGTCCCCTGGGCGGTGCAGACCTTCGAGGTCAACCCCAACGAGCTCCAGGCCGAGGAATCCTACATCGGGCACAACATCGAGATGACCCAGGCCGCTTACGGGCTGGACCGGATAACGCCTCGGGCCTTCGGTGAGTCGGGGGAGGTGCTCGAGGTTTCGCAGGACCTCGACAAGCCGGTCGACGTTCTGGCCGAGAGGGTTCAGGCCGGCTCCATCGGCGGCGCGTCCTTCAACCCCGATGAGGTGGAGGGGGCCGGCGTCGGGCCGCTGCTGACCCGCGCGGACATCGAGAACAACCGGCCCACCATCGACAACATCCGGGTCTGGGACTGGCACTACCTCAGACCGGTGTACAATCAGATTCAGAGCTTCAAGGACTACTACGAGTTCGGCGAGGACATAGACATCGACCGGTACATCTTGAACGGGCGTCAGACCACGGTCACCATCTCCCTGCGCGAGCTGAACCTGAACGGTTTGCCGCCGCAGGCCGACACCTGGCAGAACCGCCACCTGGTGTACACCCACGGCTACGGCGCCGTGTCCAACCCGGTGAACCTGAAGAGCCCCTCCGGTCAGCCGGTCTTCTACCTCCAGGACATCCCCATGGAGAACCGGATGGAGGTCGAGATCGACCGGCCGCAGATCTATTTCGGCGAGGGGAACATGGACTACTCCTTCGCCCCGGCCTCAAAGCCCATCGAGATAGACTACCCCGTGGGGAACACCAACCAGCTAACCAGCTACGACGCGAGCCTGGGCGGCGGCATCCCGGTGGGCGGGTTCTGGCGCCGGTTGGCCATGGCGATTTACCTGGGCTCGCTGGACGTGTTCCTCTCCGACTACATCACGCCCGAGAGCCGGCTTCTCATCCGCCGCAACGTCCTGGAGCGGGTGGACGAGGTTGCGCCCTACCTCTACGCCGACACCGACCCCTACCCGGTGTTGACCAACGGGGGAATCTACTGGATCGTGGACTGCTACACCGTCACCAGCCGCTTCCCCTACTCCCAGCCGATGCTGGACAACGGTGGGAACTACATCCGCAACTCGGTCAAGGTCGTGGTGGACACCTACACCGGCCACATGGACTTCTACATCGTGGGTGAGGACCCGCTGGTCGAGACCTGGTCCAAGGTCTTCCCGGGCATGTTCAAGGATTTCTCCGAGATGCCCGACGACATCCGGGCCCACCTCCGCTATCCCAACGCCCTGTTCGCCATCCAGAGCCTGGTCTTCGCCACCTACCACATGAGCGACCCGCAGGACTTCTACAAGCGCTCGGACCGCTGGGAGATTCCGGGACGCAAGGAGGGCGAGCTCTTCAGCGCGTACTACATGACGATGCGCCTGCCCGGGGAACCCAAGGAGGAGTTCATCGCGGTCACCCCCTTCGTACCCGAGGGGAAGACCATCATGGTGGGCTGGATGTGCGCCCGGTGCGACCCCGGTGTGTACGGCGACCTCGTGCTCTACACCTTCCCCCGTACGGCCACCATCTACGGCCCCGAGCAGATAGACGCCCTGATAAACCAGAACCCCGAGTTTTCCAAGGAGCGCACCCTGTTGGGAAGCGAGGGGTCCCAGGTCGGTCTCGGGCGAATCGTCATCATCCCCATCGAGAACTCGCTCCTCTACGTGGAGCCGGTCTATATCCAGGCCGAGGCGGAAGCCATCCCCGAGCTGAAGTACATCCTGGTGGCCTACGGGAACCAGATAGCCATGTCCGACACCCTGGACGGGGCGCTCGACAAGCTCTTCGGCCCGGCGACTCCGACCGCCGAGGGGCCGGTCGTCGCGGAGGAGGGCGGGGAGACCGAGCCGGAGACGGTGGAAACCGGGCCGGCCACCCCGACCGAGCTGGGCGAGGTGCGGGACCTCGCGCGGGAATTCGACACCGCCTGGAAGGACTACAACGACGCCCGCGCTGGCCGGGATTGGGAAGCCTTCGGTCGCGCCGAGAAGCGCATCGAGGGCCTGCTCGACCGCCTGGACGAGCTGGCGGGGGGAAACCGGTAGATGAGAGCCGCGCCGCTTCTGCTTTTCATCCTGGGCGCCGCCGTCGCCGCCTCCAACCTGACGGTGCCGGCGGACGGCCTGGTGCGGGACGGGGGCCTGGTCTTTGTCGAGGACGGGTGCGTATGGCTGACGGGCGGCCCGACCGGCTCCTGGGTCGAGTATGACGTCCAGCTGCCCTCCTGGGTCAAGAGCTTCGGCGTGGACATCGAGTGGTGGTCCCCCAGGCCGGGCGACGGAATCGCGGTTTACCTCTACGACTGCGGCGCCAAAGGTCCCGACGCAATCCTCGGCGCCCCGGGGGGGCTGGATTTCCACTGGCGTCTGTGGAGCGTGTCCACGGACCGCTACGGCTTTTTCTCCTCCTCCCCCGAATTCCTCCTCGCCCGGGGCGGCAACCCCGGCGGCCTGCGCCCGGTGGACGACGCCTGGCGGGTCAGGCTCCTGGTATACGCCGACGGCGGGCTCCCCTTCGTCACCGACGAATCGGTCCGCCTGGAGCGCGTCCGCTGGAACATCTCGGAGCGCGACGAGCTGTGGGCCCCCGATTCGCCGAGCTGGGGCGCCCTCGTGGTCCCCGCCGAGGCCCAGGGCTTCGATTTCGAGCGCGACCTTCTGGTCGCCTCGGCCACGGGAAGGCCGCCAGTCGGAGAGGAGCTCACGGCCCGGGGCCGGCTTCTGGCCATCCGCGCCGCCACGGTCCAGGCCCTCGCCCTGGCCGTGGCCTACATCGGGAACTACGTCCCCGACGCGGGGAAACCCGACCAGTTGCCCGGGTACCGCATCCTCACCCGGGAGCGGCTCGGCGACGGCCGCTGGTTCGTGGAGATAGGGATACCGCTGAACGGGCCGGGCGGGCTGGCCGATTTTCTGGGCTACATCGAGATTCGGCGGAAGTGACCCGCCGCTGAGTAGCCGCGAAACTTGACCACCCCTGAAAACCCGTTCCCGCGCTGATGGAGGGTGGAGCGGCCGGTGTTTGCGGTCCGGCTTCCGGCGGAGGGTGTGGTTTTCCTTCCCCGGAGGTCGAGTTTACGCGGGGCCATCGGGAAAAGGCCCTTGATGGAAACGCTTTTCTGCGGTAACCTTACCCGGGAAATCCCGCTCTAAACGCCGAAACGGAGCGGCGGATGAAAGTCCCTCTCGGACGGATTGCGACCATCCTGGCACTGATGGTGCTTCTCGGCGTGACGGGGTGCGTGAAGGAGACGGAACCCCCCGTGGTCCCCGTCACGTCGCGGCCCGTCGAGCTCGCCGAGACCCCGGAGGTCACCGCCACCACGGACCGGGTCATCGCCGATTTCGAGGACATGGAAGGCTGGGGCTTCACTGGCTATCCCGCCGAGGTGGACGGCTACCTCACCCAGAGCTACGACGATGAGCCCAGCCATGACGGCGACTGCGCGGCCAGGCTCGTGTACGATTTCTCGAAGGCGGGCGGCGTCACGGCGGCGGCCTACGCGCAAACGGCCCACCTCCTGCCGCTGAACTGGGACAGCCTCAGCCTTTGGGTGTACGGCGACGGGTCCGGGCACTGGCTGCGGGCCGAGTTCGTGGATTCGACGGGGGAGAAGTTCGTCGGCAACCTGACCCCCACGGTGGACTGGAAGGACTCCTGGCGCCTGTGCACGCTGAACCAGTCCGACCTGGTCGGCCTGCGCGACGAAAAGGCCCGCCGGCATCCGCCCCTGGCGCTGACCCGCGTCTACCTGGTGGTTCTGCCGACCGGGGAGCACGACTCCGGCGAGATTTACTTCGATACCCTGACCCTGAAGTGAAGAGGGCGATGATGAGACGCTCGACGATGGTGCTGGTTTTGATTGTTGCGCTCGTGTCCCCCTTCCTGGTCGGGTTCGACCTTTTCAAGACCATCACCGCCGAAGAGGCCATGAAGGAGGGGAAGGAGCTCTTCGAGGCCGGCGATTACGAGAGCGCGGAGGCCAAATTCAAAGAGGCGGCGCTGGAGCTGCCCAAGCTGGCCGACCCCTTCTACTGGATCGGGCGGACCTTTGAGGCCCGGGGCGACACGGTCAAGGCGGCCAAGTACTACAACGCCGCCCTGGAGCGCGACCCGTCCCACTTCGACGCGCTGAACGCCGCGGCGGGCCTGGCCACCTCCGAGGCGCGCTGGTCCGAGGCCCACGGCTACCTCCGCCGGATGGCCGACCTCAACCCCACCGACCCGGTCATCCAGACCAACCTCGGCTACGTGCAACTGGCCCTCAAGGATTACGCCTCCGCCGAAACGTGCTTCCGGGAGGCCGTCCGCCTGGGAGGCGAGCTGGGGCGGGCCTACGACGGCCTCGGCCTGGCCCTCGACGCCCGCGGGAACGGCGGCGAGGCGGAAGAGGCCTTTAAAAACGCCATCGACAACGACCCGACGCGAATAGAGGTTTACGTCCACCTCGGGCTGCTCTACGAGAAGCGGGGGATGGTCGAAGAGGCCGCCGGCGCTTACACAAAGGCCCTGCGCGTAAAGACCACCGGCCCCTTCGCCGAAATCGCCAAGAAGAGGCTGGACACCCTGGGCGTCATCTAC
>CAZNZF010000008.1:0-10691 GCA_964577465.1 uncultured bacterium | reverse complement strand
CTCGACCGCCGGGTTGAGCCCCGATGGGCCTACTGACACCGGGGCACATCACGCCGAATGTAGGGCGGGGACTGCAGTCCCCGCCGTGTTTATAACGGTGGCCATCATCCCCATCCCCATCGGCGCCGCTCCCACGGGGAGAGGGGGGACGCCGGCCGTCGTTTTCACATTTCCAACCCTGACTCTCGCCCTAGCCCGTCGGCGTGCCGCCACCCGTATAAAAAAAGGCCCGCGGGCCTTTTTGGTATTAAAAACTCGGCAGGTCGGCTGTTCTACTTCTTGCGCGCCAGCACCACGCGGAAGCTGCAGTTGGAGCAGGTGTACTCCACCGCGTTCACCTTCTCGTTCTCGGCCTCGCGGATTTTCGGGTTCGACGCGCCGCAGACCGGGCAGGAGCGCAGGGCGAGGTCCTCGGCGGCGTGGCCGGGGCGGAACTTGGCCCACTCGAACCGCGTCCCGCACTTGGCGCAGTTGGTGACGACCATGCTCACGTCGTCGTTGACGGTGACTACCTCCACCGTGGCGCCGAATTTCCCGCATTTGGGACAGTAGGTTCCCTGCTCGCCCATAAGCACCCCCTGTCACGCTGAGATTATACCATATCGGGTACGGGACCGGCGGCGGGGAAAGGGGCGGCTCGCGGCCGCCCCTCGTTCATTTTTTGGGTCTTTCCTACCCGACGCCTTCCGGCGGGACGTAGTTCTTGAAGAGCCTCTTCTTGATTTTTACCTTCACTTCCTCCAGCCAGGAGTAGAAGGTCGGCACGACCACCAGGGTGAGGACCGTGGAGATGCCCAGGCCGAAGATGAAGGCCCAGCCCAGTGGCGCCCACTGCGGGTCGGACAGGGCGAGGGGGAACATGCCGCCGATGGTGGTGATGGCGGTGAGAAGAATCGGGGTCAGCCGGATTTTCCCCGCCTCGACGATGGCCTCGCGCATGGCCATGCCCTCCCGGCGCCGCTGGTTGATGAAGTCCACCAGGACGATGGCCCCGTTCACCACGACGCCGGCCAGCCCGATGATGGCCACGAAGGCCACGATGCTGAAGGTGCTCCCGGTGATGACCAGGCCGGCGATGGCGCCCACCGAAGCCAAAAGAATCGTCGACATGACCGTGATGGGCTGGGCGAAGCTATGAAACTGGAGGGTGAGGACGATGAAAATCAACAGGACCGCCAAGAGGGCGGCGAAGCCCAGGTCGGAGAAACTCTCCTGGATGAACTTGTAGGAGCCCTCGTAGTCGATGCGGTACCCCGGCTTGAGGACGACCGAGTCCTTCACGTACTCCTTGAGCTGGGAGGTTACGTCCACGGGGCTGTAGCCGGGGAGGAGGTCGGCGTCGATGGTCACCGCGCGGTCGCCGTTGTAGTGCCGAATCGAGCTGATGCCCTCGTGGTCCTCGATGCGGGCGATATCGCCCACCATCGCCTGGTTGCCCACCGCGTTGTTGACGAAGAGGTTCTCCACGTCGCCGATGGTGCTCAAGCGCTCCTTGGGTATTTTCACGACGATGTTGTACTCTTTGTCCCCCTCACGGTAAACGGCGGCCGTCGACCCGCTGATGAGGTTGCGCAGGTTGAGGGCCAGGTCGTAGGAGGTGAAACCGAGGAGATTGGCCTCCTGACGGCGGAGTACGGCCTGAATCTCGGGCGTGCCCGGGGAGATGTCGTCCTGGGGGTCGCGCACGCCGGGCACCGTTTTCAGAAAATCGATGAGCTGGTCCGCGATGCGTCGCTGCTCGTCCAGGTTTTCCCCGTAAACCTTGATGTCCACGGCCGACCCGGTGGGCGGACCGCCGGTGGATTCGGCGAAAGATACGTCCACCCCGCCGACCTGGGCCAGATACGGCCGCAGGGACTCCTGGATTTCCCGAGCGGTGCGTTTGCGTTCTTCGCCGGGGACGAGGTCAATGATGAGCCCGCCCTCGTTGGTGTTGGTGATGCCGAAGAAGCTGCCGACGCGGACCCTTCCGCCGCCGCCGGGCTGGTCGCCGGCCATGGCCACCAGGCGGTCCATCTCCGGCACGTTTTGGGTGACGATGCGCTCCAGCTCCTTCACCTTGGCGTCTGTGATTTCCAGGGGCGTGCCGATGGGGGTCTCCAGGTTGATGAAGATGGAGTCCGTATCCACCGAGGGGAAGAGCTCCACCTTCAGAATCCCCAGGGCCGGCAGCGACAACACCAGGAAGAAGGAGCCCACGGTGAGGAAGAATACCAGCTTCCTGCGCCTCAGGGCGCCGCGCACCACCTTCTCGTACCAGTCCCCCAGCCGGCGCACGTTGACAATCTCACCCAGCCAGACGCCGATGCGCTCGAGCTTGCGCCTGAACCGGCCGCTCTCCTCGTGCTCCATCTCCTCGCGCGTCTTTTTGAGCTTGATGAACTTGGCCGCGATGGGCGGGGCCAGGATCAGTCCCACGAAGAGGGAGGCGAAGAGGGCCGTCGAGACGGCGATGGGGATGTACCCCATGAATTTGCCCATCACCCCGCGCATCATCAGCATGGGCAGGAAGGCGAAGATGGTCGTCATCGTCGAGGTGAAGACGGGGTAGGCTATTTCCGAGACGGCGGTAATGGCCGCCGTCTTGCGGTCCTTGCCCATCTCGAGGTGGCGGTAGAGGTTCTGCACGGAGACGATGGCGTTGTCCACCAGCATCCCGACCACCAGGATGAGCCCCGAGATGGTCATGGTGTTCAGGGTACCGCCGGTGAAGAAAATGACCGCGATGGCGATGAGAAGGGAGAGGGGGATGGCCGTGGATACCAGGAGCGCCGTGCGCAGGCCCATGAAAAGGAAGAGGACCACGATGACGATGGCCACGCCCTGCAGGATATTGTTGGTCATCGTGTCCAGGCTGTCGTTCACCTCGTCGGCCTGGTCCGAGGTGATGTCCAGCACCACCCCCGGCGGAATCGGCGCCACCAGGCTCGGGTCAATCCCGGACTCGCCCAGCTGGTCTGCAACCTCGCCCCGATTCACCTGAACGGGCTCCCCGTCGTCGGTGTGGGCCGTGACGGTGAAGGAATCGCTGGAGGCGAAGTAGAGGCTGTGGACCTGCTCGGGGAGAAGCTCCACGCTTCGCCCGTCCGCCAGGGTGACCCTCAAGGGGTTTTCGGGGATGCCCAGCTTCTGTTTTATCGCCTTGGATGTCTCCAAAACGTTGGAGTTCGTTCGGCGCTTGATGGAGATGGTCACCGAATCCTGGCCGTTGGTGCGCGAGGTGGAAGTCACCTCCGCCGGGCCGTCCACGATGTCGGCGAGCTCGGAGAGCCTGACGCGGGCGCCCGTCGAGCCCGAGACGATTATCTCCCCCATGTTCGCGGTGTCGTCGAACTCGCCCATGGCGCGGACCAGGTAGCGCTGGGGGCCGACCTCGATCGTTCCCGCGGGAAGCTGGAGGTGCTGGGACCCGATGGCCCCGACGACCTGCTGGGGGGAAATCTGGAACTCGGTGAGCTTGGCGGGCTTGAGCTGAATCTGAATCTCGCGCTCCACGCCCCCCACGACGCTGGTGTCGAGCACGCCGGGTATCTTTTTCAGCTCGTCGGCCAGGTCCTCGGCGGTTTGCCGGAGCGTGAGGGGGTCCATCTCCGCCGAGACGGACAGGACCAGCACGGGGATATCGCTCAGGCTGAACTCTACGACCTCGGGGGGCTGGCATCCCTCGGGGAGGTCGGGGCTCACCTTGTCCACCCGCTCGCGGACCTTGTTGATCGAGTCCTCGAGGTCGGCGTCCGTGGTGAACACGACCTGGGTGAAGGCAAGCCCCTCAGAGATAGAGGAGTAGGTCCGGTCGAGGTCCGGCAGGTCCACCATGGCGTCTTCGATCTTCTCGGCGACCTGCGTCTCCATCTCGTCGGGCCCGGCGCCGGGATAGAAGGTGACTATGAACGCCACCGGAATGGTTATGTCGGGATCGCCCTCCTTGGGGATGGTCATGATGGCGTAGACGCCCGCGAGGAAAACCAGAAGGATCACCAGGAAGAGGATGCGGGGCCGGTCGAAGGCGATTTGCGTTATCTTCACTAGCCGTCCTCCCCCGCCGTCTGCGCGCCGCTCTCACGGTTCGGGATAGAGATGAGGCTGCCGTCCTCGAGGAACTGCTGTCCCTCGGTCACGATCTCCTCCCCGGTCTCGAGCCCCTCCACCACCACCACGCGGTGGTCGGTCACCGATCCGAGGGTCACCGCCCGTCTCTGGACCCGCAACCGCGTCGTCGACTCCGGCGGACCGAGCTTTCCGTCCTCTCCGGTGGTGGGCGTTTCCTCGACCACCTCCTGCACCACGAAGACGTAATCCACCGCCTGGATTTTGACCGCCGCGTTGATGGGGATGGTCAACACCTCGCCCAGGTCCTTTATCGGCAGGCGGACGTGGGCCACCATCCCGCTTTTCAGGCGTCCGTCCTGGTTATCCAGCCGGACCTCCACCGGGAAGGTGTGGGTACGGGAATCGGCCTTGATTCCGATGCTGTATACCGTCCCTTTGAACATCTCGTCGGGGTAGGCGTCCACGGTGACCTCGACCTCGCTGGCGGGGAGCACGGTGCCGATGTCCTCCTCGTTGACACCGATGGAGACCTTCATGGGGTTGGTCTTGACGATTTCGAAGACCTGATAGCTCGGGCCGACCATGGAACCGATGTCGAAGTTGCGCACGGCGACGACGCCGGCGATGGGGGCCCGGATGGTCGTCTCACTCGCCGTGTCCGCGGCGCGGTAGTAGCCGGCCTGCAGGGCGTCGTAGTTTATCTGCGCCGCCTCGTAGGCGTTGGAGATGTTCTCCCACTGGGCCGCGGAGATGGAACCGGTGTCGTGGAGCGGCTCGTAGCGGTTGTAGTTGTCCTCGGCCTGCCTGAGCTGGAGCTTGGCCGCCTCGAACTGCCCCCTGGCCGCCTCCGAGGAGAGCCAGTAACTGGTTCCCTCGATGTGGGCCAGAGCCTGGCCTTTTCGCACCTGCTCCCCCACTTCGACGTAGATGTCCTGCAGGCGCCCCGCTATTTCCGGGGCGACCAGGGCCTCCATCTCCCCGCGGATGACCCCGGCCAGGTCCCGCTCGATGGTCTCGTGGGAAACGCCGACGACTTCGCTCGACACGGTGTAACTCTGTTCGGGCATGACCGTCCGCTCCCCGCCGCAGGCCGCGAGCAATAAAAACGGGAGCACGAAGGCGATGGGTGTAAGGTGGCGCATCATTACCTTCCGGGAACGTTGACGCGGTTTATGCGTGCTTGAATGTGCTAGGACAAGGGGCTTAAGCCCCTTTTTCCGAACTCAGGGTTCGATTGCGCCCATGAGCGAGGCCAGATTTTCCCGGGCCACGAGGTAGTCGTAGCGGGCGGAAACCTCGCCCAGGCGGGCCATGAGATAGGCCAGGTTGATGTCCAGGTAATCGGCCTCCACGTCGGACACCAGCCCCTGGGCGGCCATCTGCTCCATGATGTCCAGGGCTCCGCCCGCGGCCTCGAGCTGTTTCGTGGAGACGCCGATCAGGGCGACCTTCTCCGTCAGCCCCAGGTAGGCGGCCTCGACGCCGGTCAGGATGGCCTGCTCGGTCAGCTGGATTTGCAGGCGGGTCTTGCGCTCCTCGGCCCGGGCCTGAGCTACGTCGGCCAGGCGCTGGGTGGAGGTGAAGAGGTCGAGGCTGGCCGATACCCCTATCCTCCAGTAGTCGTCTTCCTCGTAGAACGAGAAGTCGTCGCCCTGCACCCAACCGTAGGCCGCCTGCAGGTTTATCTTCGGCCAGAAGGCGCTGGCCGCCAATCCGAATTGACCCTCGACCAGGCGTTCGCTTTTTCGCACGGCCGCCAGACCGGGGTTGTTCTCCATAGCATAGGCCAGGGCCTCATCCAGGGAGACGGACGGCCCGGCAGGCTCGCCGACGTCCACGGGTGCGAGGCGGACCTCCCGGTCGAGCTCGACGCCGATGACGTCGGCCAGGTTGACCCGGCTGAGCCGGACGACGTTCTGGGCGGCGATGACATCCCCCTCCGCCGCCGCCAGCTCCGATTCCGCCCGCAGGAGGTCCACCTTGGAGGCGAGCCCCACGTCGAGGTTGGCCTGGGTGATTTGGACGTGGTGGGTCAGGTTTTCCTGATTTTTCCGCCGGACGGCGAGGAGCTCGTCGGCGCGCAGGGAATCGAGGTAGGCCTGCTTGACCGCAAGAATGGCGGCCTGACGGGCGGCGACGAGCTGGAGCTCGGTCATCTCCTCCCCGGCCGCGGCCATGACCTTGCCCCAGTACACGGCGCCGCCGTTGAAGATGGGCTGCGTCACCGTGATGGACGTGGCGAAGTTCTCGTAGTCCAAGTCCGTCGGTAAACCGCCGCCCTGGTCGCCGACCTCGTCCGTCCCCCACCAGGGGTCGCCCGGTCCGGTGGACGAGTAACCGCCATACCCACCGGAACCCCCCGTGCCGGTGGTCGAGTAAGCCCCCGAGTATTTCAGGTAGGTGACGCCGGCGGATACGTGGGGAAAGAAGGAGGTCATGGCGGACCAGTCGGCGGCCTCGGCGGACCTCTCGGCCTCCGCGGCGATGCGGACGTCGAGGTTGTTCTCCAGGGCCAGCCGGACGGCCTCGTCCATGTCCAGGGCGGTCAGCGGTTCGGCCGCCGCCGCCAGGGGAATTAAAAGAAGCAGGTAGAAAATCGGTCCGCGCATCACTTATTAATCTCCCGATGGTCTTTGATGATGCCCCTCCGGGTCGCCTCCTCGCCCCACCGCTTCCAGGGGTACGCCTCGAGCTCACGGTAGAGCTTGCGGAGCCAGATGTGCATGTACTCGATGTTCTCGCCCCAGAGCTTCATCAGCGCCCGGCTGGAGGGGAAGGGGTAACGCTCGGCTAGGTCCTGGACGTGCTCTTTGTAGTGTTCCTCCATCTCCACCGTCCGCTGCTGCAGCTCACGCAGGGCTTCGAGGGCCGTCTGTTTGGGGAGGACGTGGATGAAGGCGATGCCGATCATGGGTCGCAGCCTGTCGCCCCGGGACCGGAGCATGCGGAAGAGCTGTTCCTCGAGGACGGCTCGTCCGTCCTGGGTGAGGGAGTAGACCTTGCGCGTGGGGTACTTGCCCTCTTTGTGGTACTCGAAGGTCACGTACCCCGTTTTTTCCAGCTTGTTCAACAGGTAGTAGATGGAGGAGATGGCCAGTTTGCCCCAGTGGTTTATCCCACGGTTTTTAAGCTCGGCGTCGATTTCGTAGCCGTAGCGCGGGGATTCCGCCAGGAGCCCCAGGACGGCTATCTCGGCGTAGGGTGTGCTTTTAGTGCTCATGGTCCGAGTCGTTTTAGGGGTTGTCGACTATTTAATTATTGAGTAGTTTAAATTAAAGTGATTAGTTGTTTAATAAAAAAAAACAGTATAGAGGCTTTGAACGAACTTTTCAAGGAAATTCTTCGACTCTTGCCGTACGCCATAACATGTTTATTGATGGGCGGTTGCGGATATTAAACGAAAAGGTGTCCCGTCTGCGGCCGGTGGCTTCACCCCTTTCGACCTTAGACTCCCGAAGTGTGAAGCGGGTTTCAAGGTTGTTGAGCCGGTGAATGGAGAGCGCCGTCTTTTTTTCAGGGTAGAGCAAGGGGCGTGCCGTCGTTCGAGCGGATATTCTCGGTAGGCGTATCTTATTGGTAAATAATCGTATATCATTCAGGTGAAAATTTATGGGCTCCATTCGGGATAAAAAAAGCGCAGGTTTTCCTTCCCCCTCTGGAAGCGCGAACGGGTCCCCCGGCGGTAAGCTTCCGTTAAGGCCTTTCAAATCAAGGGCTTATCGGCTGCATGAAAACCTGAATAGTTCCCAGCGGAGCGGGTTGGGTGGCACAACCACGCTCTACGCCTAAACCAACCTTAGTTTGATGAAGACGGCTCGGATAACGTGCCAGTAATTTCGGTACGGTCTCCCGGCGAGAAAAGGTTCCCCGAGGGGAACCTCAAAACATGTGGTCGGGGCGAGAGGATTTGAACCTCCGACCCCCTAGTCCCGAACCAGGTGCGCTACCAGACTGCGCTACGCCCCGACCGGAGGAAAACTTTTAGGGCCGCTTTGAGCGCGGGTATTGTACCGCCACGCACCGCCTTTTTCAAGACCGTTCCGGTCGTTACCCGCCCAGGAAAAGGTTGGCCGTGCCGATGACGCCGTAGTACGCCAGGCTGACGATGACCCCGGCGAGGAGCACGCCGCAGATGACCGCCGGGAAGGCGTACCGGTTCTGGATGCCGAAGATGAAAGCCGCGGCGGCGCCCGTCCAGGCCCCGGTGATGGGCAGCGGGATGGCCACGAACAACAGGAGGCCCAGGGCCTCGTACTTCTCCACGATGGTCCCCCGGCGGCGGGTTCGGGCGAAAATCCACGAGAAGAAGCGGTCGGCCCAGCCCCATTTTCCGCGCATCCACTCGCTGACCGGGTCCAGCCACAGGAGCAGGGGGATGACCGGCACGAGGTTGCCGATGACCGCGGCGGTGTACGCCTCCCACCACGGTAGCCCGTGCGCCAGCCCCCAGGGCAGTCCGCCGCGGAGCTCCACGATGGGCGCCATGGAGATGAACAGGGTCTGGAGCCAGGGGGACAACGTACCTCCGCGTCAGTTGATGCTCCACCTCTCGCCGGGCGGCGGGCGTTCCGGTTTATCGTCGGTGACGAAGGTGCCGTAGGGCTCGGGCGGCAGGCCCAGCTCCCGCAGGCACCAGTTTCTCATCCGGGCGATCTCACGCATCACCCGTCCGCTCGCGGCCTCGTACCACGCCTGCCTGTCGCCGTCGGGAGGCGGGGGCTCGAGGGTCAGGGTCGGCGCGATGTAGGCCCGCACGCGGGCCGGCTTCCCCCGTAAGGCGTCCGTGAGGGCGTCGTGGCTGCCGTGGATATAAACGGGCAGGACCGGCGCGCCGCTTCGGCTGGCGATGAGCCCCACGCCGGGGTGGGGCCGCCCGAGGCCGTCCCGGCGGATGCGCGTCCCCTCGGGAAAAATCAGCACCGCCCGGCCCTGCCGAAGAAGCCTCAGTGAAAGCTTGACCGCCCCGACCTCCGAATCGTTTTCCAGGGGGAAGGCGCCGAGGCTGCGGATAAGCCAGCCGAAGAAGAACGGCTCGAAGAGGAAGGCCTTGGCCATGAAGGCGACTTGCCGCGACACGGCCAACGCGGTGACGGCCGGGTCGGCGAAGCTGGAATGGGTGGCGGCGACGATGAGCGGCCCTTTTTTCGGGGTGAATCCGCGCCCCAGGACGCGGAGCCCCAGGAGTGCGTGGCACGCTATCCGCGCCAGAAACAGAATGAAGGCGTATAATAGCCTCTGTAGCATGATGAGCCCCGCTGACCGTCGATGGATGGAGATGATAGGACGCCGCCCGTCGCGAGGTCAAGGGGTGCCAAAGGCCGCTCTTTTTGGTATGATGCTGTCGTTTAAACCCGTGGGGGAATCCATGAACGCCATAGAAGCCCTGAAAAAGTTCCAGTTCTTCGAATCCATGGAGGAGCAGGAGCTCCGTCTGCTGTCGGAGCACCTCCAGCGCGAGCGGTTCACCGCCGGTCAGCGCATCGTCGAGGAGAACATGGCCGGCAAGGGGCTCTACCTCATCGTCGAGGGCGAGGTCCGGGTCATCAAGGAACGGCCCGAGGCCGAGCCCCTCATCCTGGCCGTGTTGCGGCCCGGCGACTTCTTCGGCGAGATGAGCCTCTTCGACGGCGGTCCCCACTCGGCCCCCGTCGTGGCCGGCTCCGATACCGAGTTCCTGACCCTCGGACGGGACGACTTCCTGAAACTCATGGAGACCGACCCCATCGCGTCGTTGAAAATCACCGTGCGGGTGGTCAAGGTCCTCTCCTTCCGCCTGCGCACCGCCAACGAGAAGCTCCTCGCCTCCGCGCCCAAGGACTCCAAGCCGCTCTTCGGATACTTTTCCGAGTACGACGAGTCCGCCGGTATCTGACGGGCCCGCATAATTCCCCTTTTCCACATCAAACACAAAAACCATTGGAGCAGCCCATGAGTATCAAGAAAATCGCCGTCGTCGGCGCCGGGACGATGGGCAACGGAATCGCCCACGTCGCCGCCCAGAGCGGCTACGACGTCGTCATGGTGGACCAGAGCGAGGACTACCTCGCCAAGGGCCTGGCCAACATCACCAAGAACCTGGACCGCATGGTGAAGAAGGAGAAAATCACCGAGGCCGACAAGCAGGCCACCCTCGGCCACATCAAGGGCTCCACGAACCTGGGGGACTGCGCCGGCGCCGACCTGGTCATCGAGGCCGTCAACGAGGACCGCGGCATCAAGAAGGACCTCTACGCCAAGCTGGAGGGAATCTGCGGCCCGAACGCCCTCTTCGCCAGCAACACCTCCACCATCCCCATCACCGAGCTGGCCGGGTACACCAAACGCGCGTCCAAGTTCATCGGCATGCACTTCATGAACCCGGTGCCCATGATGAAACTGGTCGAGGTCATCCGCGGCCTGGACACCTCCGACGAAACCCTGGGCGCCGTCGTCGAGCTCGCCAAAAAGCTCGACAAGGAGCCCATCGAGGTCAACGACTTCCCCGGCTTCGTTTCCAACCGCATCCTGCTGCCGATGATTAACGAGGCGGTGTACGCCGTCATGGAGGGCGTGGCCACCCCCGAGGCCGTCGACGGCGTGATGCGGCTCGGGATGAACCACCCCATGGGTCCGCTGGCCCTGGCCGACCTCATCGGCCTGGA
>CAZNZF010000007.1:9943-42714 GCA_964577465.1 uncultured bacterium | reverse complement strand
TCCACCCCGCTGCCCTCGGGGTCGTACCAGGCGTACATGAGATACCCGTCAATTCCCCGATAACTTATATGGGGTAAATCGTTCGAGTCCACGGCGATGGAAGCGTGTCCGTACCAGCTTCCGTCCGTAGGGGCCACGGTCTCGACGCGCCACTGCGAGCCGTCCCAATGGGCGTATTTAACGGCGTGGTTGTCGGCATCGAAGTAGCTGATGTGGGGCCTGTCCTGTGAATCCAGCGCCAGGTCGGCCTCCCGACCTACGTTGCCCCCGTAATCCACTATCACAGGATCACCAAAGTCGTAAATATAGTGTAGTTTTTCGTCTGTGTAATAGGCAACGTGCATCTTGCCCGCCGAATCCAGGGCGAGGGAGTTGAATCTGCCTCCCCCGTCCAGCGTATACTCCTGCCAGGCCGAACCGTTCCAGTAGGTGTATTTCAATTTATCGTTCGGAGCGTATAGATAAGGATAGGTAATGTGGGGGCGGTTATAGGAGTCTAAAGCGATGGAGACATCATCGCATTCACCATCGTCGAACCATTGCAACTGCCAACTGGCCCCGTCCCAATAACCGTAGTTCAAGTAGACGTTGCTGAAAGCTACATGTGGCCGGTCAAGGGAATCCAAGGCGAGTGAGGTGTCATCGTGTGAAAAACCATGGCTCAATCCGTCAATATTCCACTGTGAACCGTTCCATTCAGCGTATCTTACACCTTCAGTGTAAGTAGTATAACCGTATGATATACACGGTCGGTCAAGTGAGTTCAAGGCGATAGAGTTAGCGTAACCCGTGCAGTCATATTGGTCATCTAACAACTCGATATGCCATTGTCCGAAGTTCCAACTGGCGTATTTAAGACCCCAGTCCCCCACATAGGCGATGCGAGGGCAATCACTTGAATCAAGCGCAATAGATGTATCCTCTGTGTTCGCTTCGTCCACCGTCTCGATGCGCCAGGCGCCGGCGAGGGCCGCCGCGGCGAGGCACAGAAGTAAGGTCATTATTTTACGCATAGTCCAACCTCCTCCATCGCACTATAAGATACTACATTTATACCCGCCCGTCAAGGTGTAAAAAAAGCGGCGCTGTCCGACGCCGTATACTCACTCGTACCGCAGGGCCTCGACGGAGTCCGGGCGGTGCAAACCGTTAAAAGAGGCGGGTTACGAGAACCCGCCAGATGTAGCTCACCGACCGCTTCGAGGTGCATCATCAATCGTCGCGTATATACGGACCGGAGGCTACCTTACCTTGCATTGGATACCAGGGACACGGCGCCCGCCCTCCACCAGCGGATGCAGTCGTCGGCCAGGGCGGCGGCGACGATGTCGCGCGTTCCGTCGCCGTCCAGGTCGGCGGCGTGCACCGCAAAGGCCCCGCCGAACTCCACGTCCACGGTGTGGGAATACCAGCTCGTCCCGCGGCCGTCCGCGTTCTCCCACCACCGCACGGTATCTCCGGTGGCCGAGGCCCCGATGACGTCGGCGTCACCGTCGGCGTCGAGGTCGGCGGCATGGACGGCGCAGACGGCCAGACTCTTCTCGATGGAGCGCCGGTTCCAGCTCGTCCCGGAACCGTCGGCGTTCTCCCACCAGGCCAGCAGGTTTTCATCCGCCCCGGCGCCCACGATGTCCGCGTCGCCGTCGGAGTCCAGGTCGGCGGCGAAGGCGCAGTACGCCTCACCCAGGTCCTCGTCCAACGTGTGCCTTACCCACTTCGTGCCGCCGTCGATGTTCTCCCACCAGAGGATTCCGCACGCGGTGCACGACGAGGTGAGGATGTCCGGGTCGCCGTCGGAGTCCAGGTCGGCCGCCTGAATCGAGCCGACGCCCTCGCAGTAGTAACTCACCTTGTGCTCGGTCCAGTCCGACGCGCGGCCGTCCAGGTTTTCCCACCAGACCACCTCGTCGATCAGGTGGCCGGTGCCGAGAATGTCGAGGTCGCCGTCGGAGTCCAGGTCGGCGGCGCACACGGAGGTGGCGCCCCGGAGGTCGTCGTCCAGGATGTGCCGCGTCCAACCCGCGCCGGAGCCGTCGTTGGTCCACCAGGCGACCGTGCTGGAGTCCCAGGAGGCGCCGATGACGTCGGGGTCGCCGTCGGCGTCCAGGTCGGCGGCTCGGACCGACATCGCGCCGGGGAAGTCGTCCTCCACCACGTGGGTGAGCCACCGGACGCCCGTTCCGGCGGTGTTCTCCCACCAGAAGAGGTCGCCGGTGTACCGGGCGGCGCCGAGAATGTCCAGGTCGCCGTCGGAGTCCATGTCGGCGGCAGCGATGGACCGCGCCCCGTCGAAGTTGTCCGCGATGGGGTATCCCGAATCGGGAAGGCCCCGGCCGGCCAGGACGGTCGTAATCAAGGCGATGATGAGCGGCGCGTCGCGGAAAACCCTCATGTCCCTCTTTTGAATCTGCTGCGGTGTCTACCAGTAAAAGCAAATACCGTTCCGGGCCGGAGGGGCGTCGGTCCGCGGTGAGATGCCGGCTCGTATCGTCTTGTAAATGCGCAAGTTGCAAAAGTGGACACGCCGCGGTCGAAGTTCGCGGGCCCGTTCGGCTGAGCCGAAGCCGGGCGTTCTGACGCAGCAAAATGGCCGTCCGCGAACCGGGCGGCTCTTTAGAAAAAGCGGACCGTGGGGTCCGCTCGTTGACATTTTCTGGCGGGAGTCGCGCCGGTCTATGGGTGCAGCAGGGGGGCGACCAGGGGCCGGAGGGCGTCGAGAAGCTCCCGGTCGAGGGGGGTGAAGGGGTCGGTGGTGTGGGAGTCGATGTCTATCTGGCCCACCATGACGCCGGAGAGGAAGACGGGGGCCACGATTTCGGCCTTCGTCGCCGCGCTGCAGGCCAGGTAGTTGTCCTCGCGGGTCACGTCGCCGACGACGACGGTTTGACGCTGGGCGGCGGCCCGCCCGCACACGCCCCGGCCGAAGGGAATCCGCGTGTGTTCCGTCGCCGCCCCGGTGTAGGGTCCCAGGACCAGTTCCCGCTCGTTGTTAGGGTTGACGAGGTAGAAGCCGACCCAGTCGTAGTGTGGCACCCGCTCGGCCAGGAGGTCGCAGACGCGCTGCAGCTTCGCGGTGTCCGCGACCGGCTCCCCCACGATGCGGCGGACCTCCTCGATGAGCGTCCCCGGGTTCCAGTCCATCCCGCCCCTTCCTCGAATCGTCCCCCGAACGGCCCGTCCACGGTAAAAAAACAACCCGGCGGCGATTATATCAAACACGGCCGGGGCGTCCGGTCCACGGGCCGGCTCCCGCTCATCGATGGCTTCCGGGGTTCAGTCACCGCCCCCGGCCAGCGGCTCCTCCTCGTCGAGGCCGATGCTTACCAGTTGCCACCAGTTGCCGGAGGAGTCCTTGAAGCCGCCGTAGGGGTTCTCCGGGCCGTAGAAGACGAAGCCGAGGATCACGCCTTTGTGCCGGGCGAAGGGGTAGAAGTCGTCGAAGGAGGCCCAGACGTTGAGGGCGATTTCATCGGCCTCGAATTCGCCCTGCACCACGTCCTGGACCCGGCAGCGCAGGACGTGGCCCCAGCCGTGGCTGAAGGCGTACTCGGTGTCGACCTTGAGCACCAGGTCGGCCCCGGCCCACTCGTCGGCCGTCCCCGCGGTCGGGAGGGCGAAGAGGAACGCCGCCAGGATTACCAGCGCGCTTTTCGACATGGTCACGACCTCCCGGCCCACAGTGTCCGATTGGTTTACTCGGAGGACAACCGGCCGGTTTCCACCGGTCACCCCGTCCTTTTAATAGCCCGGGTTTTGTTGCCCGTCAAGGGGTGCGCGGCGGGGTTCCCGCCCGTGCGGTCGATGTGGAGATGGTATGGGGAAAGCTCAACGATAATTTTATGTGATTGAAATGCTGGAAGTTATGCGAAGTGTCCCACTTCGGTGCGCTCGGAGATTGGGTCGGTGTTTCTTATCTGCTTGATATTTCAAAATATGCGCCGGGTGAAAAAATGGTTGACTTGACAAGGAAACCCATGATAAGGTGAAAATGAGGAGAGTGAGTTATCGTGGAATAAATAAAAAACCGAACGACGAAAAGACGATGTATTCGAGCCCGAAAAACGCGTACCACGGCGGATTCACCTACAACAAACCCGGCAGGTTAAGCACCCGCCGCCTCGTCATCCGTTCCACCCACGTCGCCTGCCGACACCAGAAACTCATCCACGATATGCTCGGCTTCCACTACGACGGCGGTGGAGGCTCATATTGTATGACACCGCGTTAGATGAAGGGGACACCATTCTTTGGTGCTCCCCTTTTTTTGAAGTGTGCGGTTGACCCGCAAGTCGACCGGAGAAGTGCCCGGGACATCGGTTTCCCGATACAGGGGCACATTTAAAGAGGGCATCCAGGCCGCCACCTGAATGCCCGACCCCCTGGAAGTTCCCTCAGTCGTCCAAGACCGGAAAGAACTCTACAAGGAGGCTCTCGTGCGTAAGTATAGCACAATCCCCACCGCTTCAGCCCTCATTTTCGCGCTGACCCTGGCCGGGTGCGGCGGCGGAGAGAACGGTGAGCCGTCGGAGGTCGTCACCCTCAGCGTGAGCGGCTCCACCACGGTGACCCCTATCATACAGAGAGTCGCCGAGGTGTACGAGGCGGCCGACCTCGAGGTCTCCGGCACCGGCTCCGGCGACGGCATCACCGCCCTCATCGACGGACGCACCGACGTCGCCATGGCCTCGCGGAAGATGAAGGACAAGGAGAAAGAGGACGCCGCGGCCAAGGGCCTCAAGCCCGTCGAGGTCGTCATCGCCCGCGACGGAATAGCCATCGTCGTCCACCCCTCCAACACCGTGTCCGGCCTCACCCTGGAGCAGGTCAAGGACATCTTCCTCGGCAAAATCACCAACTGGAAGCAGGTCGGCGGTCCGGACCTCATAATCGTCCCGGTCACCCGCGACAGCTCCTCCGGAACCTTCGAGGTCTTCGAGGAGCTCGTCATGGACAAAGAGCCCATCGTCCCCGGCGCGGTCACCCAGAACTCCAACGGCACCGTGCGCTCGGCCATAGCCGGGAGTGAGGGCGCCGTCGGTTACGTCGGCCTGGGTTACGTGGACGAGACCATCAAGGCCCTGGCCGTCGACGGCACGCTTCCTTCGAACGATTCCGTCAACAACGGCTCCTACAAAATCGCCCGCGACCTCAACCTGTACTATCCCGAGGGCGCGTCCCAGGCCGTGCTCGACCTGGTCAAGTTCGTGCTGAGCCAGGACGGGCAGAAAATCGTGGCCGGAGAGGGCTTCATCCCCCTCTAGGCCCGCGGCTCGACGTTAAAGAATAACGAAGAGGGCGGCGGTCCCGGGGGACCACCTGCGGGGCCACCGCCCGAAAAATAAAAAACCGGGGACCGATGACCAGATTCACTTCCGAAACCGTCGTCAAGCCGCTTTTGGGATTCCTCGCCCTGTTGTCCCTCGTCTTCCTGGCGGGAATACTGGTAACCCTGTTGACCGAGTCGGGCCCCTTCTTCGGGGAGTACAACCCCGTCGAGTTCTTCACCGGCACCCAGTGGTACCCGACCCTCCAGACACAGAACGCCCAGGGGGAGTGGGCTGAAGACCCCAAGTTCGGCCTTTTACCCCTGCTGCTGGCCTCGCTCCAGGTGACGCTGCTGGCCCTGGTCATCGCCCTGCCGCTCTCGCTGGGGGCGGCGATTTTCCTGGCCGAAATCGCCCCGCCGGTTCTGCGGGAGATAGTCAAACCGCTCATCGAGCTCCTGGCCGGTATTCCCAGCGTCGTCTTCGGGTTCATCGGCATGGTCCTCGTCGCTCCCTTCATCAAGGACCTGTTCGGCATCCCCATCGGCCTCAACGGGCTCTCCGCCTCCATCGTGCTGGCGTTCATGGCCTTCCCCACCATCACCAGCCTGGCCGAGGACGCCATCTGTGCCGTGCCCCGCGACCTCAAGGAGGCCTCCCTGGCGATGGGGGCCAACCGCTGGGAGACCACGAGCCGGGTCATGCTCCCCGCGGCCCGCTCCGGCATCTATTCCGCGATTATCCTGGGCTTCGGACGCGTCATCGGCGAGACGATGACGGTGCTGATGGTGGCCGGCGGCGGCGCCGCGCTGACGCTCAACCCCCTCTCCCCCCTGCGGCCCATGACGGCGACCATCGCCCTGGAGATGGGCGAGGCGGTGCAGGGGGGGCCCCACTACCACGCCCTGTTCGCCCTGGCGCTGCTGCTTTTGGTAATCACCCTGGCCTTCAACCTCCTCGCCGAGCGGATACGGGGCGGACGGCGGGAGCGGCAGCGATGAAATTCTCCCGAAAATTCCGGCAGGGTTTCTGGTTCGCCATGTCCGGCGTATCCGTCGTCATCGTTCTGGGCATGCTCGGTCTGGTTATCGGTTTCATCGTCTCCAAGGGTGCCGATGTCATCAGTTGGGAGTTCCTCTCCGAGGGGCCGCGCAACGCGATGACCGAGGGCGGCATCTGGCCCGCCATCCTCGGCACCCTCCTCCTCTCCATGGGTGCCATCGTCTTCGCCCTGCCCCTGGGCCTTTTCGCCGCGATCTACCTCGTCGAGTACTCCCGCGAGGGGAGGCTGCGCCGCTGGATACGTATCGGCGTCAATTCGCTCTCCGGCGTCCCCTCGGTGGTGTTCGGCCTGTTCGGCCTGGCGCTCTTCGTGAACTTCCTCGGCTTCGGCGCCTGCATGCTGGCGGGGAGCCTGACCCTGGGCCTGATGGTCCTGCCCACCATCATCCGCGCCACCGAGGAGGCGCTCAAGTCCATCCCGATGAGCTTCCGGGAGGCCTCCCTGGCCCTGGGGGCCACCCGGTGGAACACCACCGTCCGGGTGGTGCTCCCCGCGGCGGTGTCCCAGATACTGACCGGGGTGATTCTGGCCGTGGGGCGCGCCGCCGGCGAGACGGCCCCCATCATGTTCACCGCCGCCGTCTTCTTCACCAAACGGCTGCCCACCGGGCTCTTCAGCAAGGTCATGGCGCTGCCGTACCACATCTACGCCCTGATGACCGAGGGCACCCATCCCGTCGAGCAGACGGCCATGGCCTACGGGACCGCCCTCGTCCTGCTGATGCTCGTGCTCTTGGTCAACGGTGCGGCGATCTTCTTCCGCATCCGGGCCAGGAAGGGGAAGAAATGGTAGACGTGCAACTGACCCATCGGGAAGCCGGGCCGGAGGCGATGGTGGCCAAGGTCACCATCGAGGGGCTCGACCTCTGGTTCGACGACACCCAGGTCCTCAAGGGCATCAACTGCGCGATTCCCGAGAGGGCGGTCACCGCCATCATGGGGCCCTCGGGCTGCGGGAAGAGCACCCTGTTGCGCGCGATGAACCGCATGCACGACCTGACACCGAGCTGCCGGATTCGGGGTAAAATCAGGCTCGATGACCGGGACATCTTCGAGGAGGGGACCGACGTTTACGAGCTCCGGCGGCGGGTGGGGATGGTCTTCCAGCGCCCCAACCCCTTCCCCAAGAGCGTGTTCGAGAACGTGGCCTACGGCTTGAAAATCCACGGTCAGCGCAGCCGCGCCGCGCTGGGGCAGGCCGTGGAGAAGGCCCTGCGGGACGCGAACCTGTGGGACGAGGTAAAGGATAAGCTGCACCGGTCGGCCCTCGACCTCTCCGGCGGCCAGCAGCAGCGCCTGTGCATCGCCCGCGCCCTGGCGGTCGAGCCCGAGGTGCTCCTGTTGGACGAGCCGGCCAGCGCCCTGGACCCCGTCTCCACCGCCAAGCTCGAGGAGCTCATCGAGAAGCTGCACGCGAAATACACCATCGTCATCGTCACGCACAACCTGCAGCAGGCGGCCCGCGTTTCCCAGTACACGGCCTTTCTGATGCTGGGCGAGCTGGTCGAGTTCGGCGTGACCGACGAGGTGTTCACCGCCCCGACCGACCAGAGGACCGAGAACTACCTGCGCGGCATCTTCGGTTAGAATATGTTGAAATCCGCACGAAAGACGGGAAGGAAAACGCCCTCCGAGGCTGCGAAAGGTGCCCGATGCTCATTAAAAGGCTCGAAGCCCTGAACGAGCGGTTGATGGAGATGGCCGACCTCACCCGCTCCATGCTCGACGGCTCCCTCAAGGCCCTCCAGACCCTGGACACGGACCTGGCGGCCCGGGTCGCCGACTCCGACGAGCTCCTGGTCAACCAGATGGAGACCTGGAACCTGGAGGAGGCCATCCACGTCATCACCCTCTTCCAGCCCATGGGCAAGAACGTCCGGCTGCTCGTGGCCGTCATCCTCATCAACCGCGACCTCGAGCGCATCGCCGACCACGCGCAGAACATCGCCAACCACGCGCGCTACCTGGCCACGCCCGAGGGCGAGCCCGAGTCCGGAGCCGTGCCTGTCGCGCCCGAGGCGCTCGAGATGCCCCGGGAGCTGCTGGATATGGCCGATATGGCCCGGAAGATGGTGGCCGACAGCCTCAAGGCTTACACCGACGAGGACGAGGAATTGGCCAAGCGCGTCATCGCCGGCGACGCCGAGCTCAACGACCTGACCGCCCGAACGGTGCGGATTCTCCTCGGGCGGATGTCGGGCGGCTGCCGCGACGGGGAGTCGGGCGACGGGCTCGGGCTGACCGAAGCGTGCTGGCGGCTGGCCCTCGTCGCCCGGAACCTCGAGCGCGTCGGCGACCACGCCACCAACATAGCCGAGAGCGTGCTCTTCGTGGTGGAGAGCCACCTGCACCTGCACCACAAGCACGAGATTGCGCAAGAGCTGGAGGCGCTGAAAAAGAAGAAGCGGCGGTCGCGGGGGGACGGTTAACCGCCCACCGCGGTCGTCCAGTTGCTTAAAAAAACCTGAAATTTCCGTTCCCTGGAAAAAACCACAACCTGGAGGTAAAGGCAGTGCATAAACTACTTGCGGTTTTCCTGGTCCTGACCATAGCCGGCGCGGCCCCGGCCAGCGTCACCGTCTTTGACGACGACTTCTTCAAGATCAATCTCGGCGGTTTTGCCCAGTTCCGCTGGGACTACGACCTGCAGACGAACGTCACCGACGGCAACGCCTTCGGCGAGCTCTACTTCAAGCGCGCCAAGCTCGAAGTCAAGGGCGACATCGGCGACTACTGGTCCTTCAAGCTCGTCGAGCAGGTCAAGGAGCGCGCCCACTTCCGGGGCCTTTCGGTGGACACCACGGACTACGACGTCGACGGCGACGGCAACCCCGACATCACCTACGTCTCCGGCGTCACCGCCGGCACTGCGAAGTACCTGCAGTGGGAGCTCGAGGAACTTTCCCTGACCTTCAAGCCGGTGGACCTGTTCAGCCTCGGCTTCGGCCTGCAGAAGCCGGCCGGCTCCTGGACCCACATCCTGTCCAGCTCGGCGCAGCCCTTCATCGACCGGCCCCAGCACGACGCCTGGTCGCCCGATTTCCAGGAAGGCCTTCTGGCCGGGCTTCATATCGCCGGTCCGGAGAAGGGCACCAGTTACCTGGACCTCAGCCTCGGCGCCTGGGAGAACGACCGGGCGGGCTGGGGCGGCACGAAGGGCCCGGGCAACGACCCCGACCTCTCCGACATCAACTTCTCCGTCTTCGCCGACAGCTCCTTCATGCCGGGCATCCATCTGGGTGGCTTCCTCTACATGGGCAACGACCAGGGGGTGGCGGCCGACGCCTACACCAACATCATGGGCTACGGCGCCCACGTCAACTACACCCACGACTACTTCTACGCGGGCCTCGAGTACGTCGGCGGCAGCATCCCGCTGGATTCCGACTCCCGGGACGCCTCCGGCAGCTCCATCGACGCGGGCGACGACTTCGGCGTCATGGGCCTGGCCGTGGACCTCTTGGGCCGGCTGCCCGTGGGCGGCGACTTCCTCGACCTGGTGGAAATCGGCGGTCGTTACGACATGAACGACGCCAACGACCAGATTGACAACAACGGGATGAACCAGTTGACCATCGGCACTAACCTCTACTTCACCCAGGACCACTACGCCGAGCTGCAGCTCAACTACATCATGCAGATGCCCGAGGATTCCAACGTCGACGGCAACTCCTGGGTCAAGGCGCAGTTGCAGCTCAAGTTCTAGAAAGAACCGGGCTTCAAACGATGTAGAGGGGTTCCCCCCCGCATATAAAGGACGACCGGTTCAAAAGTTCCCCCCTTTTGAGCTCCTTAGGGTGGTCGGTCTTAAAACGTGGTCAAGGGAGACAAGATACCCTCGTAGGGGCCGACCCGAAGGTCCGCCCCTACGTCATCGCACCCCGCGAGGATGGCGTTTCCGCGAAAGCAAAGCCCAGACCTTTAAAATCACTCGGGTTGATAGTTGGCCCGCGGCGTAATAGAATCGTTCCCCCTCACCCGTCAGGAGGTCACCAATTGCGCTACGTCCTCGTAGAATGCGGCGTCAAGTGCCCCAAGTGCGACAACCCCGTCCCGCTCAACGGGTTGTGGGAGAGCGCCCACTGCAACCACTGCCAGGCGGATTTCGACGTCCCCCACGACTACTGGGTGGACATCTTCAAGGACGCCCTGGAGGAGATAAAATCCGGGGAGATGAAGGAGGGCGAGGGGCGCAACTCCACCATCTGGGGCACCTTCAACACGACGCTCATGTACGGGAACCGGGCCCCGTACTGCCTGAAGTGCAAGACCGACTTCCCGGAGGACTCATTCAAGCCCGACGCGGGTCTCCTCACCTGCGCCAAGTGCGGAGAGACCGTTCAGACCGCCCCGCCGCCCGACTGGTTTTCGTCGCTCCATCCCCGGCTCATGGTCGGCGGTTCGCTGAGCGTCGCCGACGAGGTGCAGCCCGAGGGCGAATCGGGACCCGTGGTCTTCAGCTGCCCGAAATGCGGCGGCGCCCTGGAGGTGGACGGCAAGGAACGTCTGGTGCCCTGCCGGTTCTGTAACGTGAAGGTGTACCTGCCCGACGACCTCTGGCTCCGACTCCACCCGGCGAAATCCAAGTCCAGATGGTTCGTGGTCTTCGAGTAGGGGCGGGGCTCCGTCCCCGCCCGAAAAATGGGCGGGGGCCTTGAGCCCCTTGTCTCAATATATCATTGGGCGGTCGCCGGTTTGCATTGACAAACCGGACGCGCTATCGTAGTGTCCCTCCGGTTCGAGTCTGTTATTTTTTTCACCGAGGCGTTCGTGGAGATTCGGGTTCCGTGGGGGAAGGGCGAGCAGACGGTCGAGATAGAGCCCGACCGGCTGGCCGGGGTAGTTCATCCCAACGAGGTGGCTTCGGGCGACGAAATAGAGACGCTGCGCCGCGCCCTGGCGAACCCCATCGGCACCGTCCCCTTCGGCGAGTTCATCGGCGCCGGCGGGGACGTTCTTTGCATCGTCAACGACGGCACCCGGCCCACCCCCACCGCCAAGGTCCTCGACATCATCGAGGGGGACCTGGCCGGCGTGGAGCCCTCCTTCATCATCGCCACCGGCGTCCACCGCGGCCCCACCGAGGAGGAGCTCCGCTTCATCTTCGGTCGCCACCTCGAGCGCTTCCGAGACCGGATTCACGTCCACGACTCCAAGGCCGACGCCGAGATGGTCCACCTCGGCACCTCGACGTCGGGGACCGAGATGTGGGTCAACCGCCGGGGGGTGGAGGCGGACCGGCTGGTCATCATCGGTTCCGTCGAGCCCCACTACTTCGGCGGTTACACGGGCGGCCGCAAGGCCTTCCTGCCCGGCATCGCCTCCTACAGGACCATCGAGCAGAATCACAAATTCGCCTTGGATTTACGGGCCCAGGCGCTGACCCTCGAAGGCAATCCGGTCCACGAGGACATGATAGACGCCCTCTCCGTCATCGCCGAGAAGCCGATTTTCTCCATCCAGACCGTCCTCGACCGCGACCGCAAGATTTACGCCGCCACCGCCGGGCACATCCACGAATCCTTCTACGCCGCCATCGAACGGGCCAACGAGGTCTTCTGCGTAAAGATTCCCGCCAAGGCCGACGTGGTGGTGAGCGTCGCCCCCTACCCCATGGACGTGGACCTCTACCAGTCCCAGAAGGCCCTGGACAACGGCAAGTTGGCCCTGGCGGAGGGCGGGATTTTAATCCTGGTCTCCAAGTGCCGCACCGGCATCGGCCACGAGACGTTCTACGACCTCCTCTCCTCCTGCTCCACCCCCAAAGAGGTGTTGGCCCGCATCGAGGGGGACTACGTCCTCGGCTACCACAAGGCGGCCAAGATGGCGGAAATCGGCCTCTGGGCGCAGATGTGGGCGGTCACCGAGCTCCCCGACGACGTCGTGACCAAATGCCTCATGCGCCCCTTTTCCACGGTGCAGGCGGCGGTGGACGCGGCGCTGGCGGAGAAGGGGCCGGGCGCGAAGGTGCTCTTCCTCGTGGAGGGGAGCATCACCGTGCCCTTACTCACCTCCTGACTTCCCCCGGTCGGGAGGGGTGAGGGGCGTGTCGCCCGGACGATTATCGGTAACTTACGCTGAAGTCGGCCTTGCACCCGGGAACCATCATCTAGCTGGGTCGAAGATGAAATCGGAGTATACGGGGTACAGAACGTTATCCGCATCACTCTTGACGCCCGGACCGACGGCGAGCCGTTCGGGGGGTTCGTTTTCAGGGTCTCGAATTATCGGGACGGACTTCTGAGTAACCGGCGCAGGGCGCACCCTGTGCCTTTTTAGTGGAGGAACCAATGGCCGCGAGCCGCGAGGAGGCTCTCGAATACCACAGCCGGGGTAGGGCCGGCAAGATAGAGGTCGTTTCCACCAAGCGCTGCCGGACCCAGCGCGACCTGTCCCTGGCGTACACCCCCGGGGTGGCTATTCCGTGCCTGGAAATCGAGAAGGAGCCGGAGAAGGTCTACGAGTACACCGCCAAGGGCAACCTGGTGGCCGTCGTCTCGAACGGCACGGCGGTGCTGGGACTGGGCGACATCGGCCCCGCCGCGGGGAAGCCGGTGATGGAGGGCAAGGGCGTCCTCTTCAAGCGCTTCGCCGACATCGACGTCTTCGACCTGGAGGTCGACTCCAAAAACCCCGATGAGATAATCCGCGCCGTGGAGATGCTCGAGCCGACCTTCGGGGGCATCAACCTGGAGGACATCGCCGCCCCGGACTGCTTCATCATCGAGGAAGAGCTGAAGAAGCGGATGAACATCCCGGTCTTCCACGACGACCAGCACGGGACGGCCATCATCTCCGGCGCGGCGCTGTTGAACGCCCTGGAGCTGGCGGGCAAGAAAATAGGCGACGTCCGGCTGGTGGTCTCGGGTGCCGGGGCCGCCGGTATCGCCTGTACCAAGTACTACATCAGCCTCGGGGTGGACCCGGCGAAAGTAATCCTTCTCGACTCGAAGGGGGTCATCTACGCCGGCCGCCAGGAGGGGATGAACCCGTACAAAGAACAGTTCGCCGCCCAGACCGACCGGCGCACACTCGCCGACGCCATGGCGGGGGCGGACGTCTTCCTGGGCCTCTCCATCGGCGGGCAGGTGACCCAGGACATGGTGCGGTCCATGGCCGCCGACCCGGTCATCTTCGCCATGGCCAACCCGGACCCCGAGATAACCTACCCGGACGCGAAGGCGGCCCGCGACGACGTAATCATGGCCACCGGCCGCTCCGATTACCCGAACCAGGTGAACAACGTCCTCGGTTTCCCGTTCATCTTCCGCGGCGCCCTGGACGCCCGCGCCACCGACATCAACGAGGCCATGAAGCACGCCGCCACCAAGGCCCTGGCCGACCTGGCCAAGGAGGACGTGCCCGATTCGGTCTGCAAGGCCTACGGCGTCGAGCGGCTCAGCTTCGGCAGGGAGTACCTCATCCCCAAGCCCTTCGACTACCGCGTGCTCATCCACGAGGCCTCCGCCGTCGCCCGGGCGGCTTTGGAGACCGGCGTCGCCCAGGTCAAGCTGGATATCGACGAGTACAAAGAACGGCTCGAAGCCCGTTTGGGCAAGAGCCGCGAGATCATGCGCCTCGTGATTCACAAGGCCCGCAAACATCCCGCCCGCCTGGTTTTGTTCGAGGGTGAGGACGACCGCATCCTGCGCGCCAGCGCCATCATCGTGGGCGAGGGAATCGCCAGGCCCATCCTCCTCGGCCGGCGGCCCGTCATCGAGGAACGCATCCGTAATCTGGGCCTGGACCTGGGGGACGTGGACATCATCAACCCGTCCGAATCCCCCAAACTGGACGCCTACGCCCTAGAGTACTTCAAGCTCCGGCAGCGGAAGGGCAGGGCCCTGGCACACTGCCGCGAGTTGCTGCAGCTGGGGCGCGTGTACGGGCCGATGATGGTCCGCATGGGCGACGCCGACAGCGTACTCGGCGGCATCACCACCTACTACCCCGAGACCATCCGTCCGGCCATCCGGGTCATCGGCACCGGCGACGGATTCGGCATCGTGGCCAGCATGTTCATGCTCATCTTCAAGGAGAGGGTCTACTTCTTCGCCGACACGACGGTGAACATCGACCCCGACGCCGAGGAGCTGGCGGGCATCGCCCAACTCACCGCGAGGTACGTGAAGAAGCTCGGGTACGAGCCGCGAATAGCAATGCTCTCCTTCTCCAACTTCGGAAGCGTGAGCCATGAGAAGACGCGCAAGGTCAAGCGGGCCGTGGAGATTGTCAAACAGGCCTCACCCGAGCTGATGATAGACGGAGAGATGCAGGCGGACACGGCGGTGGTGCCCGAGATCATCGAGGGGACCTATCCCTTCGCCAACCTCGTGGGCGGGGCGAACGTCCTGATTTTCCCGGACCTGCAATCGGCCAACATAGCCTACAAGCTGTGCTCCAAGATCGGCGGCGCCGAGGCCGTCGGGCCGATTCTGATGGGGCTGAACAAATCCGCCCACATCCTGCCCCACGGCTGCGAGGTGGACGACGTGGTGAACATGGCGGCCATCGCCGTGGCCGAGATTTAGGTAAAAAACCGGCTCCCTGACGCGACTGACGAGTCGGCCTCCCTTCGGGGTTGGCCGGCTCGCCATTTTCTCGGCTCGGATTTTGGGAGTTGTCGGGTGCCTATTGAGAATGCGTATATTTATACGATGATGTATTGACTAAGGCATCGGGTTTTGTTTAAGTGATATTACCGTTGTTTTATGTGGGTTTTTTGTGCAAAGCTAGTGTGAAATTATTCACACTAGGGATGAGATGGTATTAGCTTTCGCGAAGGAGCATCCATGAATCCCAAGGATGTGGAACGAGTTCAGCAAATAGTCGGCGAGGATAACACGCGCACCAGCCCCGCCGAACTCTACGTTTACGGGTCCGATTCCTCCGTCCACGCCGCCAGGCCCGAAATCGTCGTTCGACCCGGAAGCATCGAGGAGATCCGGGATATCCTCTGCTATGCCAATTCAATGGGAATACCGGTCGTGCCGCGAGGGGCCGGCAGCGGCATGTCGGGGCAGGCCGTCCCCACCAGCGGCGGGATCGTCCTGGACATGAAGCGGATGAACCGCATCCTTGCGATCCGCCCCGAGGACATGCTGTGCCAGGTGCAGCCCGGGGTGGTGGACGACGACCTGAACCGGGCCCTAAAACCCTACGGCTTCATGTACCCGCCGGCACCGGCCTCGAGCCGGATCGCCACCATAGGCGGGGAGATCGCCAACAACGCCAGCGGTATCCGTTCCGTCAAGTACGGGGCTACACGCGACTACGTTCTCGGAATGAAGGTGCTTTTGGCCGGTGGCAGGCTCGTAACACTCGGATCAATGACCCGTGTTTACGCCGCCGGCTACCAGCTCGACAGACTCATGGTCGGCTCCGAGGGCACACTCGGGGTGATTGTGGAGGCCACCCTCAAGATCGTGCCTATTCCGAAACTTCGCTGTCTCGGCTTGGCATGCTTTAACAAACTGAAGGATGCGGGGAATTCGATATGCAGTATCATCTCCAGCGGTGCACAGCCGTCGATGCTGGAGCTGATGGACAATGTGGCCATCAGGGCGGTGAACACCTCTCTCAATCTTGGTTTACCAGATGTCGATGCGATAATTATTTTCGAGAGTGACGGTAATGTCAGCGAGGCCGTCGATTTCGAGATGAACCGCATCAAGGATATCTGTGAAAATCATGAAGGCTTTGGAATCAAGATGAGCTACGATGTCGGGGTTCGAACGAAGCTGTACCAGGGCAGGAAGAAGCTCTTCGCCTCGCTCTCGCGCTACAAGGAGGGCCTCTCCTGCATCTCCCTGGCCGACGACATGGCGGTTCCCTACTCCAAGATGGCCGAGCTGGCGGACAAGATCCACGAGGTGGCCGCCCGGAACAACGTGATCATGACCGCCTACGGTCACTGCGGCTCGGGCTGCATGCACACCAAGATCCTCATGGACCCGACGAAGAAGAGCCAGTGGGAAGACGCGAAGAACGCCGTGAGTGAAATCTACGAATACGTCCGCTCCGTGGAAGGATCGACCTCCGCAGAACACGGAATCGGGATCTCCAAAGCCCCCGCTTGGAAAAAGGAGAAGACCGACTCACTTGCCCTTTTAAGAGTTATCAAGTGCGCCCTTGATCCAAACAACATCCTCAATCCAGGCAAGTTCCAGGATGCACCCGATGACTGGCTGACTGCAACAGAACTCAGGTATCCCGTGGAAAGCAGGTGATGGTGTGAAGGGCAAGTACCTTAAGGATTGGGAAGAAGAGCTGAACATTTGTATACGGTGCGCCTACTGCTTAGAGGGCTGCCCGATCTTCAAGGACCTCGGCTGGGAGGCGGATGCGGCGAGGGGGAAGCTGATACTCGCCTACGGATTGCTCACGGGCGAGCTCGAGCCCTCGGAGTACATCGCCGAGAAAATATACCAGTGTACCTACTGCAGAGACTGTGTCGAGAGATGCTCGGCCAACGTGTCCGTGCCGGACATCATGACCGCCGCCAGAGCAGACCTGAAGGATGCCGGATTCACCTACACCGCTCACGAAGAGCTTCTGGATACAATCAAACAGAGCGGCAACATATTCGGGCACACGTTAAAGGCACCCGCGGAGGAGGGCGAAATCCCGGTGCTGCTCGGATGCCGTCTCCTGGAAAGGCGCGATGATGCCGAGCGCTACCTCGAAATACTCAAAAAGCTCGGTATTAAGCCTACCGTCGTGGAGGACGAGATCTGCTGCGGTATGCCGTTCGGGGTCCTGGGCTATAAGGACGCTTTAGCCGAGCATAAATCCAGGTTCAAACAGAGATTCCCGTACAAGAGGTTCATCTGCCTCTGCACCACGTGCGTTTTCTTTATCAGACAAGCATACCCCGAGCTCGAACCTATCTACGTGATAGATGAGATCTACAAGAGGCTTCCCGACGCGGCCGTCAAGAACCTCGGGGTGAAAACGACCTACCATGACCCGTGCAACGTCTGCCGGGGCATGAGGATGGTGGAGGAGCCCCGCGATATCATGAGCCGGATCGGTGTAGAGCTGGTCGAGTTCCCGACAAACCGCATGGGGGCTGAGTGCTGCGGGGGCGGTGGCGGCCTGCTCGCAACCGATAAGTCGCTTTCCGCCAGACTGGCCGAGAAGAGGATCCGGCAGGCGGAAGAACTCGACGTAGAGAGCCTGGTCACCCTGTGTCCCACCTGCGAATTTAATTTGAGCAATGCAGCCGAGTCCGCGGGGGTCGACATAAGGGTCGGAAACCTGCTGGACCTGATCTGGGAGGCACTGCGGTAGATATCTGTGGAGACCGTGTGGTGAGGGACTACCTGAACTCTATAAGCTGAGACTTGTTGGTATAGCGCTTAATTCCGGATATATCATCAACCACTATGTGCTATTCGACGCGCCCCAGAACCGGGCCCCCGCGACAGAGCTGCGCTACACCGTGGGCTAAACGGTTGCGGCGCCGCTCTTGGTGTATTCCGTTGTAGTCTCCCGGCCACCATCGCCCGACCGGATGCCCTACCACCAGAGTGGGATAGGAGGTTCCATGGCCGCTTTGTACGAGAGAATGAAGAAGTGGATGAACGAGCTCAACATCTGCATCCGGTGCGGCTACTGCTACGAGCTCTGCCACCTCTACAAGTCGAGCCCCTTCGAGACCGACACGCCGCGGGGCAAGCTCCTGTTGATCTACGGCCTCCTGACGGGCGCCCTGGAGGCCGACGCGGACATGGTGGAAACAATCGTCGGGTGCTTCTACTGCAAGAACTGCGAGCGGAGCTGCTCGGCCAAGGTTTTACTCACCGAAATCTTCACCGACGCCAAGGCCGACTTCCTCGACGCGGGGTTCGATTTCCGGGGCCTGACCGCCCGCACCGACGACGACCTGTGCAGCCGGTGCCGGGTCTGCCAGGCGATATGCAAGAACGAGGCGATAAGCTTCGACGAGGAAGGAAAGAAGATAGACGCCGTCAAGTGCGAGGGCTGCGGCGTCTGCGCGGCTACCTGTCCCTCGAACGCGATAATCATGGTCGAGGGGTTCGGTGTCACCCGGGGTGAGCTCAGCGAAACGGTCCGGGCGCTTCTGGAGGAGGTGTAGGGTGGGCGATACCGTTACCGAAGGTAAACCTACGACCGAAAAGAAAAGCGTGCCCCCGAAGGTCCTGGTCTTCAGCTGCAACTGGTCGACCTACCCGGGCCTCCAGCTTTCCCGGCTGGACGGGCCCGCAAAAAGCTCCGAGCCCATCATCACGATGTGCGCCGGGCGGCTGGACCCCGAGCTGATTCTGGAGGCCTTCTCCCGGGGTGCCTGGGGCGTATTCGTGGCCGGATGCCCGCCCGAAGAGTGCGAGCACGACGGGAACTACAAGACCCGACGGCGGATTCTGCTCCTTAAGAAAGTGCTCGGCCAGTTGGGCGTCGAACCCGAACGGCTGGCCCTGGAGTGGGTTTCCACGGGCGAGTCGGCGAAGCTCACGAAGCTGGTGGGCGACTTCACCGCGAGGGTGGCCCAACTGGGTCCGCAAAGGAGATAGACGATGGCGAACCGAGCGAACCGAGCGAAGCGAGCTACGCCCCCGGCAAACCCGAAAGTGGCGTTTTACTGGTGCGCCTCCTGCGGCGGCTGCGAGGAGGCGGTGGTGGACCTCGCCGAGGACATCCTCACGGTGGTCGGCGCGGTGGACATCGTCTTCTGGCCCGTGGCGCTCGATTTCAAGAAATCGGACGTGGAGGCCCACGAAGACGGCTCCATCGCGGTCAGCTTCATCAACGGCGCCGTCCGCACCGAGGAGCAGGAGGAGATGGTCAAGCTCCTGCGGCGCAAATCCGGGCTGGTCGTGGCCTTCGGTTCCTGCGCCCACCTGGGCGGCATTCCCGGCCTGGCCAACTTCCACGACCGCCGGACCATCTTCGAGCGGGTGTACCGGTCAGCCCCCTCCAACGACAACGCCGCGGGCGTCCTCCCGCAGACTCGGAGCACCGTGGACGGCAAGGAGCTCACCCTGCCCGAGTTCCACGACACGGTCCGGACCCTGGACCAGGTGATAGACGTGGACTACTACCTGCCGGGCTGCGCCCCGCCGCCCGATTTGATTCTCGGGGCGGTCACCGCGATTCTGGAAGGCAATCTTCCCGAGAAGGGCGCCGTCCTGGCCCCGGACAAATCGCTCTGCGACACCTGCCCCCTGAACGACTCCAAGCCGGAGAAGGTCTCCCTGGCGGAGTTCAAGCGCCCGCATCAGATTCTGGCGGACCCGACGAAGTGCTATCTGGCCCAGGGGCTCATCTGCCACGGGCCGGCCACCCGCTCCGGCTGCGGCGAGCGCTGCATCAGCGCCAACATGCCCTGCCGTGGGTGCTTCGGCCCCACCAAGGGCGTGCGGGACCAGGGGGCGAAGATTCTCTCCTTCGTGGCCTCCATCGCGGGGCTGGAGGGTGAGGAGAAGATGACCGACGAGGAGGTCGGGCGGCTCATGGGGCAGATTGACGACCCGGCCGGGCTCTTCTACTTCTACAGCCTGCCAGCCTCGCTCATGAAGCGGAAGAACCTTGGACAAGGGGCTTAAGCCCCTTGCTAAAGAAAGGCCGCGCCATGCCTCAGAAGATAACCATCGACCCCATCACCCGTCTGGAGGGTCACGGCAGGATAGAGATCTTCCTCGACGACCGGGGCGACGTGGAACGGGCCTTCCTGCAGGTCCCCGAGCTCCGGGGCTTCGAGAAGTTCTCCGAGGGGCGCCCGGCCGAGGAGATGCCGCGGATAACCCCGAAGATCTGCGGCGTTTGCCCCACGGCACACCACATGGCCTCGGGCAAGACGCTGGACGACCTCTACAAGGTCGAGCCGCCGCCGGCGGCCAAGAAGATACGCGAGATGGTGAACTCGGCCTTCATGGCCGAAGACCACGCCCTGCACTTCTTCTTCCTCGGCGGTCCCGATTTCATCGTCGGTCCCGCGGCCCCCAAGGGCCTGCGCAACATACTCGGCGTCATCGAGAAGGTCGGGCTCGATGCAGGCAAGGCCGTCATCGGCATCCGCAAGCGCCTGCGCGAAGTCATCGCCAAGCAGGGCGGGCGGGTCATCCACCCGGTATGCAACCTGCCGGGCGGCGTGTCCAAGGGTGTTACCCAAGAAGACCGCCAGGAGTACATCCAGACCGGGAAGGACGCCGTCGAGTTCGCCCAGTTCGCCCTGGGGGCCTTCGGGGACATCGTTCTGGCCAACAAGGACTACGTGGACGTCATCGTCGGCGACCTATACCGCCACGAGACCTACTACATGGGGCTGGTGGATAAAAACAACAAGGTGAATTTCTACGACGGCGACATCCGCGTCGTGGACCCCTCGGGGGTCGAGTTCGCCAAGTTCAAGCCCCGCGAATATCTGGACCACATCGCCGAGCACACCGAGCCCTGGAGCTACATCAAGTTCCCATACCTGAAGAACGTGGGCTGGAAGGGCTTCGTGGACGGCAAGGACTCGGGCGTGTACCGGGTCGCCCCGCTGGCGCGCCTGAACGCCGCCGACGGTATGGCCACCCCCCGGGCCCAGGTCGAGTACGAGAAGCTCTTCGAAGCCTTCGGTGGGAAGCCGGCCCACAACACCCTGGCCTACCACTGGGCGCGGCTCATCGAGCTTCTGTACGCCGCCGAGCGGCTGCTGGAGCTGGCCCGGGACGAGGAAATCCTCGACCCCAACGTCCGCACCCTGCCCACCCAGACGCCCACGGAGGGCGTGGGCGTGGTGGAGGCCCCACGGGGCACCCTCTTCCACCACTACATCACCGACGAGCGGGGAATCATCGAGAAGGCCAACCTCATCGTGGCCACGGTGAACAACTCCGCCGCCATGTGCATGTCCATCGAGCGGGCGGCCCGGGGGCTCATCAAGGGCGGAAAGGTGGACGACGGCCTGTTGAACCAGGTGGAGATGGCCTTCCGCGCCTACGACCCCTGCCTGGCCTGCGCCACCCATTCCCTGCCGGGGAAGACACCGCTGGAGGTCGTCATCCGCTCGGGGGACGGGACGGTGCTTGAAACCTTACGGCAGTGAGAAAAACGGTAGTTCCGCTCGGGGTCGGTGCGCACACCGGCCCTTTTTTTGCCGCCGTGTCGCGGAACCGACGGCGCGCGCACGAGCCGTCTTCGGGCGGCGGAAACCCTGGCACGTTTCTTGGAATAATCTCGGTGGGCGGCTTAACGGTGTCGGCGGACCAGGGTCGATTTTTTAGAAATAATCCGACCTTTCGGTTAGAATCCACTCGTGGAAGTATGAACCACGAGAGATGAAAAAAACCGTCACCAACCTCCAGTCCATCCGTGAAACCGCGGTCAAGCTGGCCACCGACTTCAGCATTCTGTCGCGGCGCATCCTCCGCTACGCCAACCGGGGCACCCCTCGCGCGGACTTCCTCCGGGAGGTGTCCCGGATGCTGCTGGAGTTCTCGCACTGCGACGGAGTGGAGCTGCGGATGCGGGACGGGGACCTGCACTACCGTTGGGGAGCGACCGACGGCGAGGGGGAGAATTTCACCTGCGAGAGGCTCTCGCCGGTGCTCAGATGCTCCGGCAGAACGGTCCCCTGCGTGGACGACGACTCGCTGGTCGAAAAGCTCTGCGGCGCGGTGATGTGCCGTCACGTGGCCCCGACCCTGGACTGCATCAGCCCCGGGGGCAGCTTCTGGATCGGGAGCACGGACCGGCCGTTGAGCTGCCCGCCGGTCTTTTCGGAGCTCGCGCCCGAGGAGCTGCGGGAGCTGACGGGGGGGTATCAGTCCGTGGCCTTTATCCCCTTCGAGCTGGAGGAGGAGAGCCGGGGTCTTCTGCAACTCAAGAGCCGTCGGGTGAACTTCTTCACCCCCTCCACCATCGAGTTCTACGAGGGATTGGCGGAGGCCCTGGGCGTGGCCGTGAGCGACCGCCGCGCCCAGTACGCCCTGCGCGAGCGGGTCAAGGAGCTCTCCTGCCTCTACGAAATCGACGAGCTCGTCCAACAGGAGGACATTGCGCTGGAGGACCTATTGCTGGGAATCGTCGAGCTGATGCCGCCCGCCTGGCAGTACCCGGACATGGCCACGGCCCGGCTGGTGGTGGACAACCGGAGCTACGAGAGCTCGAACTTCACCGGCCGGGGGAGCTCCCTCCGCTCGGACATCGTGTGCGGCGGCGAGAAGCGGGGCTTAGTCGAGCTCGTCTACTCGGGCGGGGAGGACGTGCTGGAGACGGCGCTCTTCCTCGAGGAGGAGCACGACCTCATTGACAGCATCGCCCAGCATATCTCCATTATTCTCGAGCGCCGCCGGACCGAGGAGGACAAGCGCGTCCTGGAGGAGCAGCTGCGGCACGCCGACCGCCTGGCCACCATCGGCCAACTCGGGGCCGGGGTCGCCCACGAGCTCAACGAGCCGCTCACCTCCATCCTCGGTTTCGCCCAGCTCTCGAAAAAGGCCCCCGACCTGCCCGACGGCGTGGGAGGCGACCTGGAGCACATCATCAACTCCACCCTGCACGCCCGCGAAATCGTCAAGAAGCTCCTCATCTTCAGCCGGCAGATGCCCACCCAGAAGTCCGAGGTCAACCTGTCCGCCGTCGCCGAGGAGGGGCTCTTCCTTCTGGATTCGCGCTGCGAGAAGCAGGGTATCCGGGTGGTCAAGCGGCTCGATTCCGGGCTTCCCCTGATTACCGCCGACCCCTCGCAGCTCCTGCAGGTGGTGGTGAACATCGTGGTCAACGCCGTCCAGGCCATGCCGGACGGGGGGAAGCTGACCGTCGAGACCCACGCGGATGCCGATTCCGTCTTCCTCGACATCCAGGACACGGGCACGGGGATGTCCGCGGATACGGTGAAGAAAATCTTCATCCCCTTCTTCACCACCAAGGAGGTGGGTCACGGAACGGGGCTCGGCCTGCCGGTCGTGCACGGCATAGTCACCTCGCACGGCGGCAGGATAGAAGTCCACAGCGAACCGGGCCGCGGGAGCCGTTTCGTCATCACCTTCCCCATCGCGGCGAGGCCCTTCCGCATGGAGAACCAGGTGGAGGGGCGTCCCTGACCCCGGGTACGGACGTACCCGTTTTTAAAGACCGTCCCGGAATGAACCGCCTGAACCTTCACGTCCCTTCCGACAACTTTGAGACAGGGGGCTTGAGCCCCTTGCCGTTCCACGAGGAAGTGAGCACCGACACATGGCCAAAGACAGGATTCTGGTCGTTGACGATTCCCCGGAGACCCTGGAGATGCTCCGGCGCACCCTGACGGCCGAGGGGTACCGCGTTTTCACCGCCGGCAGCGTGGCCGAGGCCGTCCGCCTCCTCGACGAAACCGCGGTGGACCTCCTGATAACGGACCTGCGCATGCCCAACGTGTCCGGTCTGGAGCTGGTGCGCCACGTGCGCGAGAACAACCGCGACACCGAGGTGATGATGATAACGGGGTACGCGACGGTGGAAGGCGCGGTGGAGGCCATCAAGACCGGGGCGGAGGAGTACCTGCCCAAGCCGTTCACCGACGAGGAGCTCTTCGCCGCGGTGGGGCGGTCCCTGGAGAAGCTGAACCTGCGTCAGGCGGCCTTCCGCCGCCGCCGCCTCGCCTCCCACGACGACTACGGCATCGTGGGTGAATCCAAGGTCATGAAGAAGGTTTTTGGGGCCATCGGCAAGGCCGCCGGGACCTCCGCCACCGTGCTCATCACCGGGGAGTCCGGCACGGGCAAGGAGCTCGTCGCCCGGGCCATCCACTACCACGGCTCGCGGGCGCAGGCCACCTTCGTGCCGGTCAACTGCGGCGGCATCCCCGAGGGGCTTCTGGAGAGCGAGCTCTTCGGGTACGTCAAGGGGGCCTTTACCGGGGCCAACCAGTCCCGGGCCGGGTTCTTCCAGACCGCCGAGGGCGGCACCATCTTCCTGGACGAAATCAGCGAGACCTCCCTGGCCATGCAGGTGAAGCTGCTGCGGGTGCTGCAGGACAAGGAGGTCTCCATGGTCGGCTCGGCCAAGAGCCGCAAAATCGACATCCGCATCCTCACCGCCACGAACAAGGATCTGCGCGTGCTGGCGGAGCGGAGCCATTTCCGCGAGGACCTCTACTACCGGCTGAATGTAATCAACATAGACCTCCCGCCGCTGCGCGAGCGCGGGGAGGACGTGCTGCTCCTGGCGCGGCACTTCATCGGCCGGTACGCCGAGGAGCTCGACCGGCCCCGGGTGGATTTCACCGACGACGCCCTGCGGGTTTTGGTGAAATACAGCTGGCCGGGCAACGTCCGGGAGCTGGAGAACCTCGTCCAGCGCCTGATGGTCATGGTCGAGGGGGAGACGCTGGACGTGGCCGACCTGCCCTCCCACATGCGCTACAGCGTCCCGTCCGGGGGGCGGCTGAACCGCACCCTGGCGGAGGTCGAGGCCGAGTACATTAAGAACGTGCTGGAGGAGGTGGGTGGGAACAAGACCCGGGCGGCCAAGATTCTCGACATCGACCGGAAAACGCTCCGTGATAAGTTGGGCCGTGGTCGGAAGGCGGATGACGACGTAGATTGACCGGGGAATTTCTCCCCGGTGGTGCGAGGTTCCCCGATTATTCCTGGGTCCGACGATGTGCGAACGCCGCCCGCGCGGCGTTTTTCTTAATCCTTTTACGCCGTTCGTGAGTATCTCGTTGATATAAAAAGACATATATATTGGAAATATTTCAGCCCGTCTCGACTCCCAACTGGCATACCTCTTGCCTTATCAATCCCATCGGAGGGATGGAGTAAAGGGTTGGTAAAAGAAGGAGGCGTCATGGCCGGCAAGACGAGCACACCGGGGAAAGTGAAGACGGGCTCCCCGAAGGAAACGAAGGCCCCCGCGCGGCCGGCCCCGAAGGCGCCGGCGAAGAAGAAGAGAATCCCCGGGCTCTGCGGGACCTGCAAGCTCGAACCGACCTGCACCTTCGCGCGCCGGTCCGGCCGGCCGCTCCTGGAGTGCGACGAGTTCGAGGGAGTGGAGCGCCGGGACGTCATCGCGGAAAGGCTCACGAAGGTGATTTTAGGCAACACGGACACCCTCGCCCGTCTATACGACGGTGAGGAGGAGGAATTGGAAGCCCCGGACGCCGCCGTAACGCAGCGGCCCGGCTCGTCCCACAACCGAGAAGGAGATACCATGGCCACGGCCACAGTCCTGGCGCCGGAAAAGAAAAAGACCAAGGCGCCGGCAGAGAAGAAAGCCTTTGCGCCCCTCGGCCTGTGCTCGACGTGCAAGCTGGCCGCCACCTGCACCTTCCCGCGCCAGGCCGGCCATCCGATCCGCTTCTGCGACGAGTTCGAAGGCGAACAGAAGGTCGAGGCGCCCAAGCCGAAGGCCTCCACGAAGAAGGTCACGGTGAACGACCTCAAGGGGCTCTGCCGGCTGTGCGACAAGGCCGCCACCTGCACCTTCCCCAAGGGCGAGGGCGGCGTCTGGCACTGTGAGGAGTACGAGTAACGGAGCTTGGCTGCGTTTTTCTTGAAGGGATTGAGCGCGGCCAATCTAGGGGCGGTTCGACCGCCCCTTCTTCATACCCAACGGTGACGACGGAGGGTTGCGGTCGCGTCGGACGGGGATTTCGGCACCCGGTTCACCTTCACAAGGGGCGGGAGGCATAGCCCGGTTCGCAAGCCGTAGGGGCGGGGCTCTGTCCCCGCCCGCGGGCGACCGCAGAGGACTCTTCCTACGGGTCGCCCCTACACGGTTAAAAACCTTTGTCTTACCCCTTGCGGCACCCAGTAAAAAAGCCCCTCGCTAGAGGGGCTTTCTTCTTTCCCATCTCGGGATTACGGGTAGATGCCGCGCAGACGGACGGCGTCGGCCACGCGCTTGATGGCGAAGACGTACGCCGCGTCGCGCATCGAGATGTTCTTCTCCTCGGCCAGGGCGTAGACCTTGTCTATGTTCTGGTTCATCAGGACGGCCAGCTTGTTGTTGACCTCCCTCTCGGTCCAGAAGAAGAAGGCCAGCCCCTGGACCCACTCGAAGTAGCTGACGATGACGCCGCCGGCGTTGGCCAGGAAGTCGGGCGCCACCAGGATTCTCCGCTCGAAGAAGTCCTGGTCCGCCTCGGGGGTAGTGGGGCCGTTGGCGCCCTCGACGATGATTTTCGCCCGGACCTTGGCGGCGTTCTTCCCGGTGAGCTGGTTCTGCAGGGCGCAGGGGGCCAGCACGTCGCACTCCAGCGCCAGGAGCTCGTCGTTGGTGAGCTTGTCTCCGGGGAGGAGGTTGCTGACGCTCTGCTCGGGCTTCATGGCGCGCTCGACGGCGTCGTAGGGGTTGAGTCCCTCGGGGTTGTACACCGCCCCGTAGATGTCGGAGAGGCCGATGATCTTGCAGCCGTCGTCGTGGAGCAGCTTGGCGGCCCAGGCGCCCACGTTGCCGAAGCCCTGGACGACCACCCTGGCTTTCCCGGGCTCGATGCCCATCTTCCCGAGGATGTTGAGGACGCTGATTTCCACGCCCCGCCCGGTGGCGGCGTCGCGGCCCAGGGAGCCGCCTAGCTCCAGCGGCTTGCCGGTGACCACGCCCAGGGTGGTGTTGCCGGTGTTCATGGAGTAGGTGTCCATGAACCAGGCCATGATGCGGGCGTCGGTGTTCATGTCCGGCGCCGGGATGTCCTTCTCCGGCCCCACGATGGACTGGATATCGGAAAAATACCGGCGGGACAGGCGCTCCAGCTCTCCCTCGGACAGGTCGTGCACGTCCACGTGGATACCGCCCTTGCCGCCCCCGAAGGGGACACCGGCCAGGGAGCACTTCCAGGTCATCCACATGGCCAGGGCCTGGACCTCGTCCAGGGTCACGTCGGTCGAGAAGCGCACCCCGCCCTTGGCCGGGCCGCAGGCGGTGTTGTGCTGCACCCGGTATCCGGGGAAGGTTCTTATCCTGCCCGAGTCCATGCGGACGGGGACGTTGACCAGGAGCGAGCGGGCCGGCTCCCGGAGCACCTCCCGGTAGCTCGGGTCCAGCTTCATCATCTCCGCGACCTTGTCGAACTCACGCTGTGCTTGGTTGAACGCGCTGTAGGTCTCTTCCATCGAGCCTCCTCCCGGGTGAGGTTGAATTCACGTCGGGGTTGGGGTTTACGGCAGTCTTCGTTACTGAATGAACGATGCGGGTCCGCAGTTTCAACGGCATCCGTCCTATGACGGTGAAAGCAATAACCGTACCACCGGGGAGGGTCGGGGTGAAACCGTCGGCCCGAGTTTTTTTAATCGGGTCCACCGGCGGCGCGTGAGGTTTCCCGGTATTAAAAAAACGCCCCGCGGGGCGTTTTTTAAATTTCAGGAGGTGCCTCGGTTCGTAGCTTTGCGTGACAAGCCGGTGATTTTTTGCTATAGTTTCAGCACATTCTGGTTTTCCTCTCGGTTTATATAGAGAACCTGAAAATAGATGAAAAACAGATATCTTATCCTTTTGGCTACCGGCATTTTGCTCTCGTTGCATTGTGATACCGTCACGATGCAACCCGGCGACTACCATCTTCTGCTCGATGAAGACAGCTTAATTTTGTCGCCTTCGTGGAACAGGAACGGCGATGCTTTCTGCTACGGCTTTTTGGGTGGTTTGTGGGTGATGAATTTTCCTGGCGGTCAACGTGAGTGTATCTACGCGGCTACAGAATCCACTTGGATATATTCCTGTGATTGGTCACCCACCGATGACAGGATTGTATGTTGTGAACCTTATTACTATCCTGCCTCTCAAGAACATGGGTGTTACATAATTACAGTTAATTCAGACGGCTCAAATCGCACAGTTTTATGGGACTCAAATTGGCCCTTGGAAGTTTGTTGGTGGCCGGACAGTTCGAAGGTGATGCTTTCTTCCATCTCTCTGGGTGTTTACCTTTTAGATGTAGAGGAGGGGGGAGAACCTGAATATATTTTGAGCGGTTCCAGCCCCGACGTTTCCTCTGATGGTAATTACATCGTTTTTTCATCCGGGGATTATTTAATGCTGTATCACGTATCCACAGGCGACGTAACCCCTTTAACTGAAGATGGTATTCGTCGTTTCCCTGTTTTTTCCCCCAATATGGAATGGGTCGCTTGCTCTTTCCACGAGGATGACTATCATGTGGAATTTTTACCTTTAAATGAAGGGGATCATTTTACGTATTTAAGCTTCGAGGATGCTATATACAATTTTGATTGGTCTCCTTCGGGGAAACACGTCCTCTTCTCTGCAAACAGCGATGGTGATGATTATGATGAGTTATATTATATTTATTTTCCCCAATGAGACAGGTGTAACGAATTAAATGAAAGTACCTGAAGCGGCAGATGTCCGGCTATTCGACCTGAAGAAAAGCGTTGGTTTAATAAAAAAAGCGCCCCGCGGGGCGCTTTTCGTTGAGAAGGGGCTCAAGCCCCTTGTCTTTAGATGCGCTCGACGCTCATGGCCACGGCGTTGCCGCCGCCCAGGCACAGGGTGGCCAGGCCGGTCTTGGCGCCGCGGTCGGCCATGGCGTAGATGAGGGTGGTCAGTACGCGGGCGCCGCTGGCCCCGATGGGGTGCCCCAGCGCCACCGAGCCGCCGTTCACGTTCACCCGGTCCCAGTCCCAGCCGAGTTCCTTGCCGTCGGCCAGCACCTGCGCGCTGAAGGCCTCGTTGACCTCGATGAGGTCGTAGTCGCCGATTTTGGCCCCGGTCTTTTGCATGAGCTTCTTCACCGCCACGATGGGCGCGTAGAAGAGCTCCCTGGGCGGGGTGCCGCCGGTGGCGTAGCCGGTGATGCGGACCTGGGGCTTCACGCCCATCTCCTTCGCCTTCTCGGCGGACAGGACGATCATGGCCGAGGCGCCGTCGTTGAGGCCCGGCGCGTTCCCGGCGGTGATGGTGCCTTCCTTGCTGAAGGCGGGGCGCAGCCTGGCCAGCGATTCGAGGTTGGTGTCCTCGCGGGGCCCCTCGTCGGTGTCGAAGATGACGGGGTCGCCCTTGCGCTGGGGGATGGCGACGGGGACGATTTCGGCCTTGTACTTGCCGCCCTTGATGGCCGCCACGGCCTTGGCGTGGCTCCCCGCGGCCCACTTGTCCTGCTCCTCGCGGCTGATGCCCGACTTCTGGGCGGTCCAGTCGCCGATGCTTCCCATGTGCTGGTCCTCGAAGGCACACCAGAGCCCGTCGAGAATCATGCCGTCCACCAGGTCCATGTTACCGAACTTCTGGCCGAAGCGGCCCTTGAAGAAGTAGTGGGGCACGTTGGACATGGATTCCAGCCCGCCGGCCAGGATGACTTCGGCGTCTCCGGCCCGGATGACCTGGGCCGCCAGGACGACGGCCTTGAGCCCGGAGCCGCAGACCTTGTTGATGGTGGTGGAGCCCACCTCGGGCGGGATGCCGCCCTTGATCGCCGCCTGGCGCGCCGGGGCCTGGCCCATCCCCGCCGAGACGACGTTGCCCATGATGACCTCTTCCACGTCCGAGGGCTTGATCCCTGCCCGCTTGACCGCCTCGGCGACGCAGACCGCGCCGAACTCCGAGGCCTTGAGAGGGGTCAGCGCGCCCAGGAAGCGGCCGATGGCCGTGCGGCACGCGCCTGCGATTACGATTTCCTTCGCCATGCATCCTCCTGAAGGTTTTATCCGTTCCAGTCAGGTTCTCTTTTTTCCAGAAAAGCGCGAAAACCCTCGGCGGCCTCGCCCGAGGCGAAGCATTCCGCGAAGGCGTCCAGCTCCGTTTCCACGCCGGGGGAGCCGAGCTGCCGCTTGGCCTGGGCTAAGGCGACCGGCCCCAGCGCCGCGATTCTTCCGGCGAGCTCCCCGGCTCTTTCCATCAGACTTTCCGGTGGATGGACCGTGCCGACCAGGCCCCAGGCGAGCGCGGTTTCCGCGTCCAGTGGCTCGCCGGTGAAGAGCATGGCTTTGGCCCGTCCCAGGCCGACGACCCGCTCCAGGCGGTCCGTCCCGCCCCAGCCGGGGATGACGCCCAGCTTGAGCCCCGGCTGACCGAATTTCGCGCCTTCCGCGCAGACCCGCACGTCGCAGGCCAGCGCCAGCTCCAGGCCGCCGCCCAGGGCGTGGCCGTTCACCGCCGCCACGGTCACGACGCGGGAACGCTCTATCCGGTCGAGGGTTTCCCGGCCGTAGCGGGCGAACTCGCGCGCCCCGGCGGGAGTCAGGCTCCGCATCTCGTCGAGGTCGGCGCCGGCGGCGAAAGTCTTCCCCTCGCCGGTTACGACCGCCGCCCGGATTGATGGGTCGGCTTCCAGGGCGTCGAAGGCCTCCGCCAGCCCGGCGAGCACGGCCCGGCTCAAGGCGTTGCGCTTTTCCGGGTTGTGCAGACGGACGACGGCCCAGCCGTCCCGCTTATCGACATCGACCAGGGTCATCCGCGCCTCTCGGTGAGCTCCAGCAGGACCCCGCCGCAGCTCTTGGGGTGAACGAAGGCGATTTTCGCGCCCCCCGCGCCGGTCCGGGGCTCCTCGTCCAGCAGGCGGTACCCGGCCGCCTTGAGCTCCGCCAGCGCCCCAGCCAGGTCCTCCACCTCCACGCAGAGGTGGTGTATGCCCGGTCCGCGGGCGGCGATGAATTTCCCGACCGGCCCCGCGGGGTCCGTGCTCTCCAGAAGCTCGACGTCCGATTCGCCCAGCCGGAGCTTGGCGACGTTAAGGCCCATGCCGGGGACGGCCTCGGTCCCCTCGACCTTCAACCCCAGGGCCTTCTCCCAGAATTCGAGCGCCCCGGCGAGGTTCTCCACGGCGACGCCGATGTGGCTGATTTTGTAAATTTTCATTTCTCGTCGAAGGAGCCGAAGACGCCGCGCAGGGCCTCCGCGATTTCCCCCACGGTGCCGCCGGCGCGGACGCAGTCGGTGATAGGTTCCATGAGCGGGGCGTCCTTTTCACCGGCGGCTTTTTTTAATTTCCCCAGAGCTTCCGCCAGGGGTTTAGCGTCCCGGCGCGAGCGGTATGCGGCCAGCTTTTTATGCCGATTACGGCCCAGCTCCGGGTTAACCTTCAACAGTTCCACGTTCTCCTGCTCCGGGTCCTCGAAGCAGTTCATCCCGACCACCTTCCGTCCGCCGCTCTCCACGGCCCGCTGGTAGGCGTAGGCCGAGGCGGCGATGCGATCGGCGAAGTAGCCGGACTCGACGCAGGCCAACGCGCCGCCGGTTTCCTCTATTTTTTCCAATTCCCCCTCCACCCGGTGGACCAGCTCGTCGGTCAGGCGCTCCAGGTAGAACGACCCACCCAGCGGGTCCGCCGTCCCCGTCACGCCGCTCTCGAAGGCGATGACCTGTTGGGTCCGCAGCGCCAGGCGCACCGAGTCCTCGGTGGGCAGGCCGAGCGCCTCGTCGCGGGAGTTGGTGTGGACGGACTGGGCCCCGCCCAGCACGGCGGCCAGGGCCTGGAGCGTCACGCGCACCGCGTTCGACTCGAACCCGGCGGCGGTGAGCGTTGAGCCAGCCGTCTGCGCGTGGAAGCGGAGCTGGGCCGATTTCGGGTCCTTTGCCCCGAATTTTTTCGTCATTATCCCGTGCCAGACGCGGCGCGCCGCGCGGAACTTGGCCGTCTCCTCGAATAAATCGTTGTGCGCGTTGAAGAAGAAGCTGAACCGCGGGGCGAATGCGTCCACGTCCAGCCCCGCCGACCGCGCGCCCTTAACGTACTCCACCGCGTCGGCGAAGGTGAAGGCCAGCTCCTGCACCGCGTCGGCCCCCGCCTCCCGGATGTGGTAGCCGGAGATGGATATCGGGTACCACTGACCGATGCGCTCCGAGGCGAAGCGGATTAAATCGACGGCGAGGCGCAGGCCGGGTCCCGGCGGGTAGATGTAGGTCCCCCGGGCGAAGTACTCCTTGAGAATATCGTTCTGGACCGTGCCCCGGAGCGCGTCCCAGGGGACGCCTTTCTCCTCGGCCAGCACCAGGTACATGGCCAACAGAATCGGCGCCGTGGCGTTGATGGTCATGCTGACCGAGATTTTTCCCGGGTCCAGGCCGTCGAAGAGCTCGCAGAAATCCTCGTAGCTGGAAATCGCCACACCGACGCGGCCCACCTCGCCCGCGGCCATGGGGTGGTCGGAGTCGTAGCCCATCTGGGTCGGGAGGTCGAAGGCCACGGAGAGGCCGGTCTGCCCGGCCTGGATTAAATACTTGAACCGCTCGTTGGTGGCCTTGGCGCCGCCGAAGCCGGCGTACTGGCGCATGGTCCACAGGCGGTCGCGGTACATGCCGGGGTGGATGCCGCGGGTGTAGGGGGGCTCTCCGGGCAGGCCCAGCTTCTCGGGAAGGTCGCCGGGCGCCTCGGTGTAGACCCGCTCCACGGGGATGCCGGAGGGGGTGGCTAAATTTTCTTTATCGGCCATGTTAGTGATATGTTACTGCTTATATGTTTTTGGAGATTCACAGGTTACGACGCTGTAGGGCGGCCTGGTAGGACGAGTCCTCTGCGGGCCGCCGCCGCGACCCGCACCCCGGCCCGTGGGCGAA
>CAZNZF010000007.1:0-9843 GCA_964577465.1 uncultured bacterium | reverse complement strand
ACCGTTCCGTCGGCCTCGGAGGCCATCTCGTTCTCCATCTTCATCGCCTCCAGGCGGCAGAGGATGTCGCCTTTCTTGACCTCCTGACCCGGCTCGACGAGCATCGCGGTGACCACGGCCGGCATGGGGGCGCGCAGGGTGAAGCCGGTCTTGGCCTGCGGCATCGCGGCCTGGAGCGACTCGACCCGGCGGCGCCGCTCGTCGCGGACGATAACGCAAAGGCTGCGTCCCTCGGCGAAGACGTGGTACTCCGCGCCCTCGCGCCGGAGCCACAGCTCGTAGGAGCGGCCGTCGATGATAATGGAGTAGAGCGCCCGGGGGGAGATTTCGCGGAAGTCCACGGAAATCTCTTTACCGTCGAGGAGGACCTTCGGCCCGCCGTCGCCGGGGGTGATGTCCACCTCGTAGCCGCGGTCGCCGATGCGGGTTTCGTACTTCATGAATTCCTAGCTTGAGCCGAGCCGGTTCTTGAGCCAGAGGTACTTCCAGGCGGAGGCTTCCTTTTTACCGTCGTCATCTCCGCAGGCGGCGACGGCCCGGACGGCCTCGTGCTCCAGCAGGGCGCACAGGACGGAGGCGGCGCGTTCCAGCTCGCTCCCGCCGGGCGGCTTCGGCTTGTAGTGCCGGGCGATGAAGCCGGTGTCGTAGTCGCCGGAGCGGAACGGCCCGTTCTGCACCAGCCAGCGGAAGAAGGGGAGCGTGGTGGGGAAGCCCTCGAGGACGAATTCGTTCAGCACGCGGGCCAGGCGGTCCAGGGCGGCGGGGCGGTCCTCGCCCCAGACGATGAGCTTGGCGATGAGCGGGTCGTAGTACACCGGCACGTCGTAGCCCTGGAAGCAGCCCGCGTCGAGGCGGACGCCGGGGCCGCCGGGGGCGCGCATCCGCGTTACCGTCCCCGTGGCGGGGTAGAAGTTGGAGTCGGGGTCCTCGGCGCAGACGCGGCACTCGATGGCCGAGCCGCGCGACTGCACCTCGTCCTGGGTGAACCAGAGCTTCTCGCCGGCGGCGATGCGGATTTGGGCCCGCACCAGGTCCCGGCCGATGAGCATCTCGGTCACCGGGTGCTCCACCTGCAGCCGGGCGTTGACCTCTAAAAAGTAAAAACTTCCGTCGGCGGAACGCAGGAATTCGATGGTGCCCGCGTTGTCGTAGTCGACGGCGCGGGCGGCCTTGACGGCGGCGGCGGTCATGGCGGCGCGCTGCTCGTCCGTCAACGCCGGGGACGGGCTCTCCTCCACCAGCTTCTGGTGCCGACGCTGGATGGAGCACTCGCGCTCGAAGAGGTGGACCGTGTTACCGTGCGCGTCGCCCAGAATCTGGACCTCGATGTGCCTCGGGTCCACCACCATCTTCTCGATGTACACCCGCTCGTCGCCGAAGGAGCTGGCCGCCTCGGCGCGGGCCTGCCTGAAGGAAGCCCGGAGCTCGTCGGGACCGCGGACGGTGCGGATGCCCTTGCCGCCGCCGCCGCCCGCCGCCTTGACCATCACCGGGTAGCCGATTTCCTCCACCCTCGCCGGCAGTTCGTCGTCGGGAATCCCGGCGGTGTCGAGGCCGGGGATGACCGGCACGCCGGCCTTGAGCATCGTGGCGCGGGCCTGGAGCTTGTCGCCGGAGAGGCGCATGGCGCCCGCCGAGGGGCCGATGAAGGCCAGTCCCGCGTCGGCGCACGCCTGGGCGAAGTCCGCGTTCTCGGCCAGGAACCCGTACCCGGGGTGGACGGCCTCGGCGCCGACCTTTTTCGCCAGCCCGATGAGCCGGTCGCCGGCGAGGTAGGACTCCGCCGCCGGGGGCGGGCCGATGCGGTACGCCTCGTCGGCGTACTGGACGTGGAGGGCGCCACGGTCGGCGTCGGAGAAGACCGCCACCGTGGGCACGCCCATCTCCGCGCAGGTCCGGATGACCCGCACCGCGATTTCGCCCCGGTTGGCGATGAGGATTTTCTTAAACATCAGAGCGGGATGTTCCCGTGTTTCTTGGGCGGGTTGTGGTCCCGTTTGTGCCGGAGCATCTCGAGGGCGGTGATGATTTTCGGCCGCGTCTCGCGGGGCATGATGACCTCGTCCACGTAGCCCAGCCCCGCGGCGGTGTAGGGGTCGGCGAAGCGGTCGCGGAACTCGGCGGCCAGCTTGCCGGCCAGGGCCTGGGGGTCGTCGGCGGCCTTGAGCTCGCGGCGGTAGAGAATCTGCACCGCGCCCTCGGCCCCCATCACCGCGATTTCCGCCGTGGGCCAGGCGTAGACGATGTCGCCCCGCATGTGGCGGTTCGAGGTCACGGCGTAGGCCCCGCCGTAGGACTTGCGCGTGATGACGTGGACCTTGGGCACCGTGGCCTCGGCGTAGGCGTAGAGCAGCATCGCGCCGTGCTTTATCACGCCCCGCCACTCCTGGTCCGTCCCCGGCAGGAACCCCGGCACGTCGGAGAAGGTGACCACCGGCAGGTTGAAGCAGTCGCAGAAGCGTATCATCCGGGCCGACTTGCACGACGAGTCGATGTCCAGGCACCCGGCCAGGACCGCGGGCTGGTGGGCCACGATTCCCACGGGCCGCCCGTTGAACCGCGCGAAGCCGGTGATGTGGTTGGCGGCGAAATCGGCGTGCGTCTCGAAGAAGTCCCCGTCGTCCACCACCAGCCGGATGATGTCCTTCATGTCGTAGGGCTTGGTGGGCGAGTCGGGGACTATGCCGTCGAGCTTTTCGTCCATGCGGGCCGGGTCGTCGGAGGTCTTCGCCCGCGGCGGGTCCTCCATGTTGTTCTGGGGGAAGAACTGCAGCAGGCGGCGGATGCCCTGGAGGCACTCGAACTCGTTGGCCGCCACCACGTGGCAGACGCCGGACTTCGACGCGTGGACCCTGGCCCCGCCGAGCTCCTCGAAGGAAACCTCCTCGTTCATCACCGTCTTTATCACGTCGGGTCCGGTCAGGAACATGTGGCTGGTGCCGTCCACCATGAAGGTGAAGTCGGTGACGGCGGGGGAATAAACCGCACCACCGGCGCAGGGGCCCATGATGGCCGAGATTTGCGGAATCACCCCCGAGGCCATGGTGTTGGCCTGGAAGACCTCGGCGTAGCCCGCGAGGGAGTCCACGCCCTCCTGGATGCGCGCGCCGCCGGAGTCGTTGAGCCCCACGAAGGGCGCGCCGTTCTTGAGCGCCAGGTCCATCACCTTGCAGATTTTCTCCCCGTGCGCCCGGGAGAGCGTCCCGCCGAAGACGGTGAAGTCCTGGGCGAAGGCGTATACGAGCCGCCCCTCGATGGACCCGTAGCCGGTGATGACCCCGTCGCCCAGGGGACGGTTGGACTCCATGTCGAAGTCGGTGCAGCGGTGGACCTTGAGCTGGTCCAGCTCCTGGAACGTGCCCTCGTCGAAGAGGATGCCGATGCGCTCCCGGGCGGTGAGCTTGCCCTTGGCCTGCTGCCTGGCGATTTTTTCCGGGTCGCCCGCGAGCGCCTTCTGGCGGAGCTCGGCCAGTTTCCTGAATTTTTCCTCGTTAGGCATCGTCGGATTCTTTGAATTGCCCGCCGTTGACCGGCGGGCGGCCTTGGTTTTCTCAAAAGTAGGTGGACCGGGCGCGCACAGTCAGAGGACGGTCGAGCGGATGTAGGCGATGATGTCGTCGGTGCTCGTCCCGGGGCCGAAGAGCTTGCCGATGCCGCGCTCCTCCAGGTCGGCCATGTCGTCCTCGGGGATGATGCCGCCGCCGGTGATGATGATGTGGTCGGCGCCGCGCTCCCGCAGGAGTTCGTGGATTTTCGGGAAGATGGTCATGTGGGCGCCCGACAGGATGGAGAGCCCCACCACGTCCACGTCCTCCTGGATGGCCGCCTCCACGATGGCCTCGGGGGTTTGGTGCAGGCCGGTGTAGATGACCTCCATGCCGGCGTCGCGCAGGGCGCGGGCGACCACCTTGGCCCCGCGGTCGTGGCCGTCCAGGCCGGGCTTGGCGATGAGAAGGCGTATCTTACGGCTCATGGCTCACCTCGTAAAAATGACGAACTCCTCTACGGTCGTTCCCGCGTTGCGGATAAGTGCGCGGAGTGTGCCGGGTGCCAGCTCTCTATGCTGTGGAATGGAGAGAGAGGCGATACTCCCTTTTTTCGTAAGAATCAGGTGGCTTCCAACCTGGCGAACCGCTTTCCATCCAAGCTTCTTGAATACCTCCACTGCATGTTTCCCCGAGATGCGCGGCAGCCGGGCCATTACGTCGGTATCTCGACGGTCCGGGTCTCTACGGTGAGCGGCAGACCCTCCTCCCGGCGGACCTCCAGGCAGGCGGCGATGGCCTCCCGGATATTTTCGAGCGCCTCGGCCTCCGTCTTACCTTGTGAGACGCAGCCGGGGATGACCGGACACTCCACCACGTACATACCGGTTTCATCCTGATAAATGGTAATCTGAAGCTTCATCGTCGCCCCCGCTTCAATCCACCGACAGGCATCCCTCGACGGCCTCGTAGAGATTGGTGATGAGCTCCTCGTAGGAGTCGCCCTGGGTCGCGCAGCCGGGGATGGAGGGGACCTCCGCCCAGTAACCGCCCTCTTCGGCGTGGTGGACGATTACCTTGATTTTCACACGAACTCCTTTAGTCCCCTCCCCTCTCTGGGGGGAGGGCAGGGAGGGGGGCTTACTCCACCGGGCACCAGGCGGGACTCGCGCAATCCCCTTCCGTCAACTGCACACGGTTGCCGCCGTCGGCGTCCATGACGTAAATATAGTAGCGTTTATCGGAGTAGTAGTGAAAGGCAATACGGCTACTGTCGGGGTTCCAGGTGGGGTACTGGTCATCTTCTGAGTTGAAGGTCAACTGGGTCTGGTTGCTCCCGTCGGCGTCCATGACGAAAATCTCCGAGTCCCCGTCGCGGTCGGAGGAAAAGGCTATACGGCGGCCGTCGGGACTCCAGGCGGGTTCATAGTCGCCTTCTGAGTTAAACGTCAACTGGGTTTGGTTTCCCCCGTCGGCGTCCATGACGAATATTTCCATGTCCCCGTCGCGGTAGGTGGAAAAGGCTATACGGAGGCCGTCAAGGCTCCAGGTGGGGCCCGTATCGTAGTGCGGACTGAACGTCAACTGTGTCTGGTTGCCGCCGTCGGCGTCCATGACGAATATTTCAGTGTCCAAGGTACGGGTGGAGATAAAGGCGATACGGCTGCCGTCGGGGCTCCAGGCGGGGGCCCAGTTATTTCCCGTGTCCGTCAACTGGGTTTGGTTTTCCCCGTCGGCGTCCATGACGTAAATCTCGCTGTGCTCGTCGAACTCGTCTCGGTAGGAGTCATAGGCGATGTGGAGACCGTCGGGGCTCCAGGCGGGTCCATGTTCCGGGTATGTGGTGTACGTCAACTGTGTCCGGTTTTCTCCGTCGGCGTCCATGACGAAAATGTCCGAGTTCCTGTCGTGATGGAAGTCAAAGGCGATGCGGCCCACGCCCTCCTCAGCCTGGCAGACAACCACCAGCAATGCCAGCAGAATTAGCAGTGTATGCATAACTTGCTTTTTATGCAGGTAACTCTCGCCCATTCTTCCCTGAGCGGGAGAGGGGGGCTAGAATATCGGCGGCTCCTTGTACTCGCCGAACTCCTCCCGCAGCACGCCCAGGGTCTCGCCCAGGGTGGCGTAGACCCGCGCGCAGTTCAGGAAGTGGGGCATGGTGTTCGAGCCGTCGCGGGCGGCTTGACGCAACCCGTCCAGGGCTTTTTTTACCTCTTCCGAATTGCGCTCCGACCGAACGCGGCCCAGGCGCTCCCGCTGGATGCGGTCCACCTCGGGGTCGATTTTCAGGATGTCGATGGCGATTTCCTCGTCGGGGATGACGTGCTTGTTGACCCCGATGACCGTCCGCTGCTTCTTCTCGATTTTGCGCTGGAACTCGAAGGCGGCGTCGGCGATTTCCTGCTGGAAGAAGCCGAGGTCGATGGCCTTTAAAACGCCGCCCAGTTCCTCGATTTTCGCGAAGTACTCCTCGGCCTCCCGCTCCATCTCGTCGGTGAGCGCCTCCACGAAGTAGCTCCCGGCCAGGGGGTCGATGGTGTTGGCCACGCCGGACTCCTCGGCTATGATTTGCTGGGTCCGCAGGGCGATGGTGACGGCCTTCTCGCTGGGCAGCGCGAGGGTCTCGTCCATGGAGTTGGTGTGGAGGGACTGGGTCCCGCCCAGGACGCCGGCCAGGGCCTCGATGGCGGTGCGCACGATGTTGTTCTCCGGCTGCTGGGCGGTGAGGCTGCACCCGGCGGTCTGGGTGTGGAAGCGCATGAGCCAGGAGCGGGGGTCCTTGGCGTGGTACTTCTCGCGCATGTGGCGGGCCCAGATGCGGCGCGCCGCCCGGTACTTGGCGATTTCCTCGAAGAAGTCCAGGTGGGCGTTGAAGAACAGACTCAATCGCGGCGCGAACACGTCCACGTCCAGCCCCGCCGCGATTCCTGCCTCTACGTAGGCGAAGCCGTCCGCCAGGGTGAACGCCAGCTCCTGCACCGCCGTGGAGCCTGCCTCGCGGATGTGGTACCCCGAGATGGAGATGGTGTTCCACTTGGGGACGCGGTCGGCGCAGAAGGCGAAGACGTCGGTGATGAGGCGCATGGATGGCTCGGGCGGGAAAATCCAGGTCTTCTGGGCGATGTACTCCTTGAGGATGTCGTTCTGGATGGTGCCGCGCAGGACCGCCGAATCCACGCCCTGCTTCTCGCCCACGACGATGTAGTAGGCCAGCAGGAGCGAGGCCGGGGCGTTGATGGTCATCGAGGTCGAGACCTTGTCCAGGGCGATGCCGTCGAAGAGGACCTCCATGTCCGCCAGGGAGCTGATGGCCACGCCGCAGCGCCCGACCTCACCCTCGGAGCGCTTGTGGTCCGAGTCGTAACCCATGATGGTGGGCAGGTCGAAGGCGACGGAGAGGCCGGTCTGCCCCTGCTCCAGGAGGTACTTGTACCGGGCGTTGGTGTCCTCGGCGGAGCCGAAGCCGGAGAACTGGCGCATGGTCCACAGCCGGCCCCGGTACATGTTGTCCTGCACGCCCCGGGTGTAGGGGGGCAGGCCGGGGACGCCCAGCTTCTTTTCGTAGTCGAAGCCGCCCAGGTCGTCGGGGGTGTACATGGGCTTGATGGGTCGGCCGCTGACCGTCTCGAAGAGGACGTCGCGCTCTTTCTGCCCGGCGGTCCGCTTCTGCCACTCCGCGATTTCGTCCCCGCGGCGGGTCTCCTCTTTTACCCCCATAAACTCCCCTTCGCTTTTTGAACGCTTGTCGGACGCCGCCGTGTCACCGCAGGTATGATAAGCCGATGACCATGCGTTGGACCTCGCTGGTTCCCTCGTAGATGCGCGTGATGCGGGCGTCGCGGTAGATGTGCTCGATGTCGGAGAATTCGCCACAGTAGCCGTATCCTCCGTGGATCTGCATGGCGCAGTCGGCGCAGAAGGTGGCGGTCTCCGAGGCGAATAGCTTAGCCATGGCGGCCTCGCGGGAGTACCTCACATCTCCCTGGTCCTCGAGCTGAGCGGCGCGGTAGGTCAACAGACGCGCTGCGTCTATGCGGGTGGCCATGTCCGCGACCATCCACTGAATCGCCTGGAACATGCCGATGGGCTTGCCGAACTGGACCCGCTTCTTGGCGTAGGCCACCGATTCGTCGAAGGCGCGCTGGGCAATGCCTAATGCCTGGGCCGCAACGCCGATGCGGGCCGAATCCAGGGTGGTCAAGGCTATGCGGAATCCCTTACCCACCTGTCCTAAAAGGTTTTCCTTGGGTATCTTCACGTTCTTGAACCAGAGGTGACCGGTGGTGGCCGTTCGGATACCCATCTTGTGCTCGATCATCTCGGCGGTGAAACCAGGATCGCTTATATCATCGAAGATCAGAGCGCTGACCTTGCCTTTTTCCAGCGGCTGGTCCTCGCTCTCCATGATCCGGCAAATCAATACGAAAACATCCGCCACGTTGCCCGATTGGGTGAATATCTTCTCACCGTTGACCAGGTAGTGATCGCCTTTATCCACCGCGCGTGTCTGTTGGTTGGCGGCGTCGGAGCCGGCCTCGGGCTCGGTGAGGGAGAAGGCGCCTTTGACCTCGCCCCGGGCCATGGGGGGGAGGTACTTCCGCTTCTGCTCTTCGGTGCCGTACTTCTCGATGGGGTAGGAGGCCAGGACGGCGACGGCCATGACGATGCCGACAGCCCCGTCGTACCTGCTCATCTCCTCGATCAGGGTGGCGTAGCGGATCTTGGATTCGCCCTGCCCGTCGTACTCCTTGGCGTTGGGGAAACCGACGAAGCCCTCCTTGGCCATCTTCTGGAATATCTCCTCGGGGAACTCGGGGGGACGACGGTCCCACATCTGGGTATAGGGAACGACGTGCTCCTCGCAGAACGCCTTGACCCTGTCCCTAACCTCCTGCTGTTCTGGAGCCCAGTTGTAGAGCATCTCCATACCTTTCGTGGTGGGGTTTTCAGTTCAGGTTCAGCCGTGCTACGTTCAATCTCGTGATTATCTGCTCCGCCTCGTGGTAGGGGGTGGAGCGGCTGGTCATGATGCGCTCGACGGCTTCGTCGATGGTCCTTTCGAACCCCTCGGAGCCCAGGACCTGGCCTAAAATTTCGTGCTCGAGAATCTCGCGGAGCTCCCCGTGGGCGCGGTTACGGCGGCGCTCCTCGGCCAGGCCGCTCTGCTCCATGTAGCGCCGGTGGTCGTCCACGGCGCCCAGGACCTCCTCCACGCCGATATCGTCCCGGGCGATGGTCTCCAGCACGGGTACCCGCCAGTCGTCCCCGCCGGCCGGCTTGAGCTCCAGCATGGCACAGATTTCGCGGTAAATCCGCTTGGCCCCCTCGCGGTCCGCTTTGTTGATGACGATGACGTCGGCTATTTCCAGGAGCCCCGCCTTCATCGCCTGGACGCCGTCGCCCGATTCCGGGACCAGGACCACGACGGTGGTGTCGGCGGCGCCGGCGATGTCCAGCTCCGACTGCCCCACCCCCACCGTTTCGATGATTATCCGGTCCTTGCCGAAGGCGTCCATGGCCATGGCGACTTCCCGCGTTGAGCGGGAGAGGCCTCCCAGGGAGCCGCGGGTGCCCATGGAGCGGATGAAGACGCCGGGCACGCCGCCCACGTCGTCCATGCGGATGCGGTCCCCCAGAAGGGCGCCGCCGGTGAACGGGCTGGAGGGGTCCACGGCGATGATGCCCACCGTCTCGCCGCCCCGGGCGATTCTGGCGGCCATCCGACCGACCAGCGTGGACTTGCCGGCGCCGGGGGGTCCGGTGATACCCAGGCGCATCCGCTGCCGGGAGAGGGGGTACAGCGCGTGGAGCAGCCTTTCGTAGCCGTCGCGCTCGTCCTCGATGACGGAGATGGTCCGGGCCAGGGCCGGGTCCTGCCCGGCGGTGAACCTGTCCAGCAGCTCCTGGAGGTCGATCTCTCGCGGCATCAGTACTCGACGCCCTCCCGGGCGTCCATCCCGGCCTGATAGGGGTGCTTTATCTCTAAAACCTCGGAGACCAGGTCGGCGAGCGCGACGACCTCCGGGCGGGCGTAGCGGCCGGTGATGACCAGCTCCAGCTCCGGCGGCCTGGTGCGCATCAGCTCCAGCACTTCTTCCAGCGGCACCAGGCCGTAGTCCACCGCCACGTTGAGCTCGTCGGCGACGACCATGTCGTAGTCGCCCGAGGCCACACGTTCCCGCAAGAGTTTCCAGCCTTCGCGGGCCAGACGCACGTCCTCGGGGTCCGGATTTTCTTTGGAGACGAAGGTCTCCCGGCCGGCCTGGACGATGTCGAACCCGTCCATCTTCCGGGTCGCCTCCAGCTCGCCGTAGTTTATGCGGCCCTTCATGAACTGCACGACGAGCACCCGGCG
>CAZNZF010000006.1:4109-42757 GCA_964577465.1 uncultured bacterium | reverse complement strand
GTCCTCGCCGAGAAAAGACTTCATTGTTATATGCAGCGTCGTCACGTCGTTCTTTACAGCGGAATCACGGCCACTCGGCTCTTTCAAGCAGGCTTCGGTCGGCTACTAATGCGAGGGCGTCCATTGCCATCCCCAAACATCCATCGAAAAGCCAACGCCGTCAGGCGGTAAATATCACCCGAGCCGTATTCAGTATCTCTTTTTTTCTGTATGGATTTTCGCTCTCCTCCACGGCCATCCGGTTCCACAGGTCCACCTTCCGCCCGAAAATTTCGGCCAGCTCGTCCTCCATCTGGACGTGGTCCAGGATGGTCCAGTGAACCTCGGGCTCGAAGCGGGCCAGAAGGTCGATATCGGAATCCGGGCCGAAGTCGTCGCGCAGCGCCGAGCCGAAAAGCGCCACCTCGGTGATTCTCCACCGGCGGCAGAACTCCTCGAGCTTTTCGATGTAGGGTTTGATGTAGAACATGGTTCGGGTCCTCTACTGCACCAGCACCCGGCCGGCCTCGATATGTATGGCGCGCGCCTCGATGCGCTTGACCATCTCGTAGTTGTGGGTGGCCACGATGACCGTGGTCCCGCGCGAGGCGATTTTGCGCAGCAGGTCCATGATTTTCTGCGAGAGGTCGGGATCCAGGTTGCCCGTCGGCTCGTCGGCCAGCAGAAGCTCGGGGTCGCCGGAGATGGCGCGGGCGATGGCGACGCGCTGTTGCTCGCCGCCGGAAAGCTCCTCGGCGAAGGAATCGGCCCGCCCCTCCAGCTCCACGATGCGCAGGATGGAGTCTATGCGCCGCTCGCGCTCGTCTGTGGACAGGCGCCGGATCCGCAGCGCGATGTCCAGGTTCTCCACGGTGGTCCGTCGGGGCAGGAGGCGGAAGTCCTGAAACACCACGCCGATACGCCGCCGCAACCCGGGCAGATGGCGGATTTTCAGCCGGTTCATGTCGTGCCCCAGGACCGCGAGCCCACCCTCCGTCGGGCGCTCCTCGCCGAAGAGGAGCTTGAGGAAGGTGGTCTTACCGGCGCCGGACGGGCCGGTGAGGAAGGTGAACTCGCCCTTGGGGAGCTCGAGGTTGACGTCGTGGAGGGCCAGGATACCTCGGGGGTAGCGCTTGGCGACGTGCTGGAAGCTGGCGACTTGGACCACGGGGTTCCTCTACGCTAACTCGATGTCAGTCTTAAAGTTGAGGTGATTATAGTCCAGGGTGGGTCGGAGGTCAATCCATACGGGGCGGCCCGCAATGAGCCACCCCGCGCATAGCCGCGCGCGAGAGGCTATTCCGCCGCGCCACCGAAGTGGCTGAACATCGGGCCGGGCAGCTCCCGGCGCACGCCGTCGAGGCCGAGGAGGCGGACCCCCTCCTCCCGGGGGAGCACCTTACCGATGGGCACCAGAGCCTTCTCGCGCTGCTCCAGCCCGGCGGGCCCGGTGAGCAGGAGCCGGAAGTCCTCGCCGCCCCCCAGGGCCAGGTGCACCGGCTCGATTCCCATGGCCTCGGCGACCGCCGCGAGCGTCGGCGGCAGCGGCAGGCGATCCTCGGAAACCTGCACCCCCACGTCGGAGGCCTCCGCGAGAAGCCGGAGCTGCTCACCGAGAGAATCGGAGGTGTCGGCGCAGGTGGTGAGCCGGGTATCGCGCCAGAGCCGGACGCCGAGCTCCAGCTCAATTTCCGGCCACAGAAAGGCCTTGCGCAGCTTCTCGGAACCGGAGAAGGTCGTTTTCTGGTTTTTTAAGAGCCAGAACCCGCCAGCGGCCATCCCGGTGGGACCGCTCAGGTAGATGGTGTCGCCGGGCTTCGTCCCCGACCTACCCCCGGGCGCCCAGGTGCCGGGGCGTTGGCCGATGACGCAGATGTCCAGGTAGATGGGTCCCCGGGTCGTGGCCAGGTCGCCTCCGATGAAGGCCAGCTTCGACCAGTTACCGCCGGAGAAGGGCGCGGACAGCTCGTCGGCCGCCCAGGCCAACCCACGGAAGACCTGCTCGAGGGCCTCCAGCCTGACGTCCCCAGAGGCGGCCACGGAAATGGTGGCCCACAGCGGCGTGGCGCCGAAGGGGGCCAGGTCGCTCACCGCCGCGGCCAGGGCCCGACGGCCCACCGCCTCCTCCCCCATGAGCTCGAGGTCGAAGTGGGTGCCCTCGACCTGCTGGTCGCAGGTGACCACCAGGTCGAACCCGGCATTCGGGATGACCACGGCGGCGTCGTGACCCGGACCGACGCGCACGCCGCGCATCAGCGGGGGCCTGAACCGGCCGCTGCCGCTGGAGGGCTGCCTGTCCTCGCGGGTGGTGCGCAGGACGTCCGTCTCGGCCACCCGCGTCGGGCTGTCCGACAACAGGATGGCGGTCAGCCGCTTGATGATGTCCTGCTCGGACAATTCGCGTAAATGCATCGTGCGCTCCTAATCCAGCTCCTGGGCGTCCGCGGGGTCCCCGTCGTACTGGTAGCTGACCCAGTCGAAGGGATTGACGACCGTCGAGGCCACGTTCATGAGGTGGGCGCTGATCCGCTTCAGGTAACGGCATACCAGGACCGCCATCACCGCGTCCTTCACCGACAGGTCGGTCTTGACGAAGAGCTCGTTTATCAGCTCGTTGGTCTTCGCGGACACGTTCTTGTGGTTCACCAGCACCTGCTGGGCCGCCCCGGCGTCCAGCTCCATGAAACCCTTCAGCGTGAGCCCGAAACCGTCCCTCACCAACTCCTCCGTCGCCAGAAGCTCGGCCAGGCGGTGGTACTTCGATTCGAGGATGGGGCCGGGGTACGCCACGGCCACCTCGTAGAGGTTCTTGATGAAGTCGCCCACCCTCTCCAGGTCTATGTTCACGTTCAGAAGAACCAGACACGCCGTGGGGTTGTCCCCGGGATTGATGACCAGGTGCTCGGCGATGAGGCGCCGGATCTCCCGGTTGAGGTGGTTGACGAAGCGGTCCCTCCCGTAGATGTCCACGTCGGGCTTTTTCCCGTGCAGGAGGTACTCCCGGGCGTAGGAGTACGTCTTGGCCACGGTTTCAATCATCTGCTTCGTTTTTTCCAGGGCCTGGTTCAGGAGCCCTTTGCTCCGCCAGGCCTCCATGAATTTCTCAAACATGGTCGCTTCCCTAGTTGAAGACGAAAATGACGAGAACGGGTATGAGGAAGAAAACAACACCGATGAACGCAATGGCGGCGGCCCGATTTTTCTTGACCAGGTTGCTGAGTGTCCTGGCCATCGTAAGCGGCACCACTCGCAGGGGATAGAAGATGGCTATTCCGAAGATGTTGAAGAACATGTGGACGAAGGCCACCGCGAGACCGGCCGGCTCACCCGCCGCCAGGGCGGCCAGGAGCGCGGTGACCGTCGTGCCCACGTTCGCACCCAGAGTGTAGGGGAAAACCTGTTCCACCGTCAACAGCGCCGCCCCCACCAGGGGGACCATCAGGGAGGTGGTCACGGAGCTGGACTGGACGATAGCGGTGAACAGGAGCCCGAGGATGAAGGCCCGGAGCGGCGTCTTGAAGAGGTAGCTATGGAGGACCCGCTCGAACTTCTCTATCAAGAGGCTGCGCATCAGCTTCACCAGGTATCGGAGCGAAACGAACAGCAGGACCAGGGCGATTACCAGGGCCAGCCAGTAGGTCCCGCCGGTGAGCCCGATTACTTGGTCCACAATAGGGTCGATGACGGCATTCAGGGGGCTCATGAAGGCGAAGCCGCCTCCGCCGCCGCCGGCCGTGGAGACACCGGCCAGCCAGCTCCCGAGCTTTTCCAGAGGGTGAAAGATGCACTCGATGGGCATCAGCACCGAGACGGCGCAGATGTTGAACATGTCGTGGACGGTCGCCCCGGCCAGCGCGCGGTGGAATTCATCCCGCCGGGTGATGTGGGTCAGGCTGACGATGGTGTTGGTGATGGTGGTGCCGATGTTGGCCCCCAGCACGATGGGCACCGCCACGCCGATGCCCATGGAGCCGGTGGCGACCAGCGCCACCAGCATGCTGGTGACGGTGGAGGAGCTCTGGACGATGCTGGTGGTCAGGATACCCACGAAGAGACCGACGAGGGGGGAGGATGTCCCGGCGACCAGGTCGGCGGCGAACTCATGGCCGAATCCCTTGAAGGACGAGCCCATCAGCTTGATGGACAGCATGAAGAGGTACAGAAAGGCCAGAACGCCCAGTATCTTTAAAACGCTCAGGAACGGGGACGCAACCGGTGGTTGGGTCAGTCCCGGCTCCAGGTCCGCCCGTGGTTCGTCCATTTCGGGGATGAGCCGGCTCCTCGGAGAAGTGTGGAAACAGCTGCAAAAAGGAAATATTACGGGGGGGTGGTGAGGGTTGTCAACAACGGGGGATCGCGGCGGCCACGGGATGCAGAAAAGCGGGGAGACAGGCGTGAAGCGCGGCAATCCAGTGGCGGCGCCGATTTTCGGTGGGGGGGGAGTTAATCGGGAGTGCGTCGGGGCAAAAAAAATGGAAATTAACTCTACCCTGTGCTAAACTTACGTAATCTTTTCCGGGCCGAGTTTTCAAGGTTCCACAGTGGTCTGTAAACGGCTCTTCGCCCGAATGGGCTCAAGCAAAGGAGAAATCGTGAAAAAGCTTCTGCCGCTTCTTCTGGTTCTGGCGATGATCATGCCGGCCACCGCTCTGAACAAAGACGGCCTGCTGTCCATCGGCGGTCGGGTGTTCTACTGGATGCCCATGGATGACTTCGCCAACGCCTACACCAGCTCCGTCGGCTTCGGCGCCAAGGTGGGCTACGGCCTGGCCGAGAACTTCGAGTTCCTGGGCGAGGCGTGGTACGGCATGGCCGGATTCAACGAGGATTTCTGGGGCGACACATTCGATGACCAGGGGGACACCAACTACTACCTGGTGACCTTCCAACTGGGCGGTCGGCTGAACCTGTCCCCGTACAGCCCCTTCGACCCGTACATCCAGGCCGGGGCCGGTTACTATTCCTGGGCCTCCACCACGGCCACCGGGAATGACCAGGGCGGCACCGACTACACGTACCACACCGCCTCCGACGACAAGTTCGGCATCAACCTGCGCGCCGGCGGTGAGTTCTTCACCTCCAACGAGATGAGCGTGGACGTGGGCGTGGAGTGGAACTCCATCTTCGGCGTCACCGTGCCGGTCAAGGACTGGGACGACCCCGACGACCACAGCGCGGGCTGGACCTACGACACCGAGGAGCAGACGGTCAACATCCTCTCCTTCGGCATCGGCCTGAACCTCTACTTCTAGACGCCGTCGACCGATTGCGTGCGAGGGGACCTGCGGGTCCCCTCTTTTTTAAACCCCCGGATACGGCTCCGAAAGTAAAAGGTGCAGCCAGCCAAGGGCGTTCCATGTCGCCGGGGAGCCTGCGGGTCCCCTCTTTTTGTGCACGCCGTCCGACCGCCGACCGGAAGGCGGTCCTTGGGCGCGTCTATCCGACTGTGGTATACTAAACGTTCCCATACCGGACGACGGCCCATCGTGCGCAACTTGTTGATACCAGTGGTCGTATTGTGCCTTTGCCTTCCCGCGGGGGCGATGGACAAGACCGGGCTCCTCTCCGCCGGTACGGACATGTTCTACTGGCTGCCTCTGGGCAGCTTCTGCGAGGCCTACCAATCTTCCATCGGTTTCGGCGTAAAAGTGGGCTACGGCGTGGCCGAGAGCTTCGAATTCATCGGTGAAGCCTGGTACGGCCTGGCACAGTTCAATGTGCAGTACTGGGACCCGGATAACCGGGATTGCGGAAAAACCGACCCGTACCTGACGACCATCCAGTTGGGCGCCCGATTCAACTTCTCCCCCTTCAGCCAGTTCGTCCCCTACGCCCAGCTCTCCGGCGGTTATTACACGTGGGCCGTCTACAAAGAGGTGGGCGTGGACACCAACAATGACGGCGTCGACGATGAGTACAGGAACGAGGTGTCCTCCGATGAGAACACCCGCAGATTCGGTATCAACGCCCGCCTGGGCGGGGAGTTTCCGATCTCGAACGACATGGCCGTTGACGCAGCCGTGCGCTGGACCTCGATCTTCAGCGTCAAGTTCCCCCTGAAGGCGGACGCCGACGGCGGTGGTTCCGACGAAGACTCCGGGACCTTCGAGGAGACCGTCAACGTCCTCACCTTCGGCGTCGGTCTGAACCTCTACTTCTGAGCACCGGCAATCAAACGCCTTCGAGGGGACCTCCGGGTCCCCTCTTTTTTAACCGCAGCGCCCGCCGCCGGTCAGGAACCGACCGGCGGTCCCTGGGCGTATTAAACGGGCTGTGCTATACTTGACCCGTACGACCGACCGGGAGTTAATCGTGCGCAACTTGTTGATAGCAGGCCTGATATTGTGCCTCTGCCTCCCCGCGGCGGCCATAGACAAGACCGGCCTCTTTTCCGTAGGGCCGAGACTGGCCGTCTGGCTCCCGATGGGGCCCATAAACCAGGCGGTCCTCGAACAGGGCAGCTTCGGAGGGCTCTTCAGCTTCGGCATCTCCGAGGGCTGGTCCGTCGTGGTCCGGGCGGCGCTGGACCTGGCCGGAAAGGACTCCGAATACTTCGAGGACGCCTTTCCATCGGGCTCCGACGTGGACTTCAACCTCTTCCAGGCACACCTGGGTCTGCGGTGGAACATGACCCCCCGCGCCCGCTTCGACCCCTTCGTCCAGTTCGGGGTGGGCTACTTCTCCTGGCCGGTGTACAGGGGCCAGGACCCGGTGACGATCGACGGCCGACAGATGTACGAGTCGCTGACGACGGATATCGACTCCGGCCGGGGGCAGGTCTTCAGCGGCTGGGTCGCCATCGGCGGCGAGTTCTTCACCGAGGCCTCCCTATCCCTGGAGTTCGAAATCGGCTACGACGCCGTTATCGACTTCCCCTGGCCCGCCAAGGAGGAGACCGACGACCAGGTCGGCTGGAACTACGAGGCAAAGGCCCTCCACGTCCTCACCCTGGGCCTGGGGCTGAACCTGTACATCTGAGGCCGGGAATCGGATAAACGTAGGGCGGGGATTCCAATCCCCGCCGCTTTCACAGTATCGTTCAATAACTGTAGGGCGGGGGCTCCGTACCCCGCCCTTCAATTATAAAACCGGGCGGCACACTCCAGTTGCCGCCCTACGCAAAAGAGTACATCGGCCTCGGAAACGGTTGCCCACGCCCGAGCCACGGGCTAAATGCGTATCACCCGCCGCCCCTCGACGCGGTATTTTCCAGAGAGCACCAGCCCCGCGGCCTCGGGGTAGAGCTTATGCTCCTCGACCAGGATGCGCTCCGCCAGCGTTTCCGGGGTATCGTCGTTCAGAATCGGCACCACGCGCTGGCCGACTATCGCCCCACCGTCCAGGCTTTCGTCCACGAAGTGCACGGTGCAGCCGGAAAACTTCACCCCGTACTCCAGGGCCTGGCGCTGGACCTCCAGGCCGGGGAAGCTGGGCAGGAGACTGGGGTGGATGTTGAGTATGCGGCCCTGGAACGGCTCCAGGAGCGGCGCCTTCACCACGCGCATGAAGCCGGCCAGGCAGATCAAATCCGTCCCGGCCTCGCGGAAGGCCTCGGCGTAAGCCTTTGCGTCGTCGCCGTCCAGCTTGGTGCGGAACTTCTCCGGCACCAGGGCCCGGGCGGTCACCCCCAGCGCGCGGGCCTTCTCCAACCCCGCGGCGTCGGGCGTGTCGGAGAGGACCAGTGAGACTTCGGCGTCCAGCCGCCCGTCGCGGCAGGCCTCGATGAGCGCGACCATGTTGCTGCCGCGACCGCTTATCAGAATTCCAATCCGCTTGCGTGACACCGCGCACCTCCGGGAACGGCCGAACTTGACCCGTCGGGGAGAGCAGTCTACAATACCCGCCGTCGCCCGCGAGGTCAAGGTCCGATGAAAAGCATTCTATCCGCCGACGAACTGCTCGCCCTCTGGGAAGCCGGGGGGAGACCGCGCAAGGTGGTCTTCACCAACGGCTGCTTCGACCTGCTGCACCCCGGCCACGTCCGGTATCTGACCGCGGCGCGGGCGCTGGGCGACTGCCTGGTCGTGGGCCTGAACGACGATGCGGGGACGCGGCGCCTGAAGGGGCCGTACCGACCGTACCTGACCCTGGCGGTGCGCGCCGAACTCCTGGCGGCCCTGGAAGCGGTGGATTACGTGGTCCCCTTCGCCGAGGACACGCCATTGGCGCTAATCGAGAGGCTGCGACCCGACGTCCTGGTCAAGGGCGGCGATTACAAAAAAGGGGAAATCGTGGGCGCCCGGGAGGTCGAGTCCCGGCGCGGACGGGTGGTCGTGCTGCCCCTGGAGGAGGATTACTCCTCCACGGCGATGGCCCTCGCCGTCGCCGAGGCCGTGGACGCGGAGCGGGAGCTCGCCGAACCGGGGGTCCGTGAGCCCTACGGTCCGGGGAAGGGGAAGGAAGCCTCCGAGCTGAAAGCCGCGCGGGACGGGAAAATCCGCCGTCAGGCCGGGGAGGACGGACCGTGAAGTCCCCGCGGACGCTCTGCGTCATCCCCGCCCGCTACGCGAGTACCCGCCTGCCGGGCAAGCCGTTGAAGAACCTGGGCGGCCGGCCGCTCATCCTCCACACCGTCGAGAGGGCCGAGGCCGCGGCCAGCGTCGACTGGACCGTGGTGGCCACCGACGACGGGCGCGTGGCCCGCGTGGTCCGCGAGGCCGGTCATGACGCCGTGCTCACCCCGGAATTACCGTCGGGAACACACCGCGCGGCCCACGTCGCCCGGAAAATCAACTGCCGCTTCGTCCTCAATCTCCAGGGCGACGAGCCGTTCATGGACCCGAACCTCTTGAACGCCCTGGTCGCCCGCCTGGCGGAGGGGGACGCCGTGATAGCCACCGCGGTGCACGAATCCGCCGACCCCGACCTCTACCGTGACCCGAACTGCGTCAAGGCGGTCCTGGACGCGGCGGGCAACGCGCTCTACTTCAGCCGCGCTCCGGTGCCCTTCGACAGGTCCGGCGCCGATTCGCGCTTCTACCGCCACGTGGGCCTGTACGGCTTCACCCGGGAGGCGCTCCTGGCGGCCGTGGAGCTTCCCCAGGGTACACTCGAACACAGCGAGGGGCTGGAGCAGCTCCGCTGGCTCGAGGCGGGGATGCGCATCGCCTGCATCCGCACCGACTGGAACGGCATCGGCGTGGATACGCCCGACGACCTGCGCCGGGCGGAGGACTTCCTGGAACGTCAAACGAGGGACGACGATGCCCGATAACCACTCGATGCACCCGCACCTCCCCGACGTGGCCAACGACGAGCCCCAGTTCGACATCCCGCTCGACAAGGTCGGCGTCAAGCACATCCTCTACCCGATAACGGTCCTGGACCGCCACGACCGGTGGCAGTCCACCGTGGCGCGGGTCAACATGTACGTGGACCTGCCCCAGGAATTCCGCGGCACACACATGAGCCGCTTCATCGCGATTCTCAACCGCTTCCGGGGCCGCATCAGCCTCGAGACCATGCGCCAAATCGTCAAAGCCACCCGGACGGAGTTCCAGGCCCTGGAGGCGCACCTGGAGCTCCGCTTCCCGTATTTCATCGAGAAGCGGGCCCCGGTATCCGGCGAGCCCTCGCTGATGGAGTACCGCGCCGGGTTCCACGCCTTCGCCCGGGGGGACGACTTCGACATCCAGCTCGAGGTCTCGGTGCCGGTAATGAGCCTGTGCCCCTGCTCGAAGGAGATTTCCGACCGGGGCGCCCACAACCAGCGCTCCGTCGTCCGGATGCGCATCAAGACCGACAACCGGCTGGTCTGGATCGAGGAGCTGGTCACCATCGCCGAGACGGCCGCCAGCTCCCCCCTCTACTCGCTCCTCAAGCGGGAGGACGAGAAGGCGGTCACCGAGGCGGCCTACGATAACCCCCGCTTCGTCGAGGACATCGTACGGACGGTGGCCAACGCCCTGGAGGACGACCCCCGCGTCACGGCCTACCGCGTGGAGTGCGAGAACTTCGAGAGCATCCACAACCACAGCGCCTACGCCGCCATATCGAAGGGGCTCTGAGCCCCGTTGATTTCTCGACCGATTTAGTATATTATAAAGCGAGACACCCACCGGGGAAGGAATGATGGACGAAGAAAAATTGTCGCCCCGCGATAAACAGCGCAAGGGCGAGGACGAGAAGCGGTGGAAACTCCGAGTGGCCGTCAACCGCATCCTGGACCGGATTCGGCACAAGCTCCTGGTCTTCAGCGGAAAGGGCGGCGTCGGCAAGTCCACCGTGGCGGCGAACCTGGCCGTGACCCTCGGCCTGGCGGGCCACCGCGTGGGCCTCTTGGACATAGATTTCCACGGACCCTCCATCCCCGCCCTCATGGGCCTGGGCGGAAGGCTCCTGGACGTGGACGGCGACCGGGCGGTGCCCCTCGTCGGCCCGGGCGGGGTGAAGGTCGTCTCCATCGGCCTCTTGATTCCCGACGCCGACCAGGCCATGATTTGGCGCGGGCCGCTGAAGATGGGCGTCATCAACCAGCTCATCGGCAACACCCGGTGGGGGGAGGACGACGGGGAAGAGTTCGACCTCGACTGGCTCATCATCGACTCGCCCCCCGGGACCGGCGACGAGCCGCTCTCCATCGCCCAGACCGTCATCGGGGCCCAGGGGCTCCTGGTGACCACGCCCCAGATTCTCTCCACCGACGACGTGCGCCGGAGTATCGGCTTCGCCCGCAAGGTCGGAATGACCGTCGTCGGGGTCATCGAGAACATGGCCGGGCTCGTTTGTCCCCACTGCGGCGGGAACATCGACCTCTTCAAGCGCGGCGGCGGCGAGAAGCTGGCCGGCGAGCTGGGCGTGCCCTTCCTCGGCAGCGTGCCGCTGGACCCCAAGGCGGTCGAGGTCGGCGACTCCGGCAAGCCCATGGTCTTGAGCCTGCCCGATTCCCCGGCCACCAAGGCGCTCCTGGCCGCGTTCAAGCCGATTCTGGATATGGCCTAGCCGGGGTAGCCTCTACCTTCAATGATACAAAAACCTCCCACGGGAGGTTTTTAACGACGTTGATTGGCGTAAGACTCGTAGGGGCCGACCGACGGCGCACCGTTTAGGTCGGCCCGCACGTCCACTCCCCCTTACAGATAGAGGGTTAGGATGAGAGCAAGGGGTGAGTACGTGAACGCGGCGGGGAAAGGATTCCCCGCCCTACGCCGGTACGTGAACTTAATTGTAGGGCGGCAACTCCGTGTGCCGCCCTTTCTTCGAAGATTAATCAGCTTACGCCCGTTCCCCGCGAACCGGGTGTACGCACTCTTAGCTTCCCTTTTTCTTCTTGAGCGAAAACGACCGCTGGTCCTCCTCGGTCACCAGGCGCCCGCCGGAGAAGGCGAGCGTATACAGGCGGCTCACCCCCGCCTCCACCATCGTGACCCCCACCAGCGTGTCCGCCGCCTCCATGGTGCGGCGGTTGTGGGTGATGACCAGGAACTGGCTCTTCTGGGCAAAGATGGCCAGCAGCGTCAGGTAGCGGTCCACGTTGGCGTCGTCCAGGGGGGCGTCGATTTCGTCCAGGATGCAGAACGGGCTCGGCTTGACCTCGAAGAGGGCGAATAGCAGGGCGATGGCGGTCAGCGCCCTCTCGCCGCCGGAGCGGCCGATGAGCGGCTGGCTCCCCTTCCCCGGAGGGCGCACGTCGATTTCGATTCCCCCCTCCAGCGGGTCCCCGTCGGTGAGCGTCAGCCGGGCCTCGCCGCCGGAGAAGAGGTTTCGGAACAGCCGCTCGAAGTTGACCACCACCTGGTTGAAGGTGGCCAGGAAGCGCTCGCTCGCCTCGGCGTTCAGGCGACGGATGGATTCGCCCAGGCTGACGGCCCCGCGCTCCAGCTCGTCGCGGCGCGAACGGTAGAAATCGCGGCGTTCGCAGGCGGCGTCGTAGCTGGATACGGCGGCGAAGTTTATCTCGCCCAGGCTCTCGCGGTGCTTGCGGAGCCGCTCGACCTGCCCGTGCGCCCGGGCGAGGTCGAAATCCTCCTCGAGTTCCATCCCGGCGATGTCGTGACCGGTGTGCTCCCGGGCCTCGATGACCAGCCGGTCCTGCTCGGCCTTCTCCCGGGCCAGCGACTCCCGGAGCCCGGAGAGCTTCCTTTCCGTCTCGGCGGCCCGCGACGCGACGGCTCCCCGCGCACCCATCTTGTCCCCCAGCTCTCCGCTTATCTCGCCCATCCGGCGGTGGATGTCCTGGAACCGGCGCTCCTCGTCGTCGGAGCCCAGGGTGAGCTCGGACACCGCGGTGGTGAGCTCCCGCAGGTCGGCGTCCGCCTTCTCCGATTCCCGGTCCAGCTCGGCCAGCTCCTCGCCGAGGGACGCAAGCTGGACGTCGAGGGCGGCCGAATCCCTCCCGCAGCGCTCGATTTCGCCGGACAAGGATTCGATTTGGGACTCCAGCTTGCCGCGCCCCAGGCGCTCCCCCTCGAGCGCGTCCCGGGCCGAGTCCCTCTCGGCGGCCAGCCGCTCCGACTCGGCGAGGGCGGCGGAGTGCTCCTCCCGCAGGACCGCCTCCTCCTCGGGGCTGGCCTCCGCCTCGGCGGGGAGCGGTTCGAGCTCGGCCAGCTCGGTGCGGATTTCTTCCGTGCGGGCCAGAGACCGTTCGATGCCCTCCTCCAGGCGGGCGATTTCGGCGGTCAGGCGCTCGACCTCCAGGCGCTCACGCTCCAATTCGAGTTTGGTCTCGGTGGACTGCTCCCGCTGGGCGACGAGGCTCTGGTCGGTGGCGGAGAAGCGGCGGCGGAGCTCGTCCTCGCGCTGGCGGACCTCCCGGTGGGCCTCCTCCGCTTCCTTCAGGCTGTCCCGGAGCCGGTCCAGCTCCCGGACTCGGGACAGGAGGCCCTCGGCCATCCCCTCCCGCATCCCCCCGACGATGACCCCGCCGGACTCGACCACCTCGCCCTGGAGGGTGACGATGCGCCGGAAGGCGACCCGGTCGCGCCACTCCCGAAGTATCGCCACCGCCTCGGCGAGCGATTCGGCGACCAGCGTGCCGCCCAGGGCGAACTCCACGGCGGTCGCCACCTTCTCGTCGAAGGCGACCAGGTCCAGTGCGTCGCCGATGAGCCCGGCGGCGTTGATTTCGGCGGCGCACCGCACCGGCTTCCGGGCACGGATGAGGTCCAGGGGGAGAAACCGCACCCGGCCCGCGCGGAGCCGGTTCAACAGGTCCACCGCCCGCCGCACGTCCCCCTCGGTCCGGCAGACGACCGCCTGGGCCGAGGCGCCGAGAGCGGCCTCCACGGCGGCCTCGTACCTCTCCTCGGTCCGCACGAGCTGGGCCAGGGTCCCCACGACGCCGGGAAGCGCGCCCTTATCCGACGCGGCCAGCACCGCCGCCACGCCGCGCTGGTAGCCCTCGTGACGGACGTGGATTTTCTCCTGGCTTTCGAGCTCGGCCCGGACGCGATTCAACGTTTCGAGCCCCCGCCGGGTCTCCTCCGAGGCCTCGACCAGCTCGCCGTTCACGTTGCGCTGAAGCTCGACCGTCTCGGTGCAGCGCTCCTCCAGGGCGGCCAGGCGGCCTTCCAGCTTGCCCATCTTGGCGGAGCACTTTTTCAGCCGCCCTTCCAGCTCCTCTTTCGACCGCCGGTCGGTTTCGACGCTCGACGCCAGTGTGTCGAGCTCGCCCTCCAGGGCGTCCGTGCGCGCCCGCCGCTCGAGCCTCGCCCGCTCGCCGCCCGTGGAGAGCGCCGCCAGCTCGACGAGACCGGAACCCAGCCGGGAGGCGCTTTTCTCGGCGTCCTCGCAGCTTTTCGTGAGCGCCTCCAGGGCCTCCCGCCGGGATTCGATGGCGGCGTCCACGGATTTCAATTGTTTTTCGAGGCCCTTCTTCTCCCGCTCGGCCTCGGCGAGGCGTTTCCGAGTCCCCTCCAGTTCCTCGGCGAGGCGGGCGGACTCGGCCTCTATCTGGACCCGGCGCCGCTGGCGACCCGCCTGACGCTCCTGGGAGACGCTCAGGCGGTTCTCGAAATCCTTCACCCGGGTGAGGGAGCTGTACCGCTTACTCTCCGCCTCACCCAGCTCGTCCTGGACCGCGAGCTGCGACTCCCTCACCCGCGTTATCTCGGCGTCCAGGGTCGAGAGCTCCGCCGAGACCGCGATGCGGTCGTCCTCGGCCCGGTCGATGGAACCTCGCAATTCCTCGACGGTGACCTGGTGCGTCCGCCAGTGGTGGAGGCTTATCCGGGCCTCGAGGAGAGCGAGCTCCTCGCCGGCGACGTGGTGCCGTTCCGCCTTCTTCACCTCCCGCCGGAGCGAGCGGAGCTGGGTCTCCAGCTCCTCGAGACGGTCGGCCAGCCGCAGGAGCCCCTCCTCGGTCTCGGCGAGCTTCTTCCGGGCCTCGGCGCGGCTCTTCTTGTACCGGCCGATCCCCGCCGCCTCATCGAAGAGCTCCCGCCGCTCCAGCGGCTCCTTGGACAGAATCTGGTCCACCTGCGCCTGCTCGATGATGGCGTAGGTGTTTATCCCGATGCCGGTGTCCAGGAGGAGGTCGTGGATTTCCTTCAACCGGCAGGGGTTGCGGTTGAGAAGGTAGGCCGATTCCCCGGAGCGGAAGAGGCGGCGGGAGATGAGGATGTCGGTGAACTCGAGGGGCAGCGCCTGGTCCTCGTTGGAAAGAAGGAGCGAGACCTCGGCCATGCCCACCGGCTTGCGCGCCTCGGAGCCGGAGAAGATGACGTCGGTCATCTGCCGGCCGCGGAGGCTCTTGACGCGCTGCTCACCCAGCGCCCAGCGGATGGCGTCGGCGATGTTGGTCTTCCCGCAGCCGTTGGGGCCGACGATGGCGGTGACGCCCTCGCGGAAACCCAGCTCGATGGGGTCGGGGAAGCTCTTGAAGCCGGAGATGGAGACCTTTTTCAGAAACAAAGCGCCTCGCAGGGTTGGCGCTATTGTACCTGAAAACGGCCTTCCGGGAAAACCGGGGGGCGGGGAAATCCCCACACCGGCGCGAACCGGCCCCTCATTCACGCGTAAAAAAACGGGCCGGTCGGCCCGCCGTACTTCCTTCCCAATGAACTGTCTGAAACAGATTAAAAACAAGGGGCTTAAGCCCCTTGTCTGATGTAGGAAAAGTCCCGTGCCATGTCCTAGCGCGGTGGACGGCGGCGGGGAATCGTGACCGCCAGGTGGTATATCTCCTGCTTGGGGATGCCCAGGATGGCCGAGATGACCTTCGAGGCGTTGTTGGGGCTCATCTCGAAGTTCTGGATGCAGATGCGCAGCGCCCGCTCGACCCGGTCCGAGGGCACGTTGTCCATCACGAAGCGGTTGTCCTCGGAGTCGGCCGCCCGGTCGATGACCAGGACGAACTCGCCCCGGGTGCGGTCCTCGTCCAGCTCGAGGTTGACCTCCTCCGCCGTCCCGCGTAGCACCTCTTCGTTTATCTTCGTCATCTCCCGGCAGATGACGACCTCGCGGTCCGGCATCTCCGAGGCGATGTCCTTGAGGATGCGCTTTATTCGGTGCGGGCTGGCGTAGACCACGACGGGCATCTCCAGGCTTTTCAGGCGCTGGATGCGCGCCAGGCGCTCCTGGGGCTTGCGGGGCAGGTAGCCCTCGAAGATGAAGCTCGCGCTGGAGAAGCCGCTGGTGGCCAGGGCGGTGATGGCCGCGTTGGGGCCGGGGATGGGGACGACGTCTATGTGGTTGTCCACGCAGAGCCGGACCAGCGCGGAACCGGGGTCGGAGATGGCCGGCATCCCCGAATCGGAGACGTAGGCGATGGACAGGCCCTGGTTGAAGAGCTCGACCAGCTCCCGCCCCACGGCGTAGGTGATGTGCTGATCGCAGCGCAGGAGGCGCTTCTTGTTGATTTTGTAGTGGGCGAGGAGCTTGCGGGTCTGGCGGGTGTCCTCGCAGGCGATGACGTCCACGACCTTGAGGATCTCAACGGCCCTCGCGGTTATGTCGTCGAGGTTCCCGATGGGGGTGCCGACGAGGTATAGACAACCCTTCTTTTTAGCCATCCATCACTCCCGGGGTATCTTCTCAGAAACTCGTCATAGTGTAGCATCAGTGCGAATTCAATGCAAGGGTGACGGTTCAACTCTCCCCCCAAATATGTTATCCTCCACCGCGTGAAACGAAGCCTAACGCCCGCCGGGGGAATCCCCCGCGAAACCAAGCGAAGCGAGTCATGTCCCAGCCCAAAGCCCCCATCGTCCTCTCCGCCTTGGCCGTCCTGTTAATCTGCGGCTGCCTGCCCCGGCAGAGCGACCACATCTACTTCGCCTCCGACCGGGACGGCGTGGGGAACAACCTCTTCGTCATCGAAAAAGCGGGGGGCGGGCTCAAGCAGCTCACCCGGGACCTGAAACCCGACTGGGACCCGTACCCGGCCCTCTCCCCGGACGGGAAGAGGCTGGTATTCGTCTCGTGCCACCTCGACGGCAACCTCGAGGTGTACGTGATGGACTCGGCGGGCGGCCAGCCGGTGCGGCTGACCTTCACCCCCGAGGACGAGGACCGTCCCGTCTTCACCCCGGACGGCCGCATCTCCTTCGACTCCGAGCGCAACGGCGACTGGGAGTTGTGGGTGATGGGCGCCGACGGCGGGAATCCCGTCCAACTCACCGACTCACCGGGCATCGACGAGGGCTCCTCGTGGAGCCCGGACGGGAAGCTCATCGCCTTCGCCAGCGAGCGTGACGGCCGCTTCGGCATCTACCTGGCCGCCGCCGACGGCTCCGAGGTGCGGCGGCTCTACGGCGGCGCGTCGTTCAGCTGCAACGACCCGGCCTGGTCCCCGGACGGTAAGCGCATCGCCTTCGCCGGCGACGAGGCCGGCACCTACGACATCTACACCATCGCCCTGGACGGCTCGAAGCCGGTCCGCCTCACCGGCGGCGAGGGCCTCGGCCAGGAGCGCTACCCCTGCTGGAGCGCGGACGGGGAATGGCTGGTCTACGCGAGTCTGGAGGCCGGCGACTGGGAAATCTGGACGATGAAGGCCGACGGCTCCGAGTCGAAGCAGCTCACCGACAACACAGCCTACGACAGCCTCCCCGCCTGGTAGTTTCAGCCTGCCGCGCGGCCCGCGCCGCCCTTGACTTGCCGGCGGGAGGGGGGTAAACTCCAGCGGCCCCTTGCTCCAGGGGCTCTTACCGTTTCGGACCCTTCAAAGGATTGATAAATGGCCGACCTGCGTAACGTAGTCCTAATCTCCCACTCGGGCGTGGGCAAGACAACGCTGGCCGAGAGCATGTGCTTCGACGCCGGCGCCTCGAAACGCCGGGGAAACGTGGGCGAGGGCAACACGACGAGCGACTTCGACGACGAGGAAATCGCGCGCCACTTCAGCATCAGCGCCTCCCTCCTGCGGCTGAAGACTTCGGGGAAGGTCGTCAATCTCATAGACACACCGGGCACGCAGGATTTCTCCGGCGAGGTCGTGGGCGGTGTTTACGCCTCGGACGCCGCCGTCGCCCTCGTGTCCGCCGTGGCGGGCGTGGAGACGGGCACCGTCCGCTGCTGGGACATCGCCTCGGCCAGGGGCCTGCCTCTCGCGCTCTTCGTCAACCGGATGGACCGCGAGAACGCCAGCTTCGCCAAGGCAATGGAGACCTGCCAGACCGCCTTCGGCAAGACCTGCGTCCCGGTGCAGTTACCCATCGGCGCCCACACGTCCTTCAAAGGCTTGGTGGACCTCGTCTCGAACAAGGCCTACGTATACGCCGCCGACGGCTCGGACAAGTACGATGTGACCGAGATTCCCGCGGAGCTCGCGGACGCCGTGGCCCAGGCGCGGGAAAAGCTCATAGACGCGGTGGCCGCCGCCGACGACGCCCTCATCGAGAAGTACCTCGACCAGGGCACCCTCTCCGCCGCCGAGCTGCACGGGGGGCTGGCCAAGGCCTTCCTCACCGGAGCCGTCCATCCCATCTTCGTGGGGGCCGCCGAGCTCGGCATCGGCAGCCGACCCCTGCTGGACGCCATCACGGACTACTTCCCCGCACCCAACCAGGTTCCGCCGCCCAAGGCGTTCGCCGGTGACGAGGAGAAGGCGCTGCCCGAAGGCGCGCTCGCCGCTTTAATCTTCAAAACGACCGTCGACCCCTTCGCCGGCAAGCTCTCCCTGGTGCGCGTGTTCCGGGGAACGCTCACGGGCGAGGCCTACAACGTCAACCGGGGCAAGAACGAGCGCTGCTCGAACCTCTTCCACGTCCACGGCAACAGCCAGGAGGGCGTCGGGGAGCTCACTGCGGGCGACATCGGCGCCATCGCCAAGCTCGAGCTCACCCTCACCGGCGACACCCTGGCGAAATCGGGAGCGCCCCGTTTCGCGGAAATGCCCCTGCCGCAGCCCCTGATGAAGCGCTCGGTCTTCCCCGCCTCCAAAGGCGACGAGGACAAGATGTCCACCGGCCTCTCGCGCCTGCAGGAGGAAGACCCCACCCTGCACTCGACCCGCAACGACCAGACCAAGGAGATGATACTGGCCGGCCTGGGCGACCAGCACCTGCAGGTCGCCGTTGCCAGGCTGCAGAAGAAGTACGGCGTGAACGTCGAGCTGAAGATACCCCGCATCGCCTACCTGGAAACCATCACCAAGAAGGCCGACGGCCACGGCCGCCACAAGAAGCAGACCGGCGGGCGCGGCCAATTCGGCGACTGCCAGATCGAGTTCTGGCCGCTGGACCGGGGGACCGGGAACGAGTTCGAGGACGCCATCGTGGGCGGCGTCATCCCCAATAAATTCATCCCCGCCGTGGAGAAGGGGCTCAACGAGGCCTACGCCAACGGGTATCTGTGCGGCTGCCCCATCGTGGACATCCACGCCAAGCTCTACTACGGCAGCTACCACAGCGTGGACTCCTCGGAGATGGCCTTCAAGGTCGCCGCGAGCCTGGCCTTCAAGGACGCCATGACAAAAGCCGGCCCCGTGGTCCTCGAACCGATCATGCGCGTGGAGGTCCTGGTCCCCGACGAGTTCATGGGCGACATCGCCGGGGACATCAGCTCCAAGCGGGGGAAGATTCTGGGCATGGAGCCGCGCGGCAAGATGCAGGTGGTCCGGGCCCTGGTCCCCGAGGGCGAGCTCTCCAACTACTCCACCGAGCTGCGCAGCATAACCGGCGGCCAGGGGACATACACGCTGGAGTTCAACGGCTACGAGCAGGCCCCGGGTGAAATCCAGCAGCGAATCGTCGAGGAGCACAAGCGGGAGAAGGAGTAGCGGACATCCCTTTCGATTGAGACACGGGACTTCAGCCCCTTGCCTTATCAAGGGTCGGCCATTTGCGGGAACCGGGCATCCGGTTCCCCTTTTTGCCAGGGGCATAGCTCGCTTCGCTCGGTTTGCGCCCCGCCGCTACACCCCCCCGCTCCGATGGGCTATAATGGGACCGAGAAGGGAGACCCCGGAGGACGAGATGCGGGTCAGACGCTTGTTGACCGCCGCGTGTGCGGCGACGCTGGTACTGCTGGCGGCCTGCGCGGAGCCGTCGAACGCCCCCGAGCCCACCTACCCCCAGGACGCCTGGTTCGCCCTCTCCCTGACCGATGAGTCCTGGGAGAGTCACGACGCGGCCGCGCTGGTGAAGCTGGACTTCGGGGGCTCGGTGCGGGAGAACGTGGTGGCGCCCAAGCAGGTGGACACGCCGCCGGTGCTGGACGGGCGGGACTCCGACCGGGCCTGGGACCACGCCGACGCGACGACCATCCTCCTCGAGCCCACAAACGGGGGCACCGGCATCGCCGCCGTGAGCGTGAAGTGCGTCTACACCGAGGAGGAAATATTCTTCTTCCTCAGCTGGCAGGACCCCACCGGCACCGGCAGCGACATCCCCGGCCGCTGGAAGTACGCCGGGGGCGAGTGGTACGACAGGTTCGACGAGGACGGTCAGCCCGACCTGGAGGGTGAGCCCATCGCCGAGGACATGCTGGCCTTCCTCTGGCCCAACCCCGACGCCTACCCCGATTTCGACCAGCAGGGATGCACCGCCACCTGCCATGCAGCAGGAGACGGGTACATCCACCGAATCCCGCGTGGATACTATATCGACGCCTGGGTCTGGGGGGCCGGTCGCACCAACCCCCGGGAACAGGTGGGCGACGAGCGGCTCGTTTTCGCCGGATGGCGCTTCGACGCCGGCAAAGCGCCCTACCTCGTCAACCGCCCGGCCGAGGGCACTATCCCCTGGAACCCGCTCTACCAGCACATCGACGACCCCAACAAAAACGCCCACTACCTCTTCGAGGAGGAGGCGGTGCCCTTCCTGCCCGAGGACTGGCTCGGGGGGAGCACCGTGCCCGGGTACGTGCTGCAGGTTTCGGACGGGTCCCAGGCCGACGTGCGGGGACGCGGCGTGTACGGCTCCGGCTGCTGGGCCGTCGAGCTGGGGCGGTCCCTCTTGACCGAGGACACGCTGGACTTCCAGTTCCTGTGGCCCGAGGTGCAGGGCGACGGGGAGTAACCCCGCCCGGGCACGCGACGGATGAACCTCAGAAAAACCTACTCCACCCTCGACTGGCTCCTCGGCGTCCTGGCGCTCCTTTTAATCGCGGGCACGGCGGCGCTCTACTACCTCACCGCCGGCGGGGAGACGGACCTGGGCGCTATCTGGCCCAAGCTGCTATTCCTGCCGGTCCTCCTGGCGGGGTGGCGCTTCGGGCTGATCGGCGGGGCGGTTTCCGCCCTCGTGGGCTCCGCGGCCCTGGCGCCCCAACTCATCTACTACATGGGGGAGCTGGACGCGGCCGGGTGGGCGGACCTGAGCGAGCTTTTCGCCCTGAACCTGGTGGGGTGGTGCTTCGGTCTCATGGCCGAATACCAACGCCGCCGCAGCTCGGAGGCCGACCGGCTGACCCGCGACCTGGGCTCGGCCAACGCGGAGCTGGCGGAGCTCGTCGGCCTGCGGGACAGGGCGTCGCGCATCGAGAAGCTGGAATCGGTGAACCGCCTGGCCGGGGGCGTGGCCCATGAGATTCGGAACCCCCTGGCCGCCATCCAGACCAGCGTGCAGGTCACCCCGCAGGAGGGGCTCCCGCCGGAGGTCCGCGAGACCTTCCGCGTCATCGGCGAGGAGGTGGGTCGCGCCGACGCGGCGGTGAAGAGGCTCCTCGGCCGGAGCAGGCGGAGGCCCGAGGGCGGTAAGGTGAGGCTCGTGGAGCTCATCGCCGAGGCCGTCCAGCTCATCCGGCCCCGGCTGGGGAACCTCTCGCTGACGGTGGACGCGACCCGGGAGGACTGCCGGGTCGAAGGCGACGCGGACGCCCTCCGCCAGGCTCTGGTCAACCTCCTCGTCAACGCCTCCGAGGCGGCGGCGGGGCGGATCGAGGTCACACTCACCGCCGAGGGTGGCGCGGCGCTCATCCGCATCGCCGACGACGGGCCGGGCGTGGGGGAGAAAGACCAAAAACGGCTGTTCGAGCCCTTCTTTACCACCAAGCCCAGCGGGACGGGCCTCGGACTTTTCCTGGCCCGCCAGGCGGTCCAGACCTGCTCGGGCGGCATCCGGTACGTCCCCCGGGACTCCAATGGAGCGGTCTTCGAAATAAGCCTTCCTCTGGTCAAGTCCTCGGACATTTAATACCGCAGGCCGGGGGCTCTGTACCCCGGCCTTCTTCGTGCAACGGGCGGCATACGGAGCTGCCGCCCTACAAGCTCTCAATATCGCGCTAAAAAAAGGAGTCCCATGCAAGACCCGCGGCTCACGGGCTACGCCAGGCTCATGGTCGACTACGCCCTCGAGGTCAAGAAGGGGAACGAGGTCCTGATTTCGGGCACCCACCTGGCCGCGCCCCTCGTGCGCGAGATGTTCCGCGAGGTTCTGGCTAGCGGCGGCCACCCCCGGACCCAGATCGGCCTCGACGGCCTGGCGGAACTCTTCTACAAGGAGGGCTCCGACGACCAGCTCACCTACGTGGCGAGCTCCGCAAAAAACGACGTGGAGAATTTAGACTGCCTGCTTCAGGTCCGCAGCCCGGAGAACACCAAGGCCCTCTCGGGGGTCCCGCCGGAGCGGATGAGGCTGAACCAGCAGGCCCACAGTAAAATCATCCAGCGGTACTTCGAGCGGGAGGCTGAGGGGGGGTTCCGGTGGAGCATGTGCCAGTTCCCCACCCACGCCGCGGCCCAGGAGGCCAACATGAGCCTGGACTCCTACAACGACTTCGTCCTGGGCGCCTGCCTGTTGACCGGGCCCGACCCGGTGAAGGCCTGGCGCGAGGTGGAGAAGAAGCAGGAGGAAATCTGCGCCTACCTCTCGACGAAGAAGGACTTCCGGGTGACGGCGGAGGGCACCGACCTCTCGTACTGCGCCGGGGGCCGCGTCTGGATAAACTGCTGCGGGAAGAACAACATGCCCGACGGCGAGGTCTTCACCGGGCCCGTCGAGGATTCGGTCTCGGGCCACATCACCTTCAGCTTCCCGGGCATCTTCATGGGGAAGGAAATCGAGGGGATTCGGCTGGAATTCAAGGACGGCCGGGTGGTGGACGCCGCAGCGGCCAGGGGCGAGGAGCTGCTGCAGACGCTCCTGGACACCGACGAGGGCTCGCGGAGGGTGGGCGAGGCGGCCGTCGGCACCAACTACGGCATCACCCGGTTCACCCGGAACATGCTCTTCGACGAAAAAATCGGCGGCACCTGCCACTTCGCCCTCGGCCAGTCGCTGCCCGGCTCCGGCGGGGTCAACCGGAGCACGCTCCACTGGGACATGCTCTGCGACCTGCGGACCGGGGGACGCTACACCGCCGACGGCGAGGTGTTTCACGAGAACGGCCGCTTCGTTAAACCGATAAAATTCTGACCTCCGCCGGCGACCACGAAAAAAGGGACCGTCCAGGACGGTCCCTTCCCGTATGAATGAGGCAAGGGGTTTTGCCGGTGGCATACGCTTCGCTCGGTTAAACCCCTTGTCTTCCCTGTCGGGAAAACTACCGCGCCACGACCAGGCGGGTCGTCTTGACCGCGGAGGCGGTCTCGAGCTTGAGCAGGTACACGCCGCCGGCCAGCCCGGAGGCATCGAAGCCCAGGACGTGGCGTCCGGCCGGGAGGGTGCCGGAGTGGACGGTCATCACACGGCGCCCGGCGGTGTCGTAAATGGCGATGCCCACATCACCGGCGTCGGCGGCGGAGAGGTCGAAGCTCACCGCGGCCAGCCCCTCCGCCGGGTTGGGGTAGGTTCCCAGAATGCGCGTGCGCGCGATGTCGCGACCGTAGAGCTCGCACTCGGCCGGGCCGTAAAATTGGCTGCCCCCGTCGGGGTTGAGCACCTCGAGGAGGTAGGCCGCGCGCCCGGTGTCGGCCTCGGTGTCGAGATAGCGCCACGGGCCGTCGCCGGTGAAGGAGTTATCGTTGAGCCTCTCCCGGCGATTGCCGTCCTCGGACAGACGGTAAAGGTTGTACCCGGCGGCCTCCTCGGGCCGTTCCACCGACCAGTTCACCAGGGCCCCGCCGTCGATTGCGTCGGCGCGGAAGGAGATGACCTCGACGGGCGACTCGATTTCGGGTTTGAGCGTGGGGTCGCCGATGAGGGTCATGCCGTAGAACCAGCCGCGGGCGTCCTGCTGCGTCCAGCCGCCGTACTCGCCCTCGGCGACCTGGCTCAACCAGTAGCTCAGGGCCTCGCCCCAAGTCATGCCGTCCCGCACGGCGCCGTAGAATTCCTGGAATTCGAGCATGGAGCCGGTCTTGGTCGAGCCGATGGAGATGAGGCCCATGCTCCCCGGGTCCAGAGTGTAGATGCCGCCCATGTTGTTGTCGGTGGTGTAGCGGGCGTTGGAGCAGGCGAAGAGGTTGTGCACCGCCCACTGGTGGTTGGTGTAGTTGACGTAGGCGTTGGAAACGTACCCGCCCGTGTGGAAGGCGTGGGTTGCGGGCGAGGAGTGGCAGCACATGAGGATGTGCTCGTAGCTGACGTCGTTCAGCCGGTCCATGTAGCCCTGGGCGGTGACGTCGGGCCAGACGTTGGTCTCGTTGCCCGGGTAGACGTAGCCCACCTGGGCGCTCCAGGCGTAACCAAATGCCGCCCAGTCGTAATCCACGTAGGTCATGGAGTTGTCGTCCAGCGGCCAGTCCCCGGCGCGGTAGTCGTGGTCCCGCTCGAACCAGGCGTTCACCAGGACGTCCTCGGCGCCGCAGAGGTTGAGGTTGTGGGCGGGAAGGCGGCCGAAGTAGATGTCGGGCTCCATGTCGCCCGAGCCGTCATCGTGAATGTCATAGCTCCCGTTGTCGTCCGAATCCTCCCAGTAGCCGTCGAGGTCCATCAGGAAGAGGTCGCAGGGGAAGCATTCGTAGCCTATGGACTCCCAGAAGACGCCCTCGAACCAGGCCGAATCGAAGTCGCCGATGAGAACCGCGCCGTCCATTCCCATGTCCCACTGGGCCACGAGCTCGGCCTTCAGGTCCTCCGGCGAAATGACGCCCGAGGTGGCCACGGTCACGGTGTAACCCTCCGCCTCCAGGTCTTCCACCCAGGTGTCGAGGCCGACGGTTATATCAGGGTACAGGTCCTCGTTGACCAGGACGTAGAGGTCGTCGCCGGAGCCCGCGGGGCTCTGGTGGACGGTGACGAAGTCGGTCTCGCCGTACGGGGTGCGGCCGGCCATGTAATCGCTGTAGGATTCCAGCGGCGGAGCACCCTCGGCCAGGCGGGTGATGGGGATGCCGTCCGGATTCGCCAGGACGGGCACGACCAGCAGGAGAAAAAGCGGCGCGACCCATTTCATTGTCACCCTCCCGAATCCGTATTCGAGTCCCAACGCGTTCGTGCATATCCAAGGCCAATATAGCGTAATAAATCCCTCTTCGCAACCCGGGCCTTACTGGAGGTAACCCAGGGAGCGCAGGTTTTCCAGGGCCGGGTCGAGCTCTTCCAGGGTCACCGCCTCGAGGCTGTAATTGCCGTAAGTCGAGACGCGGGGCCAGTCGGCGGGTGCCTTCTCCGCGCCGGGCAGGTCCTCGGCCAGCGGGAGACCGCAGAGGTGGAAGAGTAGGGCCGCCGCCTCGTAGAGGGTTACCGAGTCGGAGTCGAACCCCGATTCGAGCGACGGGTCGGGGCTCAAAATCCACACTTCGCCCCTCGCGCCCGATTCCGGCCGGATAACTACGAAGACGGTGGGCTCTCGGGGTTTTTCAGCCGTCGAGGCCAGGCTCTCCCAATTCTCCATCAACCCGGCGAAGGCCCGGTCCACCGCCTCGATGGGCGGCAACTGTGCTCCCAGACGCCTCGCCCGCTCCCGGCCGTTGAAGAGCTGGAGCGTGAGCCGGGGGGCCCCGGCGCCCAAATCCGAGGCGTAGATGGAACCGGGCGGCGGCATCTCACCGCGGGCCGTCGCCTGCTGCGCTACGTCGGTGAAGATGAAGAGCCCCTCGCGCCCCGCGGCGGGGTACGTGGCCCACCAGTTGAAGACGGCCGCGCGGTCGTCCGGGCCGTTGGAGCGGGAAATCAGGTCCCACACCGGCGGCTCGCGCCAGTCCCGGCTGGTCACCGGCACCCGCTCGGCCAGCCCAAGAGCGGTCCAGACGGCCTCGAGGCAACCCGCCAACCCCAGCTCCCCGCCGCGCAACTGGAGCGGCGACCGGATACCGGCGAGCCGCAGGGATGCCAGCTCGCGCACCCCGTGACGGTCCGGCGACCGTCCCGTCGCCAGGGTGGCCCAGACCTCGGCCGGCGACGAGGCGGTCGGGAAATTCAGGGTGTAAACCCTCGACCGCGCGCGCTGCCCGCAGAGATGCGGCGTCCGGGACGGGTCCAGGGCTCCGGGGTCGAGGCAGTCCACCGCCACCGCCACGACGGGGGGCGTGTCGGCGAGCCGGATATCCGGAGCGACTTCAGCGGCACCGAGGTTCACCAGAATGGCCACGAGGGCCAGAGCGGCGATCGAGCCGCCCAGCAGGAGCAGGGAGCGCAGCCGACGCCGGGCCTTCCAGCTTCCGCCCAGGTACAGCCCGGCGACCAGGGCGACCAGCCGGTACGCCAGGAACCCGATGGCCGCCCCCGCCGCCAGGAACAGTACGCTCAGCCAATCCGCCGCCGACGTAGGGGTGAAGACCCTTCCCAGAAGCCACACCGCCGTCAGGTAACCGCCGAAGGCCAGTCCGCCGAACGCCGCTAAAATCCGCCGGAACCGCGCCGCCGTACCCTCGGGCAGGGGGCGCCGCCCGACGAGCTGGGTGACCAGGCTGATGACGGCCATCAATACGGCCGAGAGCGCCAGGGCGGGGAAAAAAACGTAGAGCGCCAGGAGCAGGCCTTCACCGATATTTCCCAGGTAAGCCGAGTTCGCCTCGACGAGGGCCAGCGACAGCCAGGCGCTCCACAGGCCGCCCACCACCAGCCAGGCCCGCCAGGCGGCGGTCCAGAGCTGGGCCGGTCCGGGCCGCGTGTCGCCGCCCGCCACGAAACGCGCCACCGGGTTGAGCAGGTAGCCCCGCTCCCTCAATCGCGCGCGAATCTCGTCCAGCCTGTCATCCACTAGCGTTCACCCGCGGGCGATGGTAGCCGCGCCTACCGTTCATGTCAAGACGCGGCCTTGCGGGACGGCGGGGGATGTTTTACCATTAACCGTGATTTTAGAGAACGGCGGACCCCCGTGGGCAATCTGCACACGACCATCTGGAAGAGACCCAAATTCAGCCGATACCGGCTGGCCGTCCAGTTGGTATCGCTGGCGGTGTTCGCCGGCCTCGTGACCCTGTTCATCCTCTCCGCCCGCTCGTTGGAAAAAGGTGAAGATGACGGAATCGAGCGTCCGGCGGGCATCGAGGCGCTGACGCCGCACCTGGGCTACATCGAGCTCGCCTACGCCGTCCGCGCCGGCCACGCCGCCGACATCCACCCCGCAGCCCTCGGATTCTTCCTCCTCGTCCTCGCCCTGTCTATTCTGGTCAAGAAGGGCTTCTGCAGCCACATCTGCCCCGTGGGGACGCTGAGCGAGGGGCTCTGGTGGCTGGGGAAGAAAATTACCCGGGGACACGAGCCGCGCCTGCCGGCCTTCATCGACCTGCCGCTCCGGCTGGCCAAATACCTCCTCCTCGGGTACTTCCTCATCAAGGTGGCCACCCTGACGCTGGAGACCCTCCAGCAACTGGCCTTCTCCCCGGCGGTCAAGCTGTCGGATCTGCGCATTCTCCATTTCTTCGAGGGATTTCCGGGATGGTTTTGGTTCGTCCTCGGCGGCATCGTCGTCGCGTCCCTCTTCATCCCCCGGTTCCTCTGCCGGTACGTCTGCCCCTACGGCGCGCTCCTGGGGCTCGCCTCCACCGCCTCCCCGCTGAAAATTCACCGGGACGAGTCCCGGTGCGTCGTCGGCTGCTCCGATTGCGCGGGCGTCTGCCCGGCCTGGGTCAACCTGCGGAAACCGGGGGCCATCCTGCACGACGAATGTCACCTGTGCCTGCGATGCCTGGACGCCTGCCCGACCCCGGGCGCGCTCACGCTGAAGGCGTTCAGGAAACCGCTCCCGGGCTGGGTCGTCCCGGTCGCCGTGGTGGGCATCGTCGTCCTGGGGCTCGGGCTGATGTACCTCGCCGGCGGGTTCGAAAACACAATCTCGCGGGAGGAGTACCTGGCGCGAATCGGGCAGCTCGACGAGCCACTGTACGCCTTCCGACCGGGCGCCCCCGCGGTCCCCACCTCGGCCGGCCCGTACGACGCGGAACTCTTCAATCCGCTCCGGACGTATATTGGTAAACCCCGGAAGGTACTCGAGCTGCTCCCGATGCTCGATTTCGAGGTGGGGGTGGCGGCGAGCGGCCTGGCGGGCGGGCTCGAAACCCAACTGACGCGGGAAGAGGAAAGCGCCCACAAAACCGAGCCCATCGTGGACACGACCCTGCGTGAGGACGAAGGGGCGGAAGAGGTCCCGACGGTGGAAGAGCCCGAAGGCGGGGCCGGAGCCGTGACTCCGCCGCCCGAAACCCCGGAGCCGGAATCGCCGGAACCGGGTGATTAACCGAAAGTCGATACCGTCCAACCCACGGATTCAAGGGAGCTTGAAGATGAAAACCCGCATTTACTCGGCCCTCCTTTTCATTTTCGCCCTGGCGCTCGTATCGGGGTGCAGCGAGGGGACGGAGGACCCCTACGCCAGGTTCTACTCCGACGAGGGCGGCACGACCACGGCGGAGGCGGACCGGAACCAGGCCGTCGAGGAGTACCAGGACTCCGTCGCCAAGGCGCTGGAAGGATTTGGGGAAACCACCACCTCCGCCGCCGAGCCCACGGGCGGTTACGCGCTCGGCGGGACCGGCGGCCATGCCGACATGGCGCGGGGCGGGTTGTCCGAGGCCGAAAACCTCGAAATGCCGACGCCGACCGAGATGGAGGGCGCCCCGGCCGGGGACGAGGTCGAGGCCGACGTCACCACGGAGACCGAAACCATCGACATGGAGCGCAAGCTCATCTACGAGACCTCCATGACCGTGGTGGTGGACGACCTGGACGACGGCCGGGAGAATGTGGAAGAAATCGTCAAGGCCAACCACAAGGAAGGCACCACCCCGGTCTTCATCACCCAGCAGCAGGTGGACCGCGAAGTGGGCCGCGTGGGGCGCATCCACTACACCATCCGCTGCCACGCCGACGTCCGCGAGCGCGTCGTCGCGGCCCTGCGCGAGGTGGGTGAGGTGTGGGCCGAGGATTCCACCGTGGAGGACGTCACCCGGCGCTACTACGACCTGGAGAAGCAGCAGGACCTCCTGGAGGCCGATTACGCCATCGCCAAGGCCGCCTTCGCGGAGGCCGAGGCCCGGGGCGCCCGCGCCGCCGAGCTCGAAAAACTCAAGGCCGACATGGAGCGCATCGCCGAGTCGCTCGGCGAGACCAAGGGCCAGCTCAAGGGCTTCGACGACCTCATCACCCTACCCACCATCTACCTCACCCTGGAGGAGAAGGACCCGGCCACCAGCTACTCGGGCTGGCGCGTGGTCGAGGAGGGCTTCACCGTCGCCTACAGGGCCATCGTCAACATCCTGAAGTTCGTCATCATCATCGTCGGTGTGGGGCTGGTCGTCGCGCTCCTCTTCCTGCCGAGCTTCCTCCTCGTGCGCTGGATCGTCCGGTCGGTGCAGCGGACCCGCGTCAAGGAGTAACCGATGCGCAGCCTGATAGCGGTGCTCATCGTCCTGAGCGCGGGGCTTATTCCCGCCCAGGCTCAAGCGCCGGAAGGGACCGACGAAATCTACCAGACCTTCTCCGGCCGCCTGGTGGTCACGGTGGACGATTTCGAGCAGGCCTCCGCGGAGGCCAGGGCGGCCCTCCCCTCCGAGCGCGGCACGCTCCTGAACATCGAGGAGAGCCGCACCGGGGACGACCTGGACGAGATTCACCTGGAGTACGTCGTCCGGGCGGACTACGCCGACGAGCTTTTAGCCAGGCTCACCGCCCTGGGCGAGGTCATCGTGGAGGAAACGGGGCTCACCGACGTCACGAAACGGGTCGGCGAGCTGCGCGAGGAGGTGGACCACCGCACCGCCCGGGTCGCGGAGCTGGAGGAGCGGGCCGACCGGCCGGGGATGACGATGGACGAACGCATCGCCGTCCAGCGCGACCTGTCGCGGGAATCCAGCGAGCTCGAGCGCGCCTCGGGCACACTTACCAAGCTCCTCTCGGACACGAAGATGTACCCCCTCGACGTCACCCTGGTCGAGGGGTACGTGGACCGGATGAGCGAGGTCGAACAGGCGCTCTTCACCATCGTGCTGCCGGGATTGGCCCTTTTAATCGCGGCCTTCTTCCTGGGCCGGCTGGTGGGCAGGCGCGGGGGAGGCAAAGATGCGTAAATCCATAAACAAGGGGTTTAAACCCCTTGTCTCGGGCGCGGTATTCCTGGGGCTGCTCCTTTTCCCCGCCCTCGCCCTGGCGACGGCGCCGGGGGAGACCATGGACTGGGCGGACGTCGAGCACGCCCGGTCCCCCGAGCCGGCCGGGGACGAGGTGACGCTCACCCTCCCGCTCCCCGGCGACCAAATCGGCTACGAGACGGTCACCCGCCCGCGGATGCTCGAGGTCGAGGTCGGCTTCATCGTCCTGGTCGACGACTTCAGCCGGGCGCTCGCCGAAATCCAGGACGCCCTCAAGGGCGAGGACGGCTTCATCGCCCAGCTGTCCTACATCCAGCCCTACGAGGAGCCGTCGGCGGGGCGGGTCATCTTCCAGGTCCGCACCGACGTCCGCGACGACCTGGTCAAGAAGCTCTCCAACATGGGGGAGGTTATCCGGGAGGAGCGCACCAGCACCGACGTGAGCCAGGAGTTCTACGCCCAGCAGAGGGAGCTGGAGGACCTGCGGGCGCGGATGACGGCGCTGCGGCGGGAGCTCGCCGAAGAGACCTCGTCGGGGCGCATCCACAGCCTCGAGCGGGACCTGGCCGACCTGGAGCGCCGGGCCGCCGACCTCCTCATCGCCAACCCCCAGCTCGACGGCAAGGTGGGCCTCACCTCGGTCTTCCTGACCCTCACCGAGGACGAGGGCATCATCCCCGAGCCGGGCACCGACCTCATCAACCGGGGCGTGTCCGACGGCTACCTCGCGCTCATGAACGTGGTGCGCGTCGTCATCATCGTGCTCATCGTGGGCATCCCCGTGGGACTGATAGGGTTTCTCGTCTATCTGCCGGTACGCGGGGCGATTAAAAAAGGTAAAATCAAAAGGGCGTCCGGGGAGGCGCTTGGTGGGGAGGATAACCGATGAAGGTTAAAAAGAAGGGTTACACGTTCTTTCTCATACTGTCCATCATCTTCACCCTCGCCGCGATTTGTACACTGATTCCCTCATCGGCGGTGAGCGGTGAATGCATGATAGGCTACAAGGCCCACTGCACCTATACCCCTATCAGCACCGCCATCTGCCTCGTCCTGGCCGGCGCGTGCTGCGTCATCCGCCGGCGGGCCTTCACCACCGAGGAGTGACGATGTTGCGGAAAATACCACTCTGCGCCGCGCTCATCCTCGCTTTCCTCGTCGGCTGCGACGAGGAGCCGGCCGTCGAGGAAACGGACGGCGGCGAGGTCGCGCGCATCGACCCGGCGGTCGAGCGGGACGTCATGGCGGCGGCGGACGGCTTCTTCGCCGAGCTCACCATGCTCCACGAGCCGGAGGCCAGGGCTTACGTGGATTTCTCTAAAGTCGGCGAGGGCGAGTGGGAGGAGTACTGGAAGAGGCTGAAGAGCTACGACCTGGAGGTGGGCTCGGTAACGCTTTTAAGAGTCGAGCCGCCCGCGGCGGACGCGCCGGATACCGCGCACATCGGCGTGGACGCGGAACTTCTGATGAACGGTGAAGAGGTGAGCGTCGAGGCCTACCGGCTCCCGCTCGTCAAAACCCCCGACGGCTGGCGGCTGACCGAGCTGCCCTTCGCCGAGTAAACCTCAAACTAAAGAAGAGACAAGGGGTTTATACCCCTTGTTAAAAGGCGGGTCCGCACCCGCCTTTGTTTTTATCGAATCGGTCTACTACGACCGCCAGCGTTTCAGCGTCGGGAAAACGCGCTCCATCGTCGTGCGCGCCTCGTCGGGGGTCATGTGCCCCTCCCGGACGATGAAATCGATGACGAAATCGCGCATGTCCTCCATCCCGATATCGGGCTGCGTGAAGGCGCCCCCCTGGTAACAGTGGCGGCAGTAATCCGCGCTCCTGGAGCCGTCAGCCTCGGTGCCGTAGTGCGACGCCTCGGCCAGCGGCATGGCGCAGCTCTGGCAGATGGAGATGGGCACGTTGAATTCGTCCATCGTCGCTCCTTCAATCAGTCCTAGCGCCGCTTGAGGCCCATCGCCCCCAAGGTCTCGGAGATGACCGCCCCGGCGACGCCCCGCGCCTTACCAGCGCCCGCGTCGAGCACACCGTGGACGTAATCCGGGTCGGCCCGGAGCTTCCCGGCCTTCTCCCGAATCGGCCCCAGAACTTTTTCCATGTTCGCGGCCAGGAGCTTCTTGCACTCCAGGCAGCCGATGCCCGCCGAGGTGCAGCCCTCACGAATTTCGGCCAGGTCCTCGGGCGGCGAGAAGTAGCGGTGGTAGCTCATGAAGATGTTGCAGTCCTCGGGCACGCCGGGATCGCTCTTGCGCTTGCGGCGCTCGTCGGTCTTGGCCGGCGCCAGTTTTCCCCAAATGCTCGCCGGCTCCTCCAGGATGCCGATGGCGTTGCCCAGGCTCTTGGACATCTTGCTTTCGCCGTCCAGGCCCATGATGCGCTTGGCCGGGGTCAACGAGACGCGGCACTCGGGGAACACCTCGCCGTAGCGCGCGTTGAATTTCCGCGCAATCTCCCGCGCCAGCTCGATGTGCTGGACCTGGTCCTCGCCCACCGGCACCACGCTGGCCTTGTACACGAGGATGTCCGCCGCCTGGAGCACCGGGTAGGTGAACAGGCCCACGTTGACGTTCTCCACGTTCTGCTGCGACTTCTGCTTGAACTGGGTCATGCGCGAGAGGTCGCCGAAGGGGGTCACCGTCGAAAAAATCCAGGCCAGCTCGGTGTGCTGGGGCACCTCGCTCTGGACGAAGATGGTGCAGCGGTCGGGGTCCAGGCCGGCGGCGATGTTCGCCACCGCCGCGTCGAATACGCAACCCGGCATAGCCTGCGGGTCGTAGACGATGGTCGAGGCATGGTGGTCCACGATGCAGAAGAAGCACTCGAACGCGTCCAGGAATTTCACCCAGTTCGAGATGGCACCCAGGTAGTTCCCGATGTGCAGCTCGCCGGTGGGCTGGATGCCGGAGAAGACCCGCTCCAACCCGCTGTCGTTCTTGAAGGTGAGGTAGCCTTCGCTGTCTTTGTACATGCTCATGGCGCTATCCTAGCGGTATCCGCGGCGGGACGCAAGCCCCGCGCGGTGATTTTTCTTAAAAGCGTAAAAAGGGGGGACTACTGCCGGCAGGTGCGCCAGCAGTACGCAACGGCGAGAAAGGAAAATGGAAGGTAGCGGTAGCGCATCGCGGGGGATTATACCAGAAGGCAGCCTTTTACATGAACAGCAGCTTCACCTGTCGGGGGTCGTCGGGGTTGACCAGGCAGCGCACCGACCCGCCCAATCTCCGGCGGCGGGGATGGGTATCTGCGACCGAAGGTAATCCCCGCCCTACATACACAAACGGCAGGCCGTTCTCACGCCGCGCCTACAATCACCGGGGCGGCGAAGTACACGATGAACCCCGCCGTGACCACGTACATCAGCGGGTGCACCTCGCGAAACTTGCCCTGGAACATCTTCAGGAAGGTGAAGGCGATGAACCCGGCGCCGATGCCGTTGGTGATGGAGTACGTCAGCGGCATGAGCATGATGATGATGAAGCTGGGCAGCGCCGTGTCCAACTCCTCGAAATCGATGCGGCGGATGAGCTTGACCATCAGGAAGCCGACCAGGATGAGCGCCGGGGCGGTGGCCTGGGCGGGAATCACCGCCACCAGCGGGTGGAAGAAGATGGACAGGAGGAAGAATACGCCGACGACGACCACCATCAGGCCGGTTCGTCCGCCGGAGGCTATTCCCGCGGCACTCTCGACGTAGGAGGTGACGCTGGACGCGCCCGCCGCCCCACCCGCCGCCGCGGCCAGGCTGTCCACCAACAGAATCCGGCGCAGCCGCGGAATCCTGCCCTTCTCGTCCATCATCCCCGACTGATCGCCGATGGCCACCACCGTGCCCATGGTATCGAAGAAGTCGGAGAGCATCACGCTGAAGATGGTCAGCGAGGCGCCGAGCCAGCCGAAGCCCTGGAACACCCCGGCGAAATCCACCCGACCGAAGGTGGAAAAATCGGGCAGGGCGAGGATTTCCCGGGGCAGCACCGCCGTCCCCTTGGCGAAGCCGAGCATGGATGAGCCGTCGGTGCCGAAGCCGGCGATGTAGTTGGCCGCCGTGGCGATGACGGTCGTGGCGGCGATGCCGACCAGAATCGCCCCCGGCACCCGGAACTTCAAGAGCACCACGGTGACGAAGAGCCCCAGGATGACGATGAGAACCGGGAAGCGCCACAGCTCGCCGACGCCCACCAGCGTCGCCGGGTCGCCCACCACGATTCCCGCCTCCTGGAGCCCGATGAAGGCGATGAAGAGCCCGATGCCGACCCCGATGGCGTGCTTCATGGGCAGGGGGATGGCCTCCATCACCTTCTCGCGGACGCGGGTCAGCACGAGGATGGTGATGAGCAGCCCTTCCATGACAAACACGGCCATGGCGGCGGGGAAGCTGCCCAGCGGCGCGGCCAGCTCGTAGGCGGCGATGGCGTTCAGGCCCATCCCCGAGGCCAGGGCGATGGGGAAGTTGGCGTAGAGGCCCATGAAGATGCACATCAGGCCCGAGGCCAGGCAGGTGGCGGTGACCGTGGCCGAGACGGGCCAGGCGATACCGGCCAGGGACGGGTCGCCGAAAAAGCTCAGGAACTGGGGATTGACCGCGATGATGTAGGCCATGGTGAGGAAGGTGGTCACCCCGGCGGCGAACTCCCGCTTCACCGTCGTGCCGTGCTCGGCCAGTTTGAACAGGCGGTCCATCGCGCCTCCAGCGGATGTTTAATTTTTCGATTATACCAACCGCCTCCACCGCCGGACAAGGCGGTAAAAAAGGGCCGCTCGCGGCGACCCGCCGTCGGGGAAGCGAATGTAAAAAAGGGACGCCCGCGGCGCCCCTCGAAGAATCGGGTCCCGACTCAACGGTACTGGGCCTTGATGCAGCCGAAAGAGGTAACCTCGACGCCCTCCTCGGAAAGCTCTATCACCAGCTTGGGGCGCAGCGTGGCGTCCGCCGTGTACTCGCTGGCGTAGAAGGTGGCGCCGACGGCCCCGGTCCCGTCGTCGAAGAGCTTGAAGCCGTGGTTGGCCAGCGAGTTGTCCAACCAGCCCCGCACGATGTCCGTGACGTCCACGGCCCACCATTCACCGACCGTCGTGGGGTACACGACGGAGTCCAGGGTCTGGGGGTGGATGTCGGGCATGTTGTGCCAGGTGATGAGGTCCTCGTCCCAGAAGGCGTCCGAGGCTCCGAACTCCACCTCGCCGCCCGTACCGAGCACGGCCTGGGTGTAGAGGTAGAGCGTCGCCGAATTCGCGTAACGGCCGCGGTAGTAACTGATGTCGATGAACTCGATGAAGCTCGTGAAGCCCATATTCGGTGAATCCGAGGTGTACATCTTCAACAGGTACGAGACGCCGAAATTGCTGTCCGGCTGCTGCTCCCAGCAGAAGGCGTCCTTGCCCTTGGCCAGGCCCGGCTGGATGGTCACCTCATCGGCGGAGGCGACGGCGGAGAGGATGAACAGAAGAATCAGGGTGTAACGCATCGGGTGTCCTTTGGGCGGGTTATTTTCGCCAATCCTACCGCATCCTCCCGCAAAACACAACGGCGTCTAGCGCCGCCGGCCGTATTTCTGCCGAATCTCGTGGGGGTCCTCCTCCACGCCCAGGACGCTCATGAAGGCCCGCTGGGGTATCTCCACCGTCCCCACCATCTTCATCCGCTTCTTGCCCTTCTTCTGCTTCTCCAACAGCTTACGCTTGCGGGTGATGTCCCCGCCGTAGCACTTGGCGGTGACGTCCTTGCGCAGGGGCTTGACGGTCTCCCGGGCGATGATGCGCCCCCCGAGCTTGGCCTGGATGGCCACCTCGAAGAGCTGCCGCGGGATGAGTTTTTGTAACTTAAGGGTAAGGTTCCGGCCGTACTGGTAGGCCTTGTCCTTGTGAATGATGATGGAGAGTGCGTCCACCGCCTGCCCGTTGACCATTATCTCCAGCTTCTCCAGCTCATTCACCCGGGGGTCGCACAGGTCGTAATCGAAGGAGGCGTACCCGCGGGTGACGCTCTTCAGGCGGTCGTAGAAGTCCAGCACCACCTCGGCCAGCGGCAGCTCGAAGGTCAACAGCACCCGCTCGGGGTCCAGGTATTCCGTGTTCGCGTATTTCCCCCGCTTGTCCTCGCACAGCTTCATGATGTTGCCGATGTAGGTGGGCGGGGTGACGATGGTGGCGCGGATGTACGGTTCGGCGATGGCCTCTATGCGGGAGAAGTCGGGCAGGCCGACGGGGGAGTGGAACTCCCGGGTCACGCCGTCGGTGGTGGTCACCACGTAGATGACGTTGGGCGTGGTGGCGACCAGGTCCAGGTCGTACTCCCGCTCCAGGCGCTCCTGGACGATTTCCATGTGCAGCATGCCCAGAAATCCGCAGCGGAAGCCGAACCCCAGCGCCTCCGAGGTCTCCGGTTCCCAGGTGAAGCTGGCGTCGTTCAGCGAGAGCTTCTGCAACGCGTCCTTCAGGTCGTCGTAGTCGTCGTTGTCCGAGGGGTAGAGTCCGCAGAAGACGACGGACTTAGGCTCGCGGTAGCCCGGGAGCGGCGTGACCTTGGCGTGCTGGCGAGAGTGGATGAGGGTGTCGCCGATTTTCACCTGGGCCAGCTCCTTCACCGCCCCGGTGAAGAAGCCCACCTCGCCGGCGGAAATTTCCCTGAGCTGCCGCCGCTCCACCGCGAAGTAGCCGAGCTGGCTCACCGCGTACCGGCCGCCGTGGGCGTAGAACTCGATCTCGTCGCCCTTGGCCAGGACGCCGTCCACTATTCGCAGGGCGGTCACGATTCCCAGGTAGTCGTCGTAGAAGGCGTCGTAAACGAGGGCCCGCAGCGGCGCGTCCATGTCCCCCGTCGGCGCCGGGATGAGGTCCACGATGCCCTGCAAGAGCTCGGTCACCCCCTCGCCGGTCTTGGCGGAAACGAAGAAGATGGGGGCGTCGGGATTCCCCAGGAGCGTGAGCACCTCCTCGGCGGCGTGCTCGGGCCGGGCGGTGTCCAGGTCCACCTTGTTGATGACCGGGATGATGGTGAGGTCGTGGGCGACGGCGAGGTACATGTTGGCCACCGTCTGCGCCTCCACCCCCTGGGTGGCGTCCACGACGAGGAGCACCCCCTCGCAGGCGGCCAGGGCCCGGCTCACCTCGTAGGTGAAGTCCACGTGCCCCGGCGTGTCGATGAGGTTCAGCTCGCAGGTGTCGCCGGTCGCGGTGGTGAAGCTCATCCGGGCGTTCTGGGCCTTGATGGTGATGCCGCGCTCCCGCTCGAGGTCCATGGTGTCCAGGACCTGCTCGCGCATCTGGCGCTTGTCCACGGTGCCGGTGAGCTCGAGCATCCGGTCGGCCAGGGTGCTCTTCCCGTGGTCGATGTGGGCGATTATTGAAAAATTCCTAATGCTTTTAATCGGAGTAGTCATGCTTCGAATAACCGGCCGCGGCTCTGCCGCTTGTGTTTCCCCATTGTAGGGGCCGACCGACGGCGCGCCGTTCAGGTCGGCCCGCGGGCGACCCATCCTACGGGTCGCCCCTACATCAGCGCGGTTGCGCCCTTGACCGTTGGGCCTTATTATACCACGCCGCCCCCGACGGTCCAACGGAGGCTTGGCCCGCCGTTTATAAAATAGTACAATCGGAACGGAGAAAATCCGTCGACTTCAATATCCGGCAAGGGGGTTCAGATGTTAAGGGCTATTTATCTGGTGGCGGTGCTGCTGGTCGCCGTATCCTGCACCGAGCTGGAGCAGTTCCAGGGCTCCGTGGAGGCGAGGGAACTGAACGAGAGTGCCGAGTCCGCCTTCAAGGAGAAGGACTTCGAGGGGGCGCTGTCAGACTGGGAGGAGGCGTTCAAGCTCGACCCGACCTCCGACGAGACGGCCTACAACATCTCGCGCTGCTACGCCCAGCTGGGTGACGAGGAAAAGGCCCTCGACTGGCTGCGCAAGTCTATCAAGCTCTCACTCACCCCGCGGCTCGACGACCCGGACCTGGGGCCGCTGGCCAAGAACGAGGATTTTCAGCAGATAAGGCTGCTCGCCTCCTTCGCCTACGATAAGGTCCCGGCGTCCAAGGTCGGCGGGATGGACGACACCTCGACCGAGGCGTGGGACACGTACCTGGCCGGGGACTACGAGAAATCGGCGGAGTTGTGGGAGCAGATCTTCCGGTTGGACCAGTCCAACGATCGGGCGTCCTTCAACGCCGCGTGCTGCCACGCCCTTTTGGGTAACGAGGGGCCGGCCGTCGAGTGGCTCCGCGTCGCCCTTAAAACGGTTCTCCTGCGCTTTTTGGAGGACCACGACCTGGACAACATCCGCGGCTCGACGGAGTTCAAGCGCATCTCCGACACGGCGCGGAAAATCTGGGAGTAGCGGCGGATCGCTTCAAGGATAAAACGGGGCCGACCTGCGGGTCGGCCTTTTTGCTTCAATATTTCACGGGTGCTCAACGGCGGAGGTACGCCGTCAGTCCCCCGGCCGCCAGAATCTGCCTCACCGCGGGCGGGTAGGGCGGGAAGCGGAACTCCGCCCCCGCCACACGCACGATTCCGGCCTCCTCGTCGAGCTCCACCGTGTCCCCCTCCCGGTACGCCTCCACCGCACCGGGGCACTCGATGACCGTGAGCCCCTGGTTGATGGCGCTGCGGAAGAAGATGCGCGCGAAGCTCCTGGCGATGACCGCCCGCACGCCCACGTGGCGCAGGCCCTTGGCCGGGTGCTCCCGGGAGCTGCCACAACCGAAGTACTCCCCGGCCAGGACGAGGTCCCCGGGCTTTACCTCTTTAGCAAAATCCGCGTCCAGGTCCTCGAAGAGGTGGGGGGCGATTTCCTCGGGCGTGGAGCAGGTGTAGGTGTACTTGCCCGGAAACATCTGGTCCGTATTTACGTCGTCGCCATATTTCCAGACGCGGCTCATAGGAAGGTCCTTGAGAAATCAGCTCGTAGGGCGGGGGCTCTGTACCCCGCCC
>CAZNZF010000006.1:0-4009 GCA_964577465.1 uncultured bacterium | reverse complement strand
GTGGACACCCGCCCCTACATTATTACAATCACGCCGACGGGCCAGGATGAGGGGTGCAGCCACCCCCTCTCCCTTTCAGGGAGAGGGCTGGGGTGAGGGTAGGGGTTTGGAACGTAAAAGCGGTCATCTACAGTCGCCCGCCCTGTACTCCAATAATAGGCGAAAACGTCCAACCCATCTTACTCCTCCTTAGTTAATCACCTCCCGCGGGTCGGTGATGACTCCGGCCACGGCCGAGGCGGCCACGGTGGCGGGGCTGGCGAGAATTATCTCCGACTCCTTGCAGCCCATCCGCCCCTTGAAATTCCGATTGGCGGTGGAGAGGCAGACCTCGCCGGGCGCCAGTGCCCCCTCGTGGGCCCCCAGGCACGGCCCGCAGCCGGGGTTGAGAATCACCGCGCCCGAGTCGTGGAGCGCGGCCAGCGTCCCGTCGGCCAGCGCCGCCGCGTAGATGCGCTCGCTGGCGGGCAGGACGAGGAGCCGCACGCCGCGGGCCACCTTTTTGCCTCTCAGAATCCGCGCCGCCTCGCGCAGGTCCGACAGGCGCCCGTTGGTACAGGTGCCGATGAGCCCCTGGTTGAAGGGCCTTCCCGCGACTTCCGTCACCGGCCGAACGTTGTCCACCTGGTGCGGCAGCGCGACCACGGGCACGATTTTACCGAGGTCCACCGCGTGCCGCGAGTGGTACTGCGCCCCCTCCTCGGCCCACAGCGCGTCCTCCTCTTTCCAGACAACGCCGTTCTCCGCCAGCCAGTCCCGCGCCACGCCGTCCACGGGGAAGGCGGCGTTCTTGGCCCCCATCTCCGCCGCCAGGTTGCACACGGTCAGCCGGTCGTCCACGGTCAGGCCCGCGAGCCCCGGCCCGTCGAACTCCACGGAGCGGTAGTTCGCCCCGGCCGCCCCGATGCGCCCGATGAGGGTGAGGATCAAATCCTTGGCGTAAACGCCATCGGGGAGCGCGCCCGCGAGGTCGAAGCGGATGCTCGCCGGCACCTTGAACCACGTCTCGTCGGCGACCCACAGCCCCGCCGTCTCCGTGCGGTCGATGCCGCAGGCGAAGGCGCCCAGCGCCCCGTGGGTCGGGGTGTGGGAGTCGCTGCCCACGATGAGCCGGCCCGGTCCGACGAAGCCCAGCTCGGGGAGTACCTGGTGGCAGATGCCGCCCCGACCGATGTCGAAGAAGGCGGCTATACCCTGCTCCGCGACGAAGCGCCGGATTTTGTCGTGGCCCGACGCCTCCTTCTCCCCCGGCGCCGGCACGGTGTGGTCCAGGACGACGACGATGCGCTCCGGACGGTGGACGCGGGCCCCCTCGCCGGCGATGGCCCGGAAGTTGGCGATGATGGCCGACGTGTTGTCGTGGGACAGGACCACATCCGGCGCGGCGGTGACGATTTCACCGGAGAAAACTTCACGACCCACCCGGCGCGAGAAGAACTTTTCGGCGAAGGTCAATCCGCCCAAGTCAGTTCCCCGTGGGATCGCCGTCGAAGGCGCCGTAATCGAAGGGCGGCTTGCCCTTCTGGTTCCCGGGGAGCCGTATCTCCCCGAATTTCTCCTCGAAACCGCTCACCGCCTGCTCGAGCCGCAGACGGAGGGCCTTGGCGGCGATGGGCGGGATGATGACCCGGCTGTGGACCTGCACCTTACCCATCCCCGGCAGCGCCCGCGCGAAGTCGATGACGAACTCGCCCGGTGTGACGGAGATGTGGACGGCGTTGGCGTACTTCCCGACGGCCACCTCCGCCGGAAGCTCTATCTGGACCTTCTTCGGCTTTTCCGGTCCTTCCTGCATCTTCGGGCCTCCCTTTCGCTCGTTTCTGTGCCAGCGTAGCAAAACCCCGAGCGCAAGGCAAGCCGCTGGAAATAGTGAGCATCCGTATTTCGTTTGGTTGTCGCCGCGGTAGCATAACCCCGGTCTCAAGGAGACAAGGGGTTTAAACCCCTTGCCGCAACGAAATGTTAAAGGGGCCGCGGAGACCCCCTTCCCGTAAAAACCACTGAAGGCGCGATTCTACACCCGCAGACCGGTCCCGCCCGGAGTTCGCAACTCGGCAATCCGCTGGACCAGGTGGCGCGGCGGCGCCATCACGAACAGGCACCGCTCTCCGCCCATCGCCCGGCAGGAGAGTTCCTCCGCCTTCAGGTCCAGCCCGAAGGCCACGGAGCACCACCCGGCCGAGTAGCCGGCGCTCATGAAGCAGACGGGATGCCTGGTTTTTTCGTCGTGGGCCAGGTAGCTCTCGGCCTCGAAGGAGTAGTGGTGGTAGTAGACCAGGATGTAGTCCTCGTCCGGGGTGGGCTTGGAGAGGGGCAGAATCTCCACCCGGGCCATGCCGGTGAAGGCGAAGTACACGGGTCCGGCGACCAGGCGGTCGATGGGGTCCCTGGCGCCGGTGTTTTCGCAGAAGCGGATGCAGTCCTGCCGGCCCATCTGATAGGCCAGCTCGTAGAGGATGAACTGGGCCGCGCCGCCGAACTTGTCCCGAAAGCTCTTCTGAAGGTAGTAGCTGAAATCGGCGGTGAATATGAGGGAGTACCGGTCGGCGCCCTTGAGCGTGATGGTGCTCCGCGCCGGGTCGAGCTTCAGGGTGGAGAAGTATTCCTCCATCATCCGCTCGGCCTTCTCGAACACCGGCGCGTATTCCTTGGGCGTGATGACATACTTCAGCTTGGCCATGCTCGGGTGTCCTTTCACGCGGAAGGAGCGGTTCAGTCAAAGGGTCGGCCCGGTGGGACCCGAATGGTCATCTTCGCGGGTCCGTTACGGTCGGCCTCGGCCCTTAAGCAAAATATAAAGTACCAAATCTAACATTGATTGGCAACCACAATATTTCGATACGCAAAAGGGGCGGTCGGCCCGCCCCTACCCGATTAATTCAGGACCGGCTAAAGCCGCGCGGCGATGGCCTCGGCCACCTCCAGGCTGCCGGCCGCCTTATCCCGGCCCACGACGTCGTAGGTCTTGGGCGCCGACGGGTCGGCGTAAAGTTTCAGGACCGCGTTCCAGATGCGCTCCGCCGCACGCTCCTCGCCCAGCCATTGGAGCATCAGCCGCCCGGCCAGAATCGTCGCCGTGGGATTGACCACGTACCGGCCCGCATACTTGGGCGCCGAGCCGTGGTTCGGCTCGAACACCCCGTAAGAATCGCCGACGTTCGCGCTGGCTCCGAAGCCGAGGCCGCCCACGAGCTGGCACCCCTCGTCGGAGATGATGTCCCCGAACATGTTCGTCGTGACGAGGACCTCGTAGAACTGCGGGTTCTTGACGAACCACATCGCCGTGGCGTCCACGTTCTCCTCGCTCGTCTTTATCTCGGGATATTCCGCGGCCACCTCCCGGAAGACCTCCAGGAAGAGCCCGTCCGTCGCGCGGATGACGTTGGCCTTGTGGACGGCGGTGACCAGCTTTCTGTTGAATTTTTTCGCGTGCTCGAAGGCGGCGCGGACTATGCGCTCGCACCCCCGGCGGCTGAACACCCGGCAGGAAATCGCCACGTCGTCCAGCTCCGCGAAGCGCTCCAGGTTCGGCAGGATGCCCACCAGCTCCTTCGGCATGGGCCGCGCCTCGACCGCCGAGTACAGCCCCTCCGTGTTCTCCCGGAAAATCACCATGTCGATGTCGTCGCGGTAGTTCAGCGGCACGCCGGGGATGGCCTTGACCGGGCGCATGTTGGCGTAGAGGTCCAGGCGCTGGCGGATTTGGAGGATGGCGCTCTTGAAGCCCTTCACGCCGGGCTTGGAGGTGATGGCCCCGAAGTAGCAGGCGTCGGTGGATTCCAGCGCTTCCCAGGTCTCCGGCGGCACCGTGTTCCCCTTGGCCTCCCACATGCACCAACCGGCGTCCGCGTCCACCCACTCGATGTCGGTGCCCAGGGCGTCGAAGACGAGCATGGCGGCCCGCATCACGTCGTGGCCGGTGTCGTCGCCCGGTATGCGGCAGATTCGGTAGCCCATCGTCCTCCTAGAAGGCTGGGGGTCATTCGAGAACGCGCGGATATTAACACGG
>CAZNZF010000005.1:27639-46492 GCA_964577465.1 uncultured bacterium | reverse complement strand
AACGGATGCTCCTCGACGGGCGCCTGGTGGACTCGAAGAGCGTGGCCGCCCTGGGCCTCTATTTCATGCGTCGCGCTTCGGACCGGGTATGAAGGCTGACCCGGATAAACGCGGCGGGGATGGAATCCCCGCCCTACGTTTTGAACCGCCGGATTACCCCTGTAGGGGCGACCGTCCACGATCGCCCGCGGGCGGGTGTGGACACCCGTCCTACGTCATCATAAATTCGGGTGAGGGGTGAAAAGGCGGGGATAGGAATCCCCGCCCTACATTTCAGGTCACGGCGTTTTACCCACAGCCGCTAGTCCGAGAATCCGGCCTTGATTTCCCCCCAGCTCATGGGCTGGACGCCGGTGTCCTCGGGCGTGCCCAGGAGGCGGAAAAAGGCCGAGCGCTCTGCCGGGTTCCACTGGTAGTACAGGAGGCCGCCGTCCTCGGCGCCCCACTTGAAGTAATCGGCGTACGACCAGATTTCGAGCCAGAACGTCATCCCGCCCTCGACGTCCATGGGGTTACTCCAGCTCAACCGGTAATGGACCACCGGTTTCCCCTGGAAATTGTCGCCGGTGTAGGTTTCTTCCACGTCGGTGACGTATGTCCAGTCGTAGTAGCTGCCGGGCATGCCGTAGTGGTCGTAGCGCAGGGCCACGTTGAAGGGCTGGGGGTTGTCGCTCGTAGAGGAATAAAACCCCCAGCATTCCACGGCCTCGAGTGCCGAATCCGTATCCAGGGTGAAGTCGTCGTGGGTGTAGTACGGCCCGTAGCACCAAAACCCGGTGGTCATCAGCGGAAAGTCGTAGGGCTGTTCCCAGAGGACATCCGGCTCTGCCAGGCCGGTCGTTACTAAAAACGTGACGGTGCATAGTAACAGGACTGTCATCTTGGTCATGGTTTCAACTCCTCACCTTAAATCGAGATAGACGGAAGTCCAGGCCCAGTAAAGGTCACAGTTTGGCATATGAAGGTAGAGGTATGGCTGGTAGTACTTCCAATCCGGGTTTGGATTGGGTGGATTGTACGGGTTGAACGATGTATCTTCATCCGCCAGCACGAGGTGGTAACCGCCTCCAAACTCCACCCATTTGTAGCCCCGGACATAGGTGTGCCCATAGACTTCCTCTTCGGGGTCGGACCACCAGGTCGGGTCGGGAATAAAGAAAAGGTGGTAGATGTCCCCCCACCAATAGTAATTCCCCTGGGTCTCGAAGGACCAGCGCGTGGAGTCCGGCCCGGTGAAGAGATGCGTGAACTGTATCGGACCGATGAGCTGGTCCATTCCTTCTCGCCCGCTCATCCAGATCTGTACCAGGTAGGGGTAACCGGGGGTCCAGTCGAGCGGGGCGTCAATGATTCCCTCAATCCGCCAGTATCCGAGCGGGTCTTCACCCTCCCCTCCCGTCGGATTCTCGTTCGGCAGCGGCGGGTATTCCGATGGTGAAAGGGCGTCTTCACAGGAAATCAGGAAGAACGCCAAGAACACGAAGAGAAGAGAAGAGAAGAGAAGAGAACGACTTGTGTTTATCCATTTTCATCCCCCATTTTTGGTTTTTTACACGACTAAATTAATCTAGCACAAAAAAATAAGGTCGTCAAGGGCCACCGGAATAAAAAAGAAGCTCATCGTGTGCCCTGCGCCGGTCGGTTGCCGGGACGCCGCGCCGGATTCGGGGAATAAACAAGGGGCCCCAATGGGACCCCTTTCACGAAGATGGAGAACGGTGTTACTGGGTGACGGGCTTCTCCGTGGTCTCCGTCGTGGGCTCGGCGACCGTTCCGGTCTCCTCGGTCGGAGCCGTCTCGGTGGTCGGAGCGACCTCTTCGGTGGTTCCCTCGGTCACTTCCGGGGTCACTTCCGGGGTGACCGTCTCGGTGGTGGTGGTGGTGTCGGCCGCGGTCTCTTCTTTTGCCTGGTCACCGCATCCGACGAGAATCAACGGAACGATGGAGAAGGCGCCTATAAGCAGGGCGATGAGTAGTTTCTTCATGTTACTCCCTTTTGTGTTGACGGGTGTCCCCGCCCTTATGTACGTGGGCGTTTTGCCGCCCGACTTTTTTCTGGCTTTCCGTATCTTTAAGATACAGTTATCGTAGACTAACACAGCGAAGAGGCTCTTGTCAAGGGTTTACTGAATTTGGCATACTTACCTAAGGTTCTTCCATTCAAAGAGTTGACATGACCGGCGTAAAAAAGGCGTTCAATCTGACCGGTGTGGTTCTCCACACGGGCCTGGGCCGCGCTCCCCTGGCGGATGAAGTCGTCGCCGCCATGGTTGCCGCCTCCCGGGCGGCCGCGGTGGAGATCGACGTCCCTACGGGTGCGCGTGGACAGCGGCAGGAAGCCGTCCGTGAACGCTGCGAGCGACTGTTCAACCTCCCCGGGTGCGCCTTCAACAACAACGCCGCAGCCACGCTGTTGACCCTGGCCGCCACGGCCGCCGGGCGCGAGGTCGTCGTCGGCGTGTCCCGGCTGGTCGCCATCGGCGGGTCCTTCGCCATGCCCTCTGTGATGCGCCAATCGGGCTGCACCCTGCGCGAGGTGGGGAGCGTAAACCGGACCACCGTCGCCGACTACGCCGAGGCGATGGGGGAGGGCACGGGCGCCCTTTTCACGGCCCATCGCTCCAACTTCCGCCTGGAGGGACGCTTCACCGAGCCGTCGCTCGCCGAGCTGGCGGGGCCGGCGCATTCCCGCGGGCTCCCTCTAATCTACGACCAGGGTTCCGGCCTGGTCCGGGAGGTCCCCTGGGCGCCGGGGGCGGATGACGTGACGGCGGCCCTGAAGGCGGGCGTGGACCTGGTGTGTTTCTCCGGCGACAAGCTCTTCGGCGGGCCCCAGGCCGGAATCGTCGTCGGGCGGGCGGACCTCGTGGATAGCTGTATCCGCCACCCCCTCGCCCGGGCGGTGCGGCTGGACAAGGTGACGCTCGCCGGCCTGGCCGCGACCCTCGATGTTTACATCGACGGGCGGGAGGACGAGCTGCCGACGTACCGGCTCCTTTCCGCCACCGGCGACGGGCTGTTAAAACGTGCGGAGGCGCTGCTCCCCGAGCTCGAGCGCATCGGGCGCGGTCGCTGGCACATTTCGGTGGAGAAAACGGTGGGGCGGGCCGGTTCCGGGGCGCTACCGCTGGTGGATTTCCCCTCCGCCGCGCTGGTGCTCACGTCGAATGGCGCGGGCGGTCGGGAGCTGGCACTTGCGTTCCGCGTCCGCGGAATCTTCGGGCGGGTCGAGGACGAGCGGCTCCTGTTGGACCTGCGCGCCCTGCTGCCGGAGGAGGAGAGCGCATTCCTGGCGGCGGTATCCTCGGTTTCCGTCGGGATATAAAAAAAGAGGGTTTCCCCCTCGGACGGCGGCCCGCTCGGGTCGCCATTTTACACGCTAATCTTCACACCTGCCGGTCCAGCACCTCCTCGGCCAGCTCCACCAGCACCGGCCCGACCTCGGGGTGAGTGTGCCCCCCCGCGATTTCCCGGGCGCGCCGGGCGTAGCCCCGGGCGACCTCGGTGGCGTAACCCAGAGAGCCGGTGCGGTCCAGGAGCTCGGTGACCCGCTTTCTCAGGCCCCCGCCGTCCAGGCTCAACAGGCCGAGGAGCTCGCGGCCGTGCTCGTCGTGGTGCAGGCCGTGGATGAGGGGCAGGGTCAGCCGCCCCGCGGCGAGGTCGTTCCCCTCGTCCTTGCCGGTGACCTCCCGGGCGCCGGCGTAGTCCATCAGGTCGTCGGTTATCTGAAAGGCCATGCCGAGGTTGAAGCCGTAGCCGCGCATCCGGGCGGCCGTCTCCCCCCCGCCGACCAGGAGGGCGCCCATCTCGCCGCAGGCGCCGAAGAAACCCGCCGTCTTGCGGGCGATGATTTCCAGATACTCCCGCTCCATGGGCTCGAACCGCACCGCGAAGCCCCCGGCGGCGTCGGGCCGGAGGACGCGGCCCAGCCAGCGCGTCTCGTTGAGCTGTCTTATCTCCCCCTCGCAGAGGTCCGCCACCGTGCCCGCCAGAATCCGGACCAGGTCGGCCCGCCCCGTGGCGGTGATGAGGTGGCGGATGGCCCGGGCGTAGAGGTGGTCCCCCATGAGCACCGTGATCTGGTTTCCCAGGTCGGTGTGGATGGTTGGCACGCCGCGGCGCGTCGTGGACTGGTCGATGACGTCGTCGTGGATGAGGGTGGCCAGGTGGACCAGCTCGCAGACCGCCGCCACCTCCACCGCCGTCTCCCGCGGGCCGCCGTCCTCGCTTCCGCCCCGGGCCGCCAGGAGGACCAGAATGGCCCGCAGGCGCTTTCCGCCGGCGGCGATGAGGCGGGACGCCATGGTGCTCACCAGCTCGAACTCGCCGGCGATGATGTCCAGCAGCCGCTCCTCCAGCCGGAGCAACTCGTCGTTAAGGAGGTCCTTGGCGGTGGCGAGCTTCACGGGTCGGGCCTTTATAGAGGGATTAACACGGCCAGGGCGAAACCCAGGGACAGGGCCAGGTTGCCGGCCAGCTGGAGCTGCACCGTCTTCCCCTCGGCGGGCACGAGGGCCCGGGGCTTATCGTAGTTGGAAAAAACGCCCCGGACGGCGCCGACGGCCAGCGGTAGGGTGAGGAAAACCAGGAGCGTCCAGTAGGGCAGGATGCCCACGAGGGCCAGCACGAGCGAGGAGACGTACACCGCCGCGACGATGGCGGCGAAGGCGGTCCGTGAGCGGCGGGCGCCCAGGCGGACGACGAGGGTGCGTTTCCCCACCGCGGCGTCGGCCTCGATGTCGGGAATCTGATTCACCCAGATGACGCCCACGATGAGGAACGCGGCGGCAATACCGGCGTACAGGGCGCTGTAGTCGAAGCTCCCGGCCTGGACGTAGTAGCCGCCCAGGACCGGCAGGAGGGCCACGTCCAGCGCCACGACGAGCTCCCCCAGGCCGCGGTAGCCCAGCTTCAGGGGGGGCGCCGCGTAGAAGAACCCGGTGACGAGGCCGAAGAGGCCCAGGTAGAGGACCCAGTTCCCCGGCGTCAGGAGCCAGAGGGCGACGCCTATTCCGCACGCGATAAGAAAGCTCACCAGGGAGACCAGGCCCACGGTGCGGCGGCTGACCAGGCCGTCCTGGATGACCCGGGAACCGCCGTTGAACGGGGAGAAGTACCGGTTGGCCTCGTCGTTGCCCGACACCGAGTCGAAGAAATCGTTGGCGGTGTTCACGCCGGCGTTCAGGGCGGCGATGCCCGCCACGGACAGCAGGAGCATCCAGGGGTCGAGTACTCCCGTCCGCCAGAGGGCCACCAGGTTGCCCAGGAGGGCGGCCGAGGTGGTGGCGGTGAAGAAAGGCGCCCGCAGGGTGCGGATGAGCAGCTTGAACGTCATGGGTCCCGATTCCCGTGTTGACGGTCGAACGACAACGCAGGATAGCATCCCGGCCTGGGGCTGTCAATGCAAGCCTTGCCTACGCAGCCGTCCGCCCGTATAATATAGCCGTGGTTTCCGAGATGCCAAGCCCCCCGGAACGGCTGCTCGAAAAAATCGCCGGACGCGAGGTTCTGGTCGTCGGCGACCCGTGCCTGGACGAGTACCGCTACGGACCGGTCGGCGCCATCGCCCGGGAGGCGCCGGTGGCCTGCCTCGACGAGAGGGAGCGGGTCTATGCGCCGGGCCAGGCGACCAACGTGGCGGCCAACGCGGCCGCCCTGGGGGGGAGGGTGACCGTGGTCGGCGTCCTGGGCGACGACCCCGCCGGGGAGCGGCTGACGGGCCTGCTCCGGGAGCGGGGCGTCGACTTCGCCGGGGTAATTTCCCCGGACCGCGCCACCACGGACCGGCTCAAGATAGTAGCCACAGAGCCTGACGCCCAGCACGTCTTCCACTCGTACCGCGAAGAGAGGTCTCCGCTGGATTCTGACACAGCGGGACGGCTGCGGTCGGCGGTGCGCGGGCGACTGGCCAAAAGCGACGCCGTGGTCGTCTCCGATTACTCCAACGGCGCGGTTTTTCCGGAAATGATTGCCCTGGTGCGGGAATCGGGATGGCCCTGGGTGGGCGACACCCGGAACCCCCTGGTAAATTTTTCCGGGGCGACCTGCCTGAAGCCCAACGCCCGGGAGGTACGCCTCTGGGCGGCGGGTTCGGAAGCGTCCGACTTGGGCGCCCTGTGTGAACGCTGCCGGCGCGAGCTTAATTTACAATGGCTCAGCCTGACCCTCGGCGACTCGGGCCTCGAGCTCTACCACGACGGGGGCCTGGAGAAAACCCCCGCCCTCTGCCCGCGCCACCTGGTCCGCGACCACACGGGGGCCGGGGACACGGTGACCGCGGTGCTGGGGCTGGCCCTGGCCGCGGGGCTGACCCCCGCGGAGACGACGGCGCTCGCCTCCTGGGCGGCGGCCGACGTGGTGGCCCAGCCGGGGACCAGCGTGCCCCGGGTTATTTCCCGATGAGCCGCCTCCTCGTTCTGGATTACGGCTCCAACTCCCTGCGCTGGCTCGTGGTGGACCGGGTAGACTCGCAGGGGACGGACGCGCCGCTGGGGCCCGTGGAGAGCGGCGGACGCTCGACGGGTCTGGGCCGGCCGGGTGAGGACGGCGCGCCGAACGGCCGCATCTCGCAAAAAGCCGTCGAAAACACGCTGGCGGCCACCGAGGAGGCGATTACACGCGGACGCGCGCTGGGCGCCGAACGTATTATAGCCGTAGCCACGCAGTTTGCCCGCGAGCTGACCGGCGTCGAGACGTTGGCGGATGCGCTGAAATCACGCTGGGGTGTGGAGCTCACGCTTCTGTCCGGCACCGATGAGGCCTGGCTGACCCGGGTGGGCGTCGAGGAGGGCCTGCGCTGCCTGGGCCTGGACGGACGGGGGTATCTGGCCGTGGACGTGGGGGGCGGTTCCACGGAACTTTCGTGGTGGGGCGGCCGGGAGTTGCATACGCGCTCCTTCCCCCTGGGGGCGATTAACCTCACCATGTATCACCTCTTCGGCGACCCACCCTCGCCCGGGGAGATGGAAGAATTAAAGGGCGGCGTCCGGGCCGTCTTGAGTCGGCTGCCGGAGGAGACCCACGGCCTGCCCGTCGTCGCCTCGGGGGGCACGGCGACCGCCCTGGCGGCGCTCTTCCTCGGCCTGAGTGAGTACCTTCCCCTGGTGATTCAGGGGACCCGGCTGACCCGGGGCGACCTGGCGGCGCTCGTCGGCCGCCTGGCGGGTGTCCCCCTCGCGGAAAGAGAACGGCTGCTCCCGACCGACGAAAGCCGGGCTGCAATAATCGTCGCCGGGGCCCTCGTCCTCGAAACGCTCACCGAGCACCTGGACGCCGATGGGCTTCTGGTCTCGGATTACGACCTGAAGCACGGGGCGGCGAAGGCCCTCGGCGGCCCGGTGCGCCGAAAGGACTTAGGACATGGCGCTTAAAACGCTGGCGGTGATTCTGGCGGGCGGCAGGGGCAACCGGCTGGGGGTCCTGACCGCCAAGCGCACCAAGCCGGCGGTGCCCTTCGGCGGGAAGTACCGCATCATCGACTTCACCCTGTCAAACTGCGTCAACTCGCTGGTCTACAACGTCTGCGTCCTGACCCAGTACCGTCCTCACTCCCTGCAGTCCCACCTGGGCCGCGGGGCGCCCTGGGACCTCAAGCGCCTCGACGGCGGCCTCGTGCTGCTGCACCCGCACCCGGGCGGAGGGCTCGGCGGCTGGTATCGCGGCACCGCGGACGCCGTGTACACGAACCTGCCCTTCATCCGCTCCGTGAAGCCGGAGCTGGTACTCATCCTCTCCGGCGACCACGTGTACCGGATGGACTACTCCCGCATGATAGCCGAGCACGTGGAGTCCGGTTCCGGGGTGACGATGGCGGTGATGGAGGTCCCCCGGGAGGATGCCCCGCGTTACGGCGTCGTCGAGACCGATGATTCGGGGAACGTGGTGCGGTTTCTGGAGAAGGTGCCCAATCCGCCGACAAACCTGGCCAACATGGGCATCTACGTCTTCGATACCGGGCTCCTGGAGGAGCTTTTGGTGGAGGATGCGGCCAGGGAGGATTCGGAGCACGACTTCGGCCGCGACCTGCTGCCGCGGTGCGTCGAGCTGCAGGTAACGCGGAAGGTGCCCTTCCGCGCGTTCCGGTTCCAGGAGAAATACTGGCGCGACGTGGGGACCATCGAGAGCTACTGGCAGGCCAACATGGACCTCATCGCGCCCGTCCCGGAGTTCGACCTCTACGACGAGAAATCGAGGGTGCACACCCGCTCGGCGGAGGCTCCGGCGGTGAAGCTGGGCCGGGGGGCCCAGGTCACCGAGAGCCTCGTGTCCAACGGGTGCGTGGTGGACGGGGTCGTCACCCGGAGCGTCCTGTCCCCCTACGTCGAAATCGGCACGGGAGCGGTGGTCCGCGACTCGATAATCTTCTCCGGGACGGTCATCGAAGAGGGGGCTCAGGTGGACCGCGCCATCCTCGACAAGGAGATCATCGTGGGGGCCGAGAGCCTGGTGGGCACCGGCGACGACCTCACCTACAACCAGCGCTTCCCCTCCATCTACAACTCCGGGATGACGGTCATCGGAAAGAACGCGGTGATTCCGCGCGGCACCTCCATCGGGCGCAACGCCTGCATTTTCCCCGACGTCACCGACCCCCGGGCCTTCCACGACCGCGAGATCGCCTCCGGGGAAACGGTGGAGGGGTAGCGGAGGATACCGGATTTGAACGCCCCGAACCCGGAAACGACACCGACGCCCGCGGAACCCCGGAAGGAACCCGGGGAGAGTCTTTTTCGTCGTGTGCGCCGCGCGTTCGGGGCCGCGTCCCGCAGCCTGGGCCGCTTCCTGGCCGCCGAGTGGAGGCGGGAGCGGACCGCATTCAAGGTCGACAAGGGCTTCCTGGCCCTCGGACTTTTCGTGGCGGTCGTCCTCTTCCTCATCCCCGTCCCCTCCTTCGATGCCTTCGAGCTCGCCATCCCGTCCTCCGGTGAGGTGGTCCGGACCTCCATGCCGCTGGCCCAGGGCCGGCTTTTTAAAATCACGGTGAGCGGGGTGTACCGCTTCCGATTCGGGGGCCTGGCCGACGCCCAGTTCGCCAGCGTGTCGGGCGAGTTCGACTCCCTGCGGCCCTCGGTGGTCCTGGGCGGCCGCCTGCTGCGCGCCCAGCAGCTCGACCTGGAGAACCACCGCTACACCTTCTATGTTGCCGGAGAGGGGAAACCGCTCACGGCCAGCATTTACGACACCTGGAATCGGGGCTTCGCCGAGGACACCGTCCCGTACTGGGACAACTCCGGCTACCTGGTGGCCAACGTGCGTGAGGCCGACTTCCGCTGCCTCGGCGTCCGCTCCGACGGCCCCGGTTATTTAATCCGCTACCACCTGGACCCCATCCCCGAGCCCAGCGACCGCGTCACGCTGAACGTCTGGCGGCTATTCCCGGACCGTGACCGCGAGCTCGTCTTCTCCGCCGATACCGACGCGCCGGTGAGTGATTACGGCGACCGGCACCGCCTCGGCCGCCTGGCGGTGAACGTCTTCCGCTGGAACGGCACGGCCAACCAGGGGCCTCTCCGGGGGCAGCCGGTCCCCTACGGGGATTACGTGGTCGAGCTGGTGGTGGAGTCGCCGGACGGCCGATTCAGCACCTGCGACTGGAACGACGAGCTCCGGTCGGCGCACCTGGCGGTCCTGCCGGGCCAAAATTCGCCCGACGGCCCCTTCGCCCTTTCACCCCTCACCGACGCCGAGGGGCGGGAGCTCTTCGGCCACAAAACCCCGCGCGCCCTCACGCCGACGCTCGGCCCGGCGCAGGTCGAGCTCACGCGCTCCGATTTCCCCTGCCTTTTTTACCAGCCGGGTGTGACCGACGTGGAAGGGTATGAAAGTCCGGTGCTGGCCTACCTGAAGCGTCAGTTGAATCTGGCGCTCACCACCGCCGCCGAGATAGACGGTACGCAGTTCATGCCCTGCCGCGACCCCGCCGGCCGCTTCGACGCCGAGCTGGTCCGCCTGCTGGCCGCCTTCCGGGAGCGGTTCCCCTATTCCACTCCGACCGAGACGGCCTTCCTCGCCCGGTACACGAACCTGGGCGGGGGAGTGCCCGGTTCTCCGGCCGCTGGGGGAGGGGCGATGCCCCTGCCCCGGGCGTATCTGGCCCGCGTGGTCGGGCCGGAGACCTTCGCCCGGCTGGAGAGCATCCGGCTGAAACTGCCCGGCCTCCCCGGGGAGTGGACCCTGGCCGATTTCGACAACATCCCGACCTACGACGCGGACAACCCGTCCCGCAGCCTGTGGCACCGCTTCGTGGACATCTGCGCCCGCGTGAATGCCGAGCACCCCGACGGCCGGCCCCACCCCGGTTTCCTTTCCCCGGACGAGCGCGGAGCCGTGCTGGATTACACCAAGCGCTACGACATTTCCGACGAGGCCTTCCGCGCCTTCTGCCTGGCGGTGAGCTACCAGGAGTGCGGCCTGATGCACGTGCTCGGCTCGGGTCGCAGCTACCGCGCCGCCTACGGCCACGGCTCGGCCACGGGGTACATGCAGCTCACCGGCGCCGTGGTCCGGGGGGGGAGTTACCTCCTGGAGTACGACGACGCCGGCGTCAGGCGAAGGGTGCCCTTCGGCACGCTGCCGATGGAAACGCGCTACGACCTGCGCTACATCGCCGACCTGAACCTCCAGGTGGGCATCAGCTACCTGAAGGGCCTGTTGTCCGAGCAGAGCCGCTGGAATTTCGACCCGCGCTTCCAGGACAACCTGCTCCCCGGCGGCTGCTTCGATTTCACCACGGAGTGGGGCAGCCTCCTGCGGCTGAAGCTGGCCGGGGCGATGTACAACGCGGGCCCCTACGGGATCAAGGTCATCCTGCGCGACGTCTACTCCACGATTCCGCCGCCGCCCTCGGGCGTAAACGAGGCGGCGTACTACCGGCAGCAGATCGCCACGGCCGAGGCCGTGGGGCGCATCGAGGAGGAGCTCGCGCAGGAGGGGGTGACCGAGGAGGGCGTAATCATCCTGGAGCCCGCGGAGGGGCCGGTGCCCGCCGATTCGCCGGAGGCGGGTCCGCCGGAGTTCGACATGGACCGTCCCGGAATGCCGGGGCTGGAGTACTTCTTCGGCCCCTGCGGCGGGGACATCGAGCCGTTCCTCAACCGTTTCGCCTCCGACCTCCGCCGATACATCGCCGGGGAGTACCACTTCCCCTGCGAGAGCTACCCGGGCGGCGAGGAGCGGCTGTTCCAGATATTCCGGATGCTGGGCCCGTTCTGGATAAACCGGGGCGCGGGCGGCGATTGGGCCCGGGCGGCGCTCATGAAGCTCGAGAAAGAGGTCATCGGCTACGTCGGCGGCATGGAGCGCAACGTCCCCCTGTTCTGGAAGTCCGGCGAGCATATCTTCCGCGAGCGGGCGTTCGACATGCTGGCCTCCCGGGGCGTCACGCGGGCCGAGCTGGCCGAGGAGGCGGGGGAGTCGGATGTTTCCGGTGAGATCGAAGACCTGGAGGAGGAGGCCTTCGTGGGTGAGGGGGCCGCCGTAGAAGGGGGAGCGAACCCGTGAGTGACCGGCCGGTGATTTCGCTGTTCCGTGAGGAGGAGCTGCCGCGCTACGATTTATCCCGGGCGCCGGTGCTCATCCGCCTGCTGGACGACCGGCTACCCGAGATGGGCGACGACCTGTGGCGGCGCTGGGGCTCGTTTCAGAGCGAGTTCCTCGACTGGACCCGGGAGCGGGCCGGGGTGAGCCCGGAGTACGTCGCCGAGAGCATCGCCCGCCTGGCCGAGCTCTTCGATCACCGGGGGCCGCTGGAGGGGAACGTGCTGGACGTGGGCGGCGGCTGGGGGCTCCTGCGGAGGTGGTGGAGCGCGGGTGAGGGTTCCCTCTTCGTCGTCCACGACCCCGCTCTGGAGCGTTTCCTCGTCGGTCCCCCGCCGCTCTACCGGGAGTTGTACGGCGGGTCGCTGGAGCGCCCGATGACCTTCGTGGCCGGCTTCGGCGAGGAGCTGCCGTACCGGGACGCGGTCTTCGACGAGCTCATCTGCGCCGCGACGCTGGACCACGCCATGGACCCCCGGCGGGTGCTCGTCGAGGGGCGCCGCTGCCTGAGGCCGGGCGCGCGCGCGCTGGTCATCCTGCACTGCGAGGGCCTTTCGGGGGAGGAGAGGACGCTCCGGCTGCCCTTCGGGAAACGTTTGGTCTCCGCGCTCCGGCATCCCCTGCGGTCCCTGAAAAGGCTACTGAATGGCTCGAAGGACCCCCACCTGCACCACTTCACCGTGGAGGGACTGACCGCCCTCATGGAGGAGACGGGCTTCACCGGGGTCGAGGTCCGTCCGTACGGCGAGGGGTCCGGCGCCCGGGCCTTCCTCGCGCGTTCACCGGAGTAGCAACTAACTTAGGACTTGACGCGAGCACCCTTAGTAATCCATATTCATTTTGTGATTACCCCCGGACAGGTTTATCCTGTGCCGGTAATAGGACGCCGGGGAGCTTCTAGCTCCCCGCGTTAGTCGGAGACTTGATGCCTTCATCGCCGGTTTAGGTGTATGTTGATGCGGCGTCTCTTTCGATCTTTGAGTGAACGACTCACTCCGACGCCTGCAATTTACAATGACCATCGGCGCTGTCTTTTTTGCGGCCCGCGGGGGGGGCGTACCACGGAGTCGCCTTACAACGTATTGTGTCGCATCATATATTAGACCTCCTGCAGTCCGCCGCAGCGCCTCCTCAACCGGGGGCAGGGCAGCCTGGAGAAATTGCTGCCGGGGCGGGACGGCTCGACACCGGCCGTTCATGTTAGGAGACCTTTTAAAAGGTAGGTTTTAGCGTTGCACCGTCGCTGTCACGGTTTTTGCTTAGCTCGTTAACCCTTGAATATTCCTGCGTAGTCTTGCAGCAAAAACACGTGCCAGCGCCTAACTCATCTCCAATTCGTGCGTTTTACTTCGCATAGCTTGCTTCGCTCGGTTGTCGGGTTAGTTAAAGGTTTCGAAACGTGAAGCACAATCCCGGTTCCGCCTTCAACGTCCCCTGCCGACCCGGACCGCTGAAAATCCGCCACCGGGTGGCGGGTATTATAGTCCGAGGCGACGGGCTCCTCGTCACCGGCTACGAGCTGAACGGGGGGCGTTTTTACAGCCTCCCCGGCGGCGGGCAGCGACCCGACGAGACCGCGGTTCAGGCCCTCGTGCGCGAGCTCGCCGAGGAAACCGGCTGCCGCGCCGAGGTCGGTCCCCTGGCCTACGTCGCGGAGACCTTCTTCGCCGACCCCTACGACGCCCGACCGCTGCACCTGGTCGGTCTCTACTTCCACGCCGAAATCGACGGCGAGCCTAAGCTGGGGTTCGCCTCCCCCGATGCCCCCGAGGCGCGCATCATGAACGAGGTGCGCTTCCGCGACCGGCGCGCCCTGGGCGACATCGCCTTCTACCCCGTGGGCCTGGGCGACGTGTTGAATGAGGATTGGGGACGGGTCGCGCCCGGTCGCTACCTCCGCCTGCCGGCCACCGAGAATACGCTGGAGAAATGCGTCACCGGCACCCTTCCCCGACCGAAGGGCGGGATTCGGCCCCGAGGAGTGGCTGTGGTGGTGGAGGACGGAAAGGTCCTCACGACTTTTAACGACCGCGAGTGGGCCCTGCCCGGCGGAGCGGTGGAGCCCGACGAGCTTATCCCCGAGGCGGTGGCCCGCGAACTGGCCGAGGAGTCGGGCCTCGTCGTGGAGCCGGAGCGCCTCCTCTTCGTCAACGACAACTCCTTCACCGACCCGGTCTGGGCGCCGGATGGGCTGCACGAGCTCGGTTTCTACTGGCTGTGCCGGGTCGTGGGCGGTCGGTTCGACCCCGGTCCGCGCATCGAGCGCTCCGGGGAGGTCGAGGAGAGCATCCGGCTTTACCGGCGCACCGTGGACGAGCTGCGCCGCCTGCCCTTCTACCCGGAGTGGCTGGCGGACGAGCTCGAGCGCGGCGTGCGCGACGGCTGGCCGCCGGGCGCGCGTCACCTCGTCTCCGGGGACGCCCTGGCCCCGTAAAAATCGCCGTGGTATACTTGACCCCGCGTCGAGGAGGTGGGCTATGGATGAGCATATCGGGTACTGCGGCTACGACTGCGGGTCGTGCGCGGCCCGGTCCGACGACCCCGCCGTCCGGCAGAGGCTGGTTGACGGCTGGCGCAGGTACTTCGGCCACCAGCACTACACCGCCGAGAACGTCCGCTGCGACGGGTGCCGGGCCGACGGCCGCCTGGCCGATAAAAGCTGCAAGGCCCGTCCCTGCGCCGTCGAGCGGGGCGTGGAAAGCTGCGCCCTTTGCGATGATTTTCCCTGCGACAAGGTGCGGCCCCTCTTCGCCACGCGCGAGGGGATGCTGGTCTTCACCTACCCCGCCACCGCCGGCATCACCCGCGAGGAGTACGACCTGTGCCTGAGGCAGTTCGAGAGCCTGCCTCGATTAGTACGTCTGCTCGCCGAGGCCGGCAAGCTGCCCGGCTGGTTGAAGGACGGGTCGGTTTAACTTTTCACGCATCTCCCCCATCCTTCCCCGGAGGTTGACATGCCGCTTTATACGAACGACCAGTTGATGCGCGTGGGATACTCAAAGGGCTTCGCCGTCGGGGCCTTCAACATCAACAACATGGAGATTCTCCAGGGTATCGTGGAGGCCGCTAAAGCTGAAAATTCCCCGGCCATCATCGCCGTCTCCTCCGGGGCGATGAAGTACGCCGGGACCGCCTACCTGGTGGAGATGGTGAAGCTGGCCGCCTTCGAGACCGGGCTCCCCTTCAGCCTGCACCTGGACCACGGCAAGGATTTCGCCGCCTGCGTCCAGGCGGTCAGCGCCGGCTTCACCAGCGTGATGATCGACGCCAGTAAGCTCACCTTCGAGGAGAATGTATCCGCCTCGGAAGAGGTCACCAAGCTGGCCCACGCCTGCGGCTGCTCCTGCGAGGCCGAGTTGGGCCGCCTCCAGGGCATAGAGGAGCACGTCCAGGTGAAGGAGGGCGAGGCGATTCTCACCGACCCCGACGAGGCGAAGGACTTCGTGGAGCGCACCGGCGTGGATTCCCTGGCGGTGGCCATCGGCACCAGCCACGGGGCGTACAAGTTCAAGGGCGAGCCGAAGCTGGATTTCGACCGCCTGGCCGAAATCAAGAAGCGTGTGTCCGTGCCGCTCGTGCTCCACGGCGCCAGCGCGGTGCCCGACTGGGTCCGGGAGCGGGCCGAGAAGTTCGGCGCCGAGCTCGGCGGGAGCAAGGGCGTCCCCGACGAGGCCGTCAGTAAAGCCGTCACGATGGGCGTGGCCAAGGTCAACATAGACACCGACATCCGCCTGGCCCTGCTCGGGGCCATCCGCGAAGTGTTCGCCACCGACCCCAAACAGTTCGACCCGCGCAAGTACCTGGGCCCGGCCCGCGAGGCCGTCACCAAGGTCGTGCGGCACAAGATGCAGCTCCTGGGCTCGGCGGGCAAGGCGGGCCTCTACCGGTAGAAGATGAAACCGAGATTACTGACAGCGCTCTTGGCCGTGTTGTGCGTTTCCGCCCCGGCGGCGGAGACGTACGATATCGAGCATTGGGCCGTGGGGGCGGTGGGTCTCGGCTGGGCGGGCTTCGGCGCGGCGCTCGCCGGCCCCACGGAGTACCTGATAAATCCGGCGGGGCTGGGGAACGCCGAGCGGACGGATATCGCCGGCACCTACGTCCCGCAGTTCGGAGACCGCCTGACGCCGTGCTTCGGCGCTTCGGTCATCAAACCCATGCGGACGGAATCGGCCTCCCTCGGGGAGGAACGGACCCTGGGCACTCTGGCCGTTTCACTGTTCAACGCCACCGTCGAACTCCCGATATATCCGGCCCCTCATCCCGCAGACATTCCATTGCCTGCGCAATTGGTTGAAGGCGAATCCCTCGCCTGCATTTCCTTCGGCAGCCGGGCCAGTGAGTTGGTATCCTACGGGCTGAACCTGAAGGTCCTCTCCGTCGAGAAGGACGAGCATGCGGACTCCGGTTTCGGCCTGGATGCCGGCGTGCAGCTCTACCCCGGAGATTTCCGTTTCGGCCTGGCCGTGTCGAATTTAATCCCCCCGGGTATCAGCCTCGCCGCCGAGCGTTCCTTCGCCGAGCGGGTAGTCCACTTTGGCGCCGGCTACTCACTCTCGGGAATCTTCGACGTCGCCGCCGAGCTGGAATACCTCCCCGGCGCGGACGTGCTGGACTACGGCCTGTGCGCCCAGGTCGTCCCACTGAACCTGGATGATTTACGCATCGCCCTGGGCGGGGCCTACCGCGTAGTGGAGGACCTCTGGGGCGGTTTCCTGAGCCTGCGGATCGGCGTGTTCGAGGCGACCTGCGCCGTGCAGCTCGATGTGAATGGTTTTTCGGTTTCTAATTTGAGGTTTGCCTTCTCACCCGATATCTGACGGAAGGATTGGCCGGATATGGTGGAAGAGAAAGCCGTGCGCCACGGGCCGACGGTCCCCACCGGGCTGATGCTCAAGTGCTCCAGCTGCGGCGAGACCCTCTACTCCAAGCAGCTCGAGGAAAACCTCTTCGTCTGCCCCAAGTGCGGCTTCCACCACAAGGTCCCCGGCCGGAAGCGCATCGGCCAGCTCGTGGATGAGGGAAGTTTCGAGGAGCACGACACGGGCCTCAAGACGCTGGACCCCCTCGAGTTCGTGGACCGCAAGCCCTACTCCCAGCGCATCGCCGAGACGATGGCCAAGACCGGGGAGACCGAGGCCGTCATCTGCGGCCTGGCGACGATCGACGGAATCAGGGTTTCGCTGGCGGTGATGGACTTCACCTTCATCGGCGGCTCGATGGGTACGGTGGTGGGGGAGAAGGTGACGCGGTCGCTGGAGCGGGCGTTGAAGCTCGGCGTCCCCCAGGTGACGGTGTGCACCTCGGGCGGGGCGCGGATGCAGGAGGGCATCCTGTCGCTGATGCAGATGGCGAAGAGCTCCGCCGCCTGCGCCCGTCTGCGCGAGGCCCGGCTGCCATACCTCGTCGTGCTCACCGACCCGACCACCGCCGGGGTCATGGCCTCCTACGCCCAGTTGGGCGACGTGCACATCGCGGAGCCCGGGGCGCTGATGGGCTTCGCCGGCCCCCGGGTCATCGAGCAGACCATCAAGCAGAAACTGCCCCCCGGATTCCAGCGCTCCGAGTTCCTCCAGGAGCACGGCTTCGTGGACGTGGTCATCGGGCGTCACGAGCTCCGGGACACCATCGTGAAGCTGCTGCGGCTCTTCGGTGCCGGATAAAAGAGCGGGGCGCTGCGGCGCCCTTTTTCCCGTTCACCTGATAATAGACAAGGGGTTTAAACCCCTTGCCCCCTCGTCATGCGCAAGGTCCTCTCGGTCAGCCTCGTCCTTTTGACCCAGCTCGCGGCCCAGGGGCTGGTCGTTCACTATGCCCCGCGGACCGTGCCGCCCGTCCCCGTCGGCCGGGCGGTCCTCGACGAGGAGCCCTCCGCCTCGGCCCTGGCCTCTGAGCGGGAGGCCGACGAGCGCAACGACTTCTTCTTCGTGGATTCCCTCGTCCCCGGGGAACTGGGCTTCGCCGTGGATGCCGAGACGGGCTGGATAGAGTACCGCATAGCCGAGGAACGGCTGATTCTGAACGTCAACGCCCGGGTGGCTTTTAACGAGATGCGGCTTTCCGCGGACACGGTGGTTTACGAAGGGGCGACGGGGGAGGTGGAGGCCCTGGGCGCGCCGGTGCTGGTGGAGGGTAACGAGCGCGTGGACGGCGAGCGGATGCGCTACAACTTCGACACCGGCCGCGGCATCGTCTATCAGGGGCGGACCGGCCTGGAAACCGGCTTCGCCACCGGCAAGAAGCTCAAGCTCCAGGGAGAGGATGTCATCCACATCTCGGACGCCACCTTCACCACCAGCGTCCAGCCCGAGAATCCGGAGTACCACTTCTGGTGCCCCCAGCTCAAGGTCTACGCCGGGGACAAGGTGGTGGCCCGGCCGGTGGTGCTCTTCATCGGCCACGTCCCGGTGATTCTGGCGCCTCTTTACTACTACCCCCTGGGCCACGACCGGCGCTCCGGCTTCCTGGCCCCCCGGCTGAGCTACCGCGCGCACCGCGAGTTCCGCATCCGCAACGCCTACTTCTGGGCGATAAACGACTACGCCGACGGAACCTTCGCCCTGGATTACGACACCACCCAAGGCTGGCGCCAGGAGGTGGAGGGACGTTACCTCTACGGCACCGAGCGGGGGATGAACTGGTTCCGCGTCATCCACGACGAGGACCGCCTACGGAGCAAGGAACAGTGGAGCTTTACCGGTCAGCACCGCCAGGACCTGCCCTGGGACGTGAACGGCCTGTTGAAGCTGACCCTGCGAAGCGACCGCTTCTACGACCAGTACTACTCGGAGGACTTCGAGGAGCGGACCCAGCGCGACCTGGACAGCTTCCTCTCCCTCTCACGCTCCTGGGAAAACATCTCGGCCAACGCCAGCGTGGACTACAACGCCACCCTCATCAGCGAGGGGGGTGAGGAGGTGGAGAGTCCGTGCATCACCGAGGACCAGAGCGCACTCGGCCCGGCGACCTGGACCGTTCCCAGCCTGAGCCTGAGCATGTCCCAGACCGAGCTCTTCGGCTCGGGGGCCTTCCTCTCCACACGCTTCGGCTACTACAACCGCCTGCGCGAGGGGACCGTCCCCTTCCGCACCGCCGGCCTCGAAGCGCACGTCTCGCGGCCGTTCAGCCTCTTCCGCTGGTTCAAGTTCACCCCGTACCTGGACGGGAGCCTGGACTGGTACGGCACCGCCGCCGACGGGTCCCCGAACTTCTTCCAGCCGCTCTACTCGGCGGGAGTCGGCGGCTCGACCCGCATCTACGGCCTCTTCTACCCCGGGGAGGACGAGCTGCGGCACGTCATCGAGCCGAGCTTGAACCT
>CAZNZF010000005.1:7478-27539 GCA_964577465.1 uncultured bacterium | reverse complement strand
TTCGACCTCTCGGCCAGCTTCGCCGTTTCCGGGGGCGGCGCCATGCCGCGGTTGGAAGACAACGAGTACGAGGAGCCCACCGACGATATTCCCGGCTACGAGCCTCTGGATACCGAACCGCCCCGCGACGAGCTGGAGAAGCGCATCGAGAGCGGCTGGCGCGTCGGGTTCACCTACGACTACACCATGGCCCGCTCCGGCAGCCAGGACATCCACTTCCTCGGCCTCCAGGCGATTTTGAACCTCACCGGCAACTGGCGGCTGTCGTACACGACCTCCCTGGATTTGGTGGGGGGGGATTTCGTCCGGCAGACCTTCAGCATCTACCGGGACCTGCGTTCGTGGGAGGCGCGGCTGCGCCTGGAGGAGAGCCGCGGGGTCATCACCATCTGGTTTCTCATAGACATCAAGGACATCCCCGACATCCGCATCGAGGGCCGCCCGAGCATCTATTAGTCCGGTTATCGACGACGTAGGGCGGGGATTCCTATCCCCGCCGATTCTACGTCCCGGGCCCCGACCCTCACCCTAGCCCTCTCCCTAAAAGGGAGAGGGGACCGCTGCAACCCTCACCCGCGTTTGCGATGACGTAGGGGCGGGTGTCCACACCCGCCCGCAGGCCGGCCTAATCCGACTCGTAGGGGCGTACCTTTAGGTGCGCCCGGTTTTTCGTAGGGCGGGGAACCGAGCGAAGCGAGCTATGCGAAGCAAATCCCTTCCCCGCCACCTCGTCAATCGCGGCGGCCCCGTAGGACGAGTCCTCTGCGGGCCGCCGGATTTTTAAAACGGACGACCGTGGACGGTCGCCCCTACGGGGTGGATTAGCTATTTTACCGTAGGGCGGGGGATTTTAATCCCCGCCGCTTCCACCCCCCTCCCCAACCCTACCCCCAGAGGGGGGAGGGGGGAATCGGTCAGAAATACGCCGGGGGTGGGGGGAGGCGCTTGACGGGTCGGCGGAATCCGGCGGACAACTCGGTCAGGCGGGCGGTCGTCCAGTTGTGTTCGAGCCCCAGGGAAGGCCCCGGCGCGAACCAGGTGCAAACTCCCCGGCTCAATGTGTTTAGTGAAGCGGTCAGGAGGTCTCGCACGGGGAAGTCGCCCTCGGCGGCTTCTTTGATATAACAATCGGCATAGCGCGTGAGCCACTTGGTGTCCAGCCCCCCGCCGCCCCGGACGGCGTGCATCTCCACCCGGGGTATGCGCCAGCGCACGGCGGAGAACCCCTCCGTGGCGGGGTTCGGGCACATGCCGCCCCAGGCGGCCACGGCGTAATCGAAGCGGTAGGGTCGCCCCTCGTAATTACCCTCGCGGCAGAGCATGTACTCCTCGGCCCCGAGCGGCACGGCGCCGAAGGGGTAGCACAGCCCCCAGAGATAGCCCTTCCTCTCGCCGATAGCCTCTTCCAGAAGAAACTGGCAGACGCCGATTTCGCGGGCTATCCCTGCTGGTTCGAGCTTGGCCAGGTCGGCGTGGGTGACGGTGTGGTTGCCCACCTCGTAGCCGTTGGCCACCAGCCAGCGGAGCTTGGCCTGCCAGAGCCGTAATGGACCCCAGCCGTGCCCCTCCTTGGCGGAAAGCTTGTACCTATCGCAGAACGCGTCCAGGAGCCCCCAGCGCTCCGGCTGGAAGAAGATGCCGCTCCCGCGCTCGTCGCGGGAAAAGATGAAAAACGCCGCCCCGGAGCCGAACTCGGGGTGCTCCCGCCGGTATTTCTCCAAAACGCCGACCGCCGAGAGCGGGTCTATACGGCCGTCGGGCAGGACGCGGAACTGGCCGGGGTCGGAGTCGTCGAAGGTCAGCACGACGGGCCGCTTGCCCGTGGGTACACGGGAAAAATCGCCCCGGAGCAGCTCGGAGAGGTTTATCAGGAAAAATCCGGCCCGGCGCATGTCCTCGAGCTGCCCCTCGAACTCCCTGGGGGTGATGGAGTACCGCCCCCCGCGCTGGCCCATCTGGTGGTACATGAGGACGGGCACCGGCTTCGGCGCGACCGGCTCCGGCGGCTCGGCGAGCGGTCCGAAGAGGACGGTCCAGAGGGCGAGGAGCTTCAGTAAGATGAACATCGGGCCTCGGCCGCGTTTTTACCAATGCCGGGCGATTATACACCACGCCCTTTCTTCGCGGCGGGGATGGACACCCCGCCCGGCGGTCTGGTACACTAAAAAATACCATTAACGCCCGAGAGGTGCGGCTTGCGCGCTTTCAGATTCGCCGGGGCATTACTCGCTTCACTTTGTTTTGCCCTCCTCCTCTCCTGCGCCGGGCGCTTCGACGGCTGGGAGGCGCTCTCCCGCCCCACCGAGGCCCAAGTGCGGGACCTCGTTTCCGACGGGGAGCGGCTCTACCTCGCCACCCTCGGCGACGGCGTTTTTTCCAGCCCGGACTGGGGGGTCACCTGGGACCGCCTGGCGGGCACCGAGGGGATGGAGGTCCACTGTCTGGCAGTCACGGCCGACGGGCTCGTCATCGGCACCGACGCGGGCGTGTACGTCTGGGACGGCGGAAAGTTGAATCCGGCGGGGCTTGAGGGGAAGCCGGTCTGGTCCCTGACCTCGGGGGGGGACGGGACGCTCGCCGGCGGCGTGGGGGTCGTCTATGCGCGGACGGATTCCGGCTGGGAGGAGCTCGCCGGCCTGCCGGACACGGCGGTAACGGCGGTCCTGGATATCGAAGGCGCCGTGTACGCCGGGACGCTGGGCGAGGGGCTGTGGACGCTGCGCGAGTTCGCCGGTGAGGGGGGTGTTTCCCGGCGCTGGGTGCAAATTTCAGGGACGCCGGAATTGCCGCTGGACGCCGCGGAGGTCACCCTCCTGCGCTACGTCCCGGACACCGGGCGGCTCTACGTCGGCACGATGTGGGGCGGGCTCTACGTCTCCGAGGACGGCGGCTTCTACAAGCTGCGCGGGCTCGACCCCGAGTTCAAGTACGTCTCCGGCCTGGTCTTCGCGGGGGAACGGCTCTTCGTCACCACCTGCGGCATCCGGGCCGACGGGCTCTACTCCTCCGACCCGGACGGGCGGAACTGGCGGCTGTGGCCCGATTCACCCTACCCCGCGCGCGGGGCGCTCCTGGCCCCCGACGGACGCATCCTCGTCGCCACGGAGCACGAAGGTCTCTTCGCCGCATATCCCCCGGAAATCGACCGTCTCAAGCCCGACGAGGGTGAAGATTGATTCCGCTCAAGGACGACATCAAGCACCGCAGCTTCCCCTACGTCAACATCGCGCTCATCGCGGTCAACATCGCCGTCTTCATCTTCGAGCTCGTCATCGGGGACCGGCTCTCGCGGATTCTGTTGGCCAACGCCTTCGTGCCCGCGGACTACACCGTGGGGTTCACCCAGGCCCTCGACCACTACGGCCTCGCCAAGCTCCTCTACAGCCCCTTCGTCTCCATGTTCCTCCACGGCAGCGTGGTGCACATCGTGGGGAACATGCTCTTCCTGTTCGTATTCGGGGACAACGTGGAGGATCGGCTGGGCCACTTCCGCTACCTGGTGTTCTACGTCCTGTGCGGGCTGGTGGCCACGGCGGTTCACTTCCTGGCCGACCCGGTGAATCCGTACCCCATCATCGGGGCCTCGGGGGCCATCGCCGGGGTGCTGGGGGCGTACCTGGTTCTCTTCCCCAAGGCGCGCATCCTGACCCTGGTGCCGTTGGTGATAATCTTCTGGGCCATCCGTCTGCCGGCCTTCATCGTGCTCCCCTTCTGGTTCATCACCCAGCTCTTCAGCGGCTGGCAGTCGATAACGGCGGAGGTGGATTCGGGCGTGGCCTGGTTCGCCCACATCGGCGGTTTCCTGGCCGGAGGGCTGTACCTGTGGTTCAACCGCCGCCGCTTCCGGCCCATCGAGCAGATGCCGGAGCCGGTCGTCGTGTACGGCGACAACGACTAGGACGGGTCGCCCTCGCCCCGGAGGTAGGCGGCGATGTCATCCGGCGTGTGGAGCCTCCCCTGGCCGATGCCCGGGCACTCCCGCCCCTCCCGCTCCCAGGTCTCGCGGCTGGCGAGGATGTTCCGCCAGAAGGGGTAGGTGCGGCACTGCCTCGGGCGCATCGCGTAGATGGAGCAGAGATCCTCGGGGGTGACGAAGACGCAGTCGCCGTTGGGGTGCTCGACGAGGGACCAGGCGCCGAGGCCGACCCTGCGGCAGTAGCGGCGCCGGAATTCATCCTCCTCGAGACCCAGGTGTGTGGCGATTTTCTCCCGCTCGTCCTTGTCGACGTTGACGACGCCGGGCTCGCCGCGGCAACAGAACGCGCAGCCTTCCCGACAACTGAAGCGCACACCGTCGGGGTGGTACCAGCGTTTCATACCGGAGACCGCCTGTGAAAAAATTGATGTCCTTCGCGCTCGTCTGCGGGCTCCCCTTCCTCGCCGGTTGCCGGGAGGGGGACGCCGGTGAATTCGCCCTCGAGGTGAGCTACGAGGGTGGTTACTCGAACGTGGCCCACGGGTCGTACACCCTGACGCCCTCGGCCGACGGGGAATCGGTGGAGTTCCGCCACGCCGAGACGGACATCGACGGCGTTACGGTGGAATACGCCAAAATTCTGCCCCGCGCCGACCTTGAGGGAGTGTACCGCATTTTAACGGACAACGACGTCTGGGACCTGCCTTCGAGCGACCTGAGAACCGCCACCGACCAGCACACCTACACCGTTACGGTCCGCGCCGGGGACCGGGAGCACTCGTTCAGCGTCTACGGCCCCCAACTGCACCCCGACGGGCGCTACGGCCGCGTCATTGCGCCGCTCGTGGAGCTGGGCGACGAGCTGGGGCCGCCCGAGGAGTTCACCCTCGTCATGCGCGGCGCGGGCGGCCTGAGCCGGCTTGAGTACTCCATCTGTAACGTACAACTCCGGTACGACGGGGCCGTGCTGGTCGTCGAGGAGAAGGAGCGCCTGGGCGGCGTGACGACCCGGGAGCTTGAGGTTTCCCGTTTCGCCGCGCTGCGGCTGTACCTGGCCCTGGAGGATAACGATTTCTGGGAGCTGGGCGACTCCCGCGCCGCGGAGAAGGTTGTCACCGACATCCCGACCTACACCCTCACCCTCGAGGTCGGCGATCGTTCGCACTCCTTCAGCGTCTACGCCCCGACCTTCGACCCCGACCCGCGCTACGGCGCGATAACCGGCGCCGTTTACGACCTCGCCTCGCAGGCGGAGTGATTTCCGGCTTCGCCGGCGCAGGTATCCGGCTTCGGCGGCGCAGTCATTTTTGAAACGTTACCATTGAGGGAGGATTATGCGCAAGGCACTGTTGTTTATCCTGGTGACGCTCCTGGCCCTCGTCGGCGCGGGCTGCCGCAAGGGGGGCCCCGGTCCCGAGGCGTACACGGACCGCGAGCCGCTCCCGCAGTTCAAGGTCCACATGCGGGCCACCGGCGGATGGGACTACAAGGACATGAAGTACGTGGAGTGGACCATCGAGTACTCCGGCCGGGGCGAAATCTCCTACGAGTGCCTGTCGGAGAACGACCTGGGCCACATGGACCAGACCCAGGCCGAGCTTCCGGCCTGGATGGGTTACGCCTTATGGGATGAGCTGGAGAAGAACGAGGTCTGGGAGCTGGTCTCCGACGAGAGCGTCACGATGACGGGCCACTCGACGTACGTTCTCGAGCTGCGCCTGGGCGACCGCCGGAACGACTTCACGATTTACGCCCCGGATTTCCACTCCGACAAGCGCTACCTGCACGTCGTCCAGGCCGTCCGGGATTTCTATTGAGCGACCGTAACGGATTGAAAAAGAGGGTGCCCGGCACCCTCTTTTTTTTACGGAATTACACGGCCCTACTCCGGGGCTATCCAGCCCACGTTGCCGTCCACCCGCCGGTAGACGACGTTGAGCTTGTCGGTGCCGGCGTTGGTGAAGACGTAGAAATCGGCGTTCAACAGGTCCATCTGCATCACCGCCTCGTCGAGGCTCATCGGCTTGACCATGTGCCGCTCGGTCTGGATGACCCGGCGCTCGTGCTCCTCGAGCTCGCCGGCGTCGGGCTCCAGGAGCTCGTGGGTCACGGTGGGCAGCCCCTCCTCATTCACGGCGGCGTGGCGGTGCTTGCGGCTCGCCAGCTTGTCCTTGTACCGGCTGACCTGCCGGTCGATCTTATCCACCGCCTGGTCGATAGAGGTGTACATGTCGTTCGTCTCCCCCTCGCCGCGCATGTTGACGTTGTTGACGTTGATGTTTATCTCGGCGCGTTGGCGGTATTTTTCGACGGCCAGGACGACGTTCGCGTCCATGACGCGGTCGAAGTGGCGGCGGATTCGGACCAGCCTCTGTTCCAGGTAGTGGTGGACGGCGTCCGAGACCTCGTAGTTCCGACCGACGACGGAGATTCTCATCGTTGCCTCCAACGGTTGGATTGGAAATGTTGCTCGGCCAGGTAGGAGCTGCGGACGAGGGGGCCGGCCACGACGGTGGGAATCCCGATCCGCCGCGCCTTCTCCCCCTCTCCGTCGAACTCCTCCGGCCGCCAGTAGCGCGCCACGGGCAGTTGGTCCCGGGTCGGACGGAGGTACTGGCCGAGGGTCAGCATGCCGATCCCGACCCGGGCGATGTCGTGGTAGACCCGCTCCAGCTCCTCTTCGTCCTCGCCCAGCCCCAGCATCAGGCCGGTCTTGGCGGTGAGCCCGGCGTCTACGGCCCGTCGCAGAAGGTCCAGCGACCTCGCGTAATCCGCCCCGGGGCGCACCCGGGGGTACAGGCGGGGGACGGTCTCCAGGTTGTGCCCCAGCACGTCGGGGCGCGCACGGAGCGCGGTCTCGACGGCCGTATCGTCACCCAGGAAATCGGGGACGAGAAGCTCCACCCGCGGGGCCGGCGCCAGGGCGCGCAGGGCCGCGACCGTTTCCGTAAATTGCCCCGCCCCGCCGTCGGGGAGGTCGTCCCGGGTGACCGAGGTCACCACGACGTACCGGAGGCCCAACCGTCGGGCGGCCTCGGCCACCCGCGCCGGCTCGTCCGGTTCCGGTTTTTGCGGTACTGCGTGGGGTACGGAGCAGAAGCCGCAGTTCCGCGTGCAGCTCTCCCCCAGAATCATGAACGTGGCGGTCCCCGACGCGTAACATTCGCCGCGGTTGGGGCACCGGGCGCCCTCGCAGACCGTGGTGAGCGCCAGCTCGGAAAGGACGCGCCTGACCTCGCCCAGGCTTCCCGGTTTTTTCCGGGGAAGCCGCAGCCAGGTCGGGAGACGCTGGACGTCGGAGCGGATCAAGCTTCCGTCAAAGCGGTTTGCGCTTGGATGCCGGAGGGATTCGCATCATGTTGCGGTATTTGGCCACCGTCCGCCGGGCCAGGACGAAGCCGTCCTCTTTCTTCAGCCGATCGACCAAATCGGCGTCGGAGAGGGGGCGCTCCTCCTCGGCTATCATCTTGCGGATCCTCTCCTTGATGTAGGTGGTGGAGATCGATTTACCCGAGGTGTCGGGCAGACCGCCGGAGAAGAAGAACTTGAGCTCGAAGATACCCCGGGGCGTCTGCACGTACTTCCCCGACGTGGCCCGGGAGACGGTCGAGGGATTGATCCCCAACTCGTCGGCCACCATCTCCAGGGTCAGCGGTTTCAGGCCCTCGACACCGCCGTCCAGGAACTGGCGTTGGCGCTCGAAGATGGAGCGGGTCACGCGGAGGATGGTCCGTCGGCGCTCGTCTATGTTCTTGATGAACCAGACCGCCGAGTTCACCTTGTCGCGGATGAAGGCCCGCGTCTCCCGGTCCGCCTCCCCGGAGTTCAACACGTCCCGGTAGTATTTGGAGATGCGCAGGCGGGGGATACCCCACTCGTTGAGATATACGCGGAAATCGTCGCCCTGTTTCTCGATGAACACGTCGGGCCGGACGTAGGTCGCCCGCTGGCCGGAGTAGTTGCGCGCCGGTTTGGGGTCCAGGGAGGCGATGAGGTGCACCGCTTCGCGCACCTCCTCCTCGGTTGAGCCCAGGGCGCCGGCGATGCGCCGGTAATCCCGCCGGGCGACGAGGGGGAGGTGCTCGGCGACGACCCGCTCCGCCAGGGCGATGAGGGCGTGGCCGTTGCCGTCCGCGATGTCGGCCCCCCGGAGCTGGATGGTCAGGCACTCCTTCAGGGTGCGCGCCCCGACGCCCAGGGGGTCGAGACCGTGGACCCGCTCGGTGAGCACCTTTTCCACTTCCCCGGCCGTGACCTCGGGCCTGAGCTTCAGCTCGCCGGCAAGGGCCGCGAGGTCCACGTCGCGCAGGTAGCCCTCGGAGTCCAGGCAGCCCACTATCTCCTGAGCGATGGCCAGCTCGCGCTCGTCGGAGCAGTTCAACGAAAGCTGCCAGTACAGGTGGTCGTTGAGGGTGGTGGAGTTGGCCACGACCCGGTCGATGTACGAGTCCTCCTCCCGGACCTCCATGGGGCGGACCGAGCGGTAGACCATGGGGTCGTACCGGACGTGAGCCTCCCAGCCCTCCATGACCGCCTCAGGGTCCCCGTCGGTCTGGCCCCCCTCCTCCCGGGAGCTGACCTGCCGGGGGTTGTCCCCGGGCAGGAAATCACGCTGGGCCTCCCAGGCCTCGTCGCCGCGGTCCTTCGAGTTCAGGTCGGTGTCGGTTTGGGCCGCGCGCTCCAGGGGGTCCAGCGCCTCCAGGACCGGGTTGGCCACGAGCTCCTCATCCACCCGCTCCTTCAACAACAGCATCGGCAGGGCGAGGAGCTTGATGGCCTGCTGCAGCTTGGGCGAGAGCTTGAGCTGCAGCTTGAGGGAACTCTCCAGGGTCAGGCGCGGTTCTCGGTTGTCCATCTTTTCTATTCCCCCGGGCAGGCTTACACCGCCCGCCAATCTCTTTTTTATTTCCGGCTGTGCCGGCGCAGTTATCCGGCTTCGCCGTCGCAGTTATACGGCTGCTCCGTCGCGGTCGTTATTACGCTTTATCGGGTGTCGGTCGGAGACCGATTGCGGTTACGCCTCCTCCATCTTCTGGATGTACTTCTGGAGCTGGTTCTCCACGTCGCCGGTGAGGTTGACGAAGCGCAGCCCGAGCCCGAAGACCATGTCCCGGGTACCGCCGCCCGGATCGGTCAGGGGGTCGTAGTCCTCGGAAAGCTGAACCACGCCGCCTTCGGAGACCTGCCGGTAGGTCCTGACGACCTCGGCTTCCACACAGGCTATCTGCGCCACCTGGGGGAGGATGAAGGACAGGGTGATGAATTTTCCCAGCTTGACCTCGAAGGGGAGCTGGTCCTCGATGTTGACCTCGATGGCGATGCCGGAGCTGGAGATGGAGCGGACCCGGACCTCGCGGTGGGGGTTCGACCCACGGCTGGAAAGACCGGCGAGGACGACGGCGTCCAGGTCGACCGGCTTATGCCGGGGGGCTTTACGGCGTTCGGCGGTGGAGGCCATGGGGCGGCTCCTGAAGTTGTATCGGGGCATTACCCGCTGCGCTTCGGTTTGCCGGAGGCATGACTCGCTCGGCTCGGTTTCCCTTCGGGCGAAGTTACGCCGGTGCGTTACCCGCTTAGCTTCTTTTTACGATGGGGACAGGAACACCTATCAATAGTATACCCTACTTTTACCCTCGGGGCAACGGGCGGCGGGGCATGATAAGGGCCAGGCGGACCGTAGGTCGTACCTGGCCCTGAAGTTTGGCGCGGCGGACGGGACTCGAACCCGCAACTTCCGGCGTGACAGGCCGGTGCTCTAACCGAGTTGAACTACCGCCGCTCGTTTACGCCCTTCCACTGAAGGTGAGCCCTTCTTTCTTGGTGGGCGGAACAGGGATCGAACCTGCGACCTCCGGTGTGTAAGACCGGCGCTCTCACCAGCTGAGCTAACCGCCCTTCCTCCCGGGGGCTCGTTCACTCGCGCGGGGGGTAGTCTATCCTCCCGTCCGCGTGCGTGTCAAGGGCCGGGTGAGCCGGACTCCCCTCAACATTCCCCCGCGTTTCGCCATCAGATGCGCTGCTTTTTGCCAGGGGCATAACTCGCTTCGCTCGGTTTGCCGGGGGCGTAACTCGCTGCCGCGCTCGTTTCCCGGCGCTCCTTCCAGCGCATGAAGGTCGGTCGGTCCAGGTCCTCGTCCCGCAGGGTGGGGAAGTTGATTACGACCCCGCGGTCCGTGGTCCCGGTGGCCTCGAACTCGACCCCGACGAGCTCCGGCTCCTCCTCGGGTTCCGGCTGCTCCACCGGTTCGTGCATCTGCGGCACCCGTTTGGTGAAGCCGGTGGCGATGACCGTCACCGTCACCTGGTCCTGGAGCTCCGAGTTGACGACGCCGAATACTATCTCCGCGTTGTCGTCCGCCGCCTCGCGGATGGTGTCCATGGCCTCGTTCACGGCGAAGAGGGGCAGGTCCGTCGAGGCGGTGATGTTCACCAGCACCCCCATCGCCCCCTCGATGGACACGCCGTCCAGGAGGGGGGAGCTGACGGCGTTGCGCACCGCGTCGTGGATGGCGGTTTCGCCGGTGCCGTATCCGGTGCCCATGAGCGCGTCGCCCATCCCCCGCATCACGGTGACCACGTCGGCGAAGTCCACGTTTATCATCCCCGGCATGGTGATGATGTCGGAGATTCCCTGCACCGCCTGGTGCAGGACGTCGTCGGCCATCTCGAAGGCCGAGGTCATGGTGGTCCTCTTCTCCACCACGGCCAGCAGGCGCTGGTTGGGGATGACGATGAGGGTGTCCACGTACTTGCGCAGCTCCGCCAGGCCGTCCTCGGCCTTCCTGGACCGCGCCGGCCCCTCGAAGGTGAACGGCTTGGTGACCACGGCGACGGAGAGGATGTCCATGCCCCGGGCCTGCTCGGCGATGATTGGCGCCGCGCCGGTTCCCGTCCCGCCGCCCAGACCGGCGGTGATGAAGAGCATGTCGGCGCCTTCCAGGTACTGCCGGATGTCGCCTAAACTCTCCTCGGCCGCCTCACGGCCGATTTCGGGCTGGGCTCCGGCCCCGAGGCCGTGGGTCAATCGGGCGCCCAGTTGTATCTTGTTGTAGGCCGTGTTCTGCATCAGCGCCTGGGCGTCGGTGTTGGCCACGATGAAGTCCACGCCGCGCAGACCGGCCTCCACCATGCGGTTGACCGCATTGCCTCCCCCGCCTCCCACGCCGAACACCTTCAGGTTGGCGAAGGTCTGCTGCTCGGTGTCCAATAGTTCGAGCATGGTCTCTCCTTTTCAAATCTCCGCTGAAGCGAAGCTCTGACGTGTATGACTAGAAAAAGTCCTTGAGCCAGTTTTTCATCCGGGTGAGGATGTTGTCGAAGAGTGAGCCATCCTCGAGGTCCCGTCCGCCGAACTGCCTGCCCTCGGCGGCGTAGAGCACCAGGCCCACCCCGGTGGAGAAGGCCGGGTCGTTCACCGAGTCGAAGAGTCCCCCGATGGGGAGCGGGCTGCCGGTCCTCACCGGTCCGCCCAGAACGCGCTCGGACAGCTCCACTATTCCGGGCAGCTTGCTGGCCCCGCCTGTCAGGACGTATCCGGCGCGGTTCGTCTCGGCGTACTTGCTCTTGGCGATTTCCCCCCGGGCGAGCTCGAAAATCTCCGCCATCCTCGGCTCGATGATGTCCGCCAGGTGGCGGCGGGGCACCAGGCGCGGCGGACGGCCGCCCACGCTGGGCACCTCTATCATCTCGTCGGGCCCGACGAGTTCGTAACCCGCGGTGCCGTGGTCGATCTTGAGCTGCTCGGCCTGCTTCGTGGGCGTCCGCAGGCCCACGGAGACGTCGTTGGTGACGTTGTTCCCGCCCAGGGCGATGATGGAGCTGAAGCGCAGGGCGCCGTCGATTATCATGGCGATGTCGGTGGTCCCGCCGCCGATGTCGATGAGCGCCACGCCCAGTTCCTCCTCGTCGTCGGTGAGCACCGCCCGGCAACTGGCCAGCGGCTCCAGGACGATGTCGGCCACCTTCAACCCCGCGCGCTGCACGCTCTTGACTATGTTCTGCACGCTGGTGACCGCCCCGGTGACGATGTGGACCTCGGACTCGAGCCGGACCCCGCTCATCCCCACCGGGTTCTTTATCCCGTCCTGGTCGTCCACGATGTACTCCTGGGGCAGGACGTGGATGACCTCGCGGTCCAGGGGGATGGCGATGGCCTGGGCCGCGTCGATGACCCGCTTGACGTCCTGCTCGCGGATCTCGTGGTTCTGGCTCGAGACGGCGATGACGCCCCGCGAGTTAAAGCTTTTGACGTGCCCGCCGGCGACCCCGGCGTACACGCTGGTGACCTTGACGTCGGCCATCAGCTCGGCCTTCTCCACCGCCCCCGCGATGCTCTGGACGCAGTCGTCTATGTGGATGACGACCCCGCGGCGCAGCCCCTGAGCCGGCGATGTGCCGACCCCGATTATCTCGATTCCGGCTTCGCCCAGCTCGGCGATGATGGCGCAGATTTTGGTCGTGCCGATGTCCAGCCCGACGATGGTATTGCCGCTCTGCCCTTTACCCACAATCCCTCCCTTGTGCTTGGGGGATAGCCCGCACCAGGGTCTAGGTTCCAATTCCTTCTATCACCCGGTCCGGTGCCGGGAGATTATCTGTCTTTCGTAGCGGGCGTCCAGCTCGGTGAAGCCCGATTGGCGCTCGCGGGTGTACACCGCCTGCAGGGCGGCCAGCGTGGACGGCGCGTTTTCCAAGGGGAAGAGAATCCGGGCCCCGTCGGCGAGCAAGCCCTCGATGTAATCCGTCTGCGGTCGAATCTCCACCAGCTCGTCGAAGAGCGGGAGGGCCTGACGCTGCATCTCGGCGCACAGCCCGCAGGCGGCCAGGATGAACTCGTCCGAGTAGGGCTCCAGCTCGCTTTTCCTCTCGACCTCGTAGCCGGTCACCACCGGCAGGTCGAACACCACTCCGTCCCCGCACAGGGGCAGCACGGTGCCGTTCCCGGCCAACAGCTGCAGCGGTCCCTCGGCCAGGTAACACGCCGGGGTCCGCTCGGTTACACGGACGACCAGCTTGTCGGGATATACCTTGTCTATCTGCACTCGGGCCAGGTACGGGTGCCGGGAGAGACGTGCGGCAAGCCCGTCGGTATCCAGGGAGAAGAGGTTCTCACCCATTGGCAGGAGGCCCGTGATTTCGGCGTCGGGTACGACGGTGTTGCCCTCCACGGCGACGCGTTTCAGGGCAAAGGCGTCGGAGCGCAGGTAGAGAAAGGCCGCCACGCCCAGGAGCGCGAGGACCGCCACCCAGATGAAAATCTTCGCCCGGCGGCCGAGCGCCGAGTGGAAGCCGTCCGTTTTTTCTTGGTTCTGGATGTAGGTGGAGTGTCGCATTTTTAAAATTCACCGATCCGGCGGACCTCGGTCCGGAGCCGGAGGCCGTATGTCTGTTCGACGGTTTTTTGCACGAGCGCGATGAGTGCGACGAAATCCGCCGCCCGCGCGCCGCCGAGGTTCACCATGAAGTTGGAGTGCTTGGTGGATATCTGGGCCGCGCCGATTTTTTTCCCGGTCAGCCCGCAGGCGTCCACCAGCCGCCAGGCCGGCAACTGGGCGGCGCCCTTCTCCTCCAGGGCCCGGCGGGAGAATCCCGCGCCCAAAGCCGACTCCAGCTTTTCGTAGTCCAGGTCCAACCCCGGCTCCCAGGCGAAGTTCTTGAAAACGCTGCCGCAGTTGGGCCACTCCAGGGGGTGCTTGGTCTCCCTATCGGTCAGGCGCTCCAGGCAGCGCCGCCGAATCTCGCGGGGGTCCCCCTCGTCCAGGAGGAACTCCGCACGCACGACCGCCGCGCCCGGCGGCAGGTCGGCCCGACGGTACCCGTACCCGATTTCGCCCCCCAGGTAGCGGTGAAGCTCGCCCGATTCGAGCACCGCCTCGATCCAGTCCACCCGGGGCCAGACCTCGGTCCCGTAGGCCCCGGCGTTCATGGCCAGCGCCCCGCCAAGGCTCCCCGGGATGCCGTACAGGTCCTCCAGTCCCTCCAGGCCCACGTCGCCGAGACGGTCGAGGAGGAACTGGAGCCGGACGCCGGCCGCGACCGTGCAGCGCGCGCCGTGGACCAGCACCCCGTCGTCCTCGAACCCCTCGCCGATGGAAAGGACCAGGCCCCGGAAGCCGCCGTCGCCGACCAGGAGGTTCGTCCCCCGGCCCATGACTAGAACCGGGGTCCCCGCTTCTGTGGCGGCGAGGAGCGTCCGGGAGACCTCGTCGGCGGTGCGGGGCCTGGCGAATAAATCCGCCGGGCCTCCCACCCGGAGCCCCGTGTGCCCGGCGAGAGACTCGTCGGTCAGCACCGGCATCCCCATTTCCGTCAGGCTGGCGGAGAGCGGGCTCAACCTTTCACCTCGGCGAGTTTTTTGGCGATGTCCCGGGCGGTCTCCCAGATGTTCCCCGCCCCGAGCACCAGCACGAGGTCGTCGTCGGCCACCATGCCGGCCACGGCCTCGGGAATCTTCCGGCGGTCGCGGATGAAGGTGACCTCCCGGTGGCCGTGCTCGGCCACCCCCTTGGCCAGCGCCTCGGCGCTGACGCCGGGTATCTCGGGCTCGCCGGCGGGGTAGATGTCCGTGATGATGAGCCGGTCGGCCTGGTAGAAGCAGCGCAGGAAGCGGTCGAAGAGCGCCTTGGTCCTCGTGTAGCGGTGGGGCTGGAACACCGCCACTATCCGGCGGTCCCAGCCGGTCCGCATGGCGTCCAGGGTGGCGGCGATTTCCGCCGGGTGATGGGCGTAGTCGTGGATGACGGTGATGTCGCCGATGTGGCCGAGGACCTCCAGGCGCATCTCGATGCCCTTGAAGGAGCGCAGGCTTTTAATGATGGTCTCGGGGGCGACGCCGAGCTCGAGGGCCAGCGCCGCCGCCCCCAGGCTGTTGAGCACGTTGTGGCGTCCGGGCAGGTTCAGGTCCACCTCGCCCAGGAAGTCCGCCCCCCGGTAGAGCTTGTAGCTGGCGCTCATCGGCAGGAGCCGAACCTCCCGCCCGACGACGTCGCACTGCGTGGTGAACCCGTAGGTTATGTATCGCCGTTTCAACTCCGGCACGATGCCCTGCACCACGGGGTCGTCCAGGCAGACGATGGTGGCGCCGTAGAACGGCACGGAGTTTGCGAACCGGACGAACGCCGCGCGGATGTCGTCCAAGCCGGAGTAGTAGTTCAGGTGGTCGGCGTCTATGTTGGTCACCAGGGCGTAGGCCGGTGAGATGGCCAGGAACGTCCCGTCGCTCTCGTCGGCCTCGACGATGAAGTAGTCCCCCGCGCCCAGGCTCGCGCCGGTTCCGGTGGCCTTGGTGTTCGGGTCGGCCTCGGTCTTGGAACGCAGGGCGTTGAGCTTACCCCCGATGACCGCCGTGGGGTCCAGTCCGCCGTCGGAGAGTATGGAGTAGATGAAGCTGGCGGTGGTGGTCTTACCGTGGGTGCCGGCGACGGCGATGGGGTACTTGAGCCGCATGATTTCGACCAGAATCTCGGAGCGGTTTATGACCGGGATGTTGTACTTCCTCCCGGCGACCACCTCGGGGTTGTCGGGCCCAATGGCGGTGGATACGGCGATGACCCCCGCGCCGACGACATTTTTTTCCGAGTGGCCGATGGTCACCCTGGCACCCAACTCCGCGAGGCGCTCCGTGGCCTTTCCGGCCCGCAGGTCGGACCCGGACACCTCGAAGCCGAGGCTTAAGAGAATCTCGGCGATGCCGCTCATCCCCGCGCCGCCGATGCCCACCAGGTGCACCCGGGTAATCCTGCCCAGCATGAGGGTCATCGGAACCTCCGTGCTGAGGCAAGGGGTTTAAACCCCTTGTCTCCAATTCCGTGCGGTATCGAGGGCCAGCTCCGCCGCCCGCCGGGCCGCGTCGGGCCGTCCCAGCCCCCGCATGGCCGCGGACATCCGTTGGCGCAGCGCACCGTCGGCGACCAGACGCCCGACTTCCTCAGCCAGCCGCTCGACGGTCAGCTCCCGGTCGGGGATGACGACCGCCGCGCCGACCCGCTCGAAGGCACGGGCGTTGGCCGTCTGATGGTCCGCCGCGGCGTAGGGGTAGGGTACTAGAACGGCCGGCAGGCCGAATAAAGCCAGCTCGAAGACGCTTCCCCCGGCGCGGGCGACGACGAAGTCGGCCGTGGCCAGGGCCGGGCCGATGGGGTCCAGGTAGGCGGTCACGTAGGCCAGCAGCCCGGATTCCTCCACCGCCCGCCGCACCGCGTCACGGTCGTCGACGCCGGTCTGGATTATCATCTGCAATCCCCCGACGGTCGCCAGCCTTCCGGCCGCGTCGGCGACCGCCCGGTTGACGGACCGGGCCCCGGCGCTCCCGCCGAGGACCAGCCCCGTCACGCGACCCGGTTCGAGACCGAAGGCGACGGGGTCGGGTGAGAACGAGGCTAGATTCGCCCGCACCGGGTTCCCCGTCACCCGCACCCGGGGCGAGGCCGGTCGGCCCCGTCTTCCGGGGAAGGCCACCGCGGCCGAAGCGGAGAGCGGCCCCAGCACCCGGTTGGTGAGCCCGCAGACGGCGTTCTGCTCCAGAAGCATGATCGGCACGCCGTGGCTCCGCGCCGCCAGGGCGACGGGAAAGCCCTCGTAGCCGCCGCAGCAGATGACGAGGCCGGGCCTCATCCCACGCATCAGCTCCGTCGCCTTCGCCGTCCCGTCAAGATTCATGAACACGCCCGCGATCAGTTGCAGTGGATTCGCCTGGTAGATGGGTGCGGCCGGCACCTCGTGGTAGGGCCACCCCCGTTTGTCGCACTCCCGTTTCGGCAGGTCGAAGCCGGCGCCGCAGAAGGCTATCTCCGCCCCCGGCTCCAGCTCCCGCACCTGCTCGGCCACCGCGAGCCCCGGGTAGAGGTGGCCACCGGTCTTCCCCCCGGCGAAGAGGAACGGTTTCATCCTCCACCCCCATCAGGACCATCTCCGCCACCGGTAGGTCGAAGACCTACGGCGACGGTCGGCGGGGCTGTACACCCCGAGCCCCTTGAACGCCGCGGCGAGGCCCGCCCTGCGCTTCCCGACCGAGTAAGCCGGGCCGTGTGCCGGGGCGGACGGCCGGACGAGGAACATCTTCCTCCGGGCGACCGGCGCCTCCTCCCCGGCTTGGACGGTGACCGTCTCGGCGGTCTGCCTCGCCACCCCGGCCAGAATACCCATAGCCGCCAACGAGACGATGAGCGAGGTGCCGCCATAGCTCACGAAGGGCAGCGGCAGGCCCGTCGTCGGCAGCATCGCCGTCACCACGCCGATGTTCACGATGGCCTGCACCCCGAACAGCGCGGTGATTCCCGTGGCCAGGAGCCTCCCGAAGGGGTCCGAGCACCGCATGGCGGTTCGTATCCCCAGCGCGACCAGGAGCCCGAAGAGCGCAACGACCAGGAGCGACCCGAGGAGGCCGAGCTCCTCGGCCAGAATCGAGAATATGAAGTCGGTGTGGGCCTCGGGCAGGTAGAAGAGTTTCTGCTGGCTGGCGCCCAGGCCCACGCCGGTGAGCCTGCCCGAGCCGATGGCCAACAGGCTCTGCACCGCCTGATACCCCTCGCCGTCGGCGACCTTCCACGGGTCCATGAACGCCGTGACCCGCGCCCAGCGGTACGGCTCCAGGTAGACCGCCAGAATCGCCAGTGGGACCAGCACGGCCAGGGTCCCCAGCACGTGGCGGGTGGGCACTCCCGCGACCCAGAAGACCACGTATCCGGTGATGAAGAGCATCAGCGCCGTCGAGAGGTCGGGCTGCATCAGCACCAGCCCCATGGCCGCCACCAGGAGCGCCAGCGGCGGCAGGAGGCCATGCTTGAAACCGCCCAGACGGTCGCGCTTGCGGGTGAGGCTCTGCGCCAGATACAAAACGATGAACAGCTTCGCCAGCTCGCTCGGCTGGAACGAGATGAATCCCAGCGACAGCCAGCGCCGCGCCGAGTTGGCCTCCTCGCCCAGGTTCTGCGTGAACACCAACCCCAGCATCACGAAGGTGATGGCCAACAGCGGCTTGGTCCACTTCGCAATTTTCTGGTACGGCAGACGCCAGAAGAAGAACATGAGGGCCAGACCGGGCACCAGCTTCCACAGCTGCTGTATCAGGTAGTAGCTCGGGTCGCCCTGGGACGCCCCCAGGACCTGGCTCGCGCTGCCCACCATAAGAAGCCCGATGATGACCAGCGCGGCGGTCACCGCCATGAGTTGCAAATCTGTGCGGCGAAGGTTCATCTCACCTGCTACATGTAGGCCTGAGACCTCTCAACGAGCCGTCAGGCGAAACCCCGACCGTAGGACACGGGTTCGTGGGCCTCACGGCCGCGTAGGTCGAACCGCGTCGGCCGGCGGAAGGGGAAGGACGTGCTCGGCGAACTCGGGCACGACCTGCGAACCGCCCGGCAGCGGAGCGTCCAGCAGGAAGGTCAGCTGGTACTCGTCGTCGGTGTGGGGGGGTCTTCGACCCACCGATGGCGGGGGTCTTCGACCCACCGGTGGCGGGGGTCTTCGACCCACCGGTGGCGGCTGGTTGTCCTTTGTGGGATTCATGGGGACCTCGCTTGTGCCGGTAGGGTTGCCGGGGGCATAGCTCGCTACGCTCGGTTAAACCCCTTGTTCATCAGCGCAGCTTGAGGGTCGAAATCGCCAGAAGGGCGAACAGGGCCGAAATTATCCAGAACCGGACGATGACCTTCGACTCCGACCAACCCTTCAGCTCGAAGTGGTGGTGGAGCGGGGCCATCCGGAACAGTCGCTTCCCCTCGCCGCCGGGCCCCTTGCCCTTGGTGAGCTTGAAGTACCCGACCTGGAGCATTACGCTCACGCCCTCGATGACGAAGACTCCGCCCACGATGAGAAGCAGCAGCTCCTGCTTGCAGAAGATGGCCACGGTGCCGATGGCCCCGCCCAGGGCCAGCGAGCCGGTGTCCCCCATGAAGACTTCCGCGGGGTGGGAGTTGAACCACAGGAAGCCCAGCGCCGCCCCCACCAGGGATGTCATGAAGATGGTCAGCTCGCCGATGTCGGGCAGGTGGGTCACGTCGAGGTACTTGGCGAACACGGCGTGACCGGCGACGTAAACGAAGACGACGTAGGCCAGTCCGGCGAAGAGTGTCGTGCCGATGGCCAGGCCGTCGAGCCCGTCGGTGAGGTTGACCGTGTTGGATGTCCCCACGATGACGAGGGCCACGAAGGGGATGTACCCCCACCCCAGGTCTATCCAGGCGTCCTTGAAGAAGGGGACGGTCAGAATCGTCGAATGCGCGGGGTCCAGCGGCCAGAAGTAGAGTATGCACCCCACGGCCAGGCCGAGCACCGCCTGGCCGACGAGCTTGTACCGGGCGATGAGCCCCAGGGGTCTCTTTTTTATGTTCTTGAGGTAGTCGTCGGCGAACCCCAGGGCGCCCAGCCCCAGCGTGACCGCCAGGACCATGAGCACGTACCGGTTGGTAAGGTCGGCGAAGAGGAGGGTCGGCACGGCGATGGCGAGGAGGATTATCAGGCCGCCCATGGTGGGGGTGGCCTGTTTCGCCTTGTGCGACTCGGGACCGTCGTCGCGCGTAACCTCGGTCAGGTGCAGCTTGGCGAGCTTTCTGATGATGGGCCCGCCGAATACGAAGACCACACCGATGGCGACGATGGAGGCCGCCGCCGCCCGGAAGGTGATGTAATTGAAAAGGCGGAGGAAGCCTATCTCGTCGGCCAGGGGTGCCAGAAGATGGTAGAGCACCGATTCCCTCCTCGGCCGATTACCTCGTTCCGAAAATCCCTTCGGGCTCGTCCTCGTCGAGCAGCAGGTCCAGACGCAGGGCCCGGCTGGCCTTGACGAGTAGCACGTCGCCGGGCCGGAGCACGCGCTTGAGAATTTCTTGCGCCCCTACGCGGTCGTCCGCCGTGTAAATTTCCTTGAGGCCGTTCACCCGCGCGCCGCGGGCGATGTCCCGGGCGAACGCCCCCACCGCCACCAGCACCTCGACCCCTCGCTGTGCAGCCTCGGCCCCCAGGCTTTCGTGAAGCCGTGGCGCCGTTTGCCCGAGCTCCAGCATGTCGCCCAGCACCGCCACCTTTCGACCGGCTAAAGTAGCCAGGGTTTCCAGTGCGGCGCTCATCGACAGGGGGTTTGCGTTGTAGGCGTCGGCGAGTATTGTCAGCCCGGCCCCGCCGCCGGTGGGTCGAAGACCCCCGCC
>CAZNZF010000005.1:0-7378 GCA_964577465.1 uncultured bacterium | reverse complement strand
CGTCGGCGAGTATTGTCAGCCCGGCCCCGCCGCCGGTGGGTCGAAGACCCCCGCCACCGGTGGGTCGAAGACCCCGGTGGTACACCTCGCCCCGCATGGGTGTTATCCGCGCCCCGGCGAGCCTTTCGGCGATGAGCTCCGTCGGCACGCCCAGTATGAGTGCTACCGCCGCCGCCCGCAACGCACAGAGCACGCGGCCGACGCCCGGTGTGTTCAGCTCGACCGTGAAACGCGCCGGCCCGCCCGCGGTCCCCTCCGGCGGGTTCCACACCGCCTCGAAGCGGCTCCCCCCGTCGAATTGCCGGATTCCGTCGGCCCTAAGGTCCCCGGCCTCCAGGCCGAAGGTGACCACGGGGCAGGGTGTGCGCTCGGCCAGGAGCGTGAAATACTCGCATTCCCGGGGGAGTACGGCCGCGCCGTCGGGCGGCAGTTGCAGCAGCAACTCGGCCTTGGCCAGAGCGATGGCCCGAACGTCGTCGAAGAATTCGAGGTGTGCCGGTCCGACGGCCGTCACGACGCCGATTTCCGGCCGGGCGACCCGTGCCAGCGAGGCTATCTCCCCCGCCCACCCCATCCCCATCTCCACCACCGCCAGGACGGTGTCGGAGCGCAGGCGGGCGAGGGTGAGCGGAACGCCGTAGACCGTGTTCATGTTCCCCGGGCTCACGACGGTCGGCGCGAAGGCGGAAAGGACCGCGCCCAGGTAGTCCTTCGTCGTGGTCTTCCCCACGGAGCCGGTGATGCCGATGACGGTGAGCCCGGGGAAGCGCCGCCGGAATCCGTCGGCGATGGCCAGGAGCGCCTGCGGCACGTTATCGACCACCAGTTGGGCCAGCGGCAGGTCCGGGTCGGGCGTGGACACCAGGGCGGCCAGGGCTCTGCCGGTAACATCGGCGAGGAAGCGGTGCCCGTCCGCGCGCTCGCCGGGCAGGGCGACGAAGAGGTCTCCGTCGGCGAGGGCCCGGGAGTCTATGGCCAGCCCGCGCACCGGCTCGTCGAGGACCCCGGGTCCCACGAGCCGGGCGTCCGCCCATTCGAGCAGTCGGCCCAGGGGGAGCGGGTCCCCCACGTCGGCCCTGAGCTGTCCGTAATCTGCCTGCACCCTCTCTCCCCCGCCATCGGTGGTTCGAAGACCCCTGACCGGCGTGAGCATTAACAGACTTTCGAGCGCGGTCGTCACCTCGAGCCCGCCAGCCGGACCGACAGGATGCTACCGCCGGTGGAGACCGCGGCCACCCGACCGCTGCCGTACATCTCGACCCGCCACCGGTGGGTCGAAGACTCCGGCACCCCCCCGGCGGCGAGCGCGGAGGCGGCCTTGCGGGCGTTCAGCCCCAGCAGGTTCAACGGGCTCCCGGCGGCCGGCGCCGCGGCGCACGGGACCTCGGGTGAGTCCGCCCGCACCAGGCGGGCCGTCGCCCCTCCGGGTGCCGATACCCCCTCGAGGGCCAGCACCTGCTTGACGATTCTGGCGAAGGCCGGTCCGCAGACCGGTCCGCCGCCGTAGATGGGCTTGGGCTCGTCCACGATTATCAAGAGGACCAGCGCGGGGTCCTGTGCCGGGGCGAAGCCGACGAAGCTGGCGATGTAGCGCTTGCCCGCCAGATAGCCCTCCTCGCCGACCTTCTGGGCCGTTCCCGTCTTGCCCCCCACGGTGTAGCCCGACCCCCGGGCGTCCTTACCCAGCCCGCGCTCCACCGCCCCGACGAGAATCTCGCGCAGGGCTGCGGCGGTTTCGGGGCTGATGACCCGCGTGGGACGCGGTCTGCGCGTATCCTCGTTGGACACGATGTTCGGCTGGACCAGCCACCCCCCGTTGGCGATGACCGCATAGGCCCGGGCGAGTTGGATGGCCGTTACCGCCACTCCCTGGCCGAAGCTGGCGCAGGCCGTGTCCAGGGGGTACCACTCCGAAGCCGGTCGGAGGATTCCCCGGACCTCTCCCGGTATCTCCAGGCCGGTCAATGCGCCGAAACCGAATCGCCCCATGTAATCGTGGAGCTTCTCCCGCCCGACCTTCAGGCCGATCTGGAGGATGCCCACGTTGGAGGACCGCTCGATGATCTGGGTCGCGGTCAGGCGGGCGTCGTGGGGCAGACTGTCCCGTATCCGCCGACCGGTCACGTAGGTTTCCGGGGGGGTGTCGAAGACGGTCTGGGGTGTGACCAGCCCCTCCTCCAGGGCGGCGGCCAGGGTGAAAACCTTGAACGTGCTGCCCGGCTCGTACATGTCGGTCACGATGCGGTTGCGCCGGACCCAGGACGGGTACTCGCCGAAATTATTCGGGTCGAAGAACGGGTAGTTGGAAAGGGCCAGCACCTCGCCGGTGTCGGGGTCCAGCATCACGGCCATGCCGCCCCGACCGTTCGAGCGCTCCACGGCGTAGGCCAACTCGCGGTCCACGATGTGCTGGAACCGGGAGTCGATGGTCAGACGCAGGTCATCGCCGCACTGCGGCGGCTGCTGGGTTTCACCGAAGGCGTAGCTCGCTCCGCTCGGTTCGTCCGCGGGGTACAGCGGGCGCCCGAGGGCGTCCCGGACCTTCAGCGTCCACCCCGGCTCTCCGGAGAGGTGGTCGTCGTAGGCGAACTCCATCCCCTCCAGCCCCTGGTGGTCCACCCCCACGAAGCCCAGGACATGGGCCGCGGTGCGCCCGAGGGGGTAGAGCCGGGAGGGCTCCTGCCTCACGTACACCCCGGGGAGGGACGCCCGGCGCAAGCCGTCGGCGGTCTCGGCGTCGAGGTGCCGGGAGAGCCACACGAAGTAGGAGTCCCGTTCGAGCAGCCGGCGTGTGTCCTGGGCGGGGAGCCCCAAAATCGTCGCCAGCTCATCGGCTACGCGCCCCCTGTCCTCGGGCTTGATTTCGTTGGGAGCGGCGAAGGCGGTGGGCGATTCCCGGTCCAGGGCCAGCGGGATGCCGTTCCGATCGTAGATGGTCCCCCGGAGGCCCACCAGGGGAACCCGCGCCACCTGCTGACCGCGGGCCTTCTCGGACAGCTGCGCGCCGCGGACGAGCTGGAGCTGGACCAGGCGGCCGCTGATGACGACCAGCGCCACGCCCATCAGAATGAAAACGATACGGAGCCGCCTGCGTGCGGGTCCATCGCTCTCCCGGGCTGGATGGAATCGGTTCATCTAGTACACGGTGACGGTTTCGAGCTCGGCGGGAACGTCGAGCTTCAGTCTCTCGGCAGCCAGGGATTGCAGGTTTTCGGGCGCGGTGGAGAGCATCCAGTCCTCCTGGAGCTGGCGCGCGATTTCCTCCTGGGCGACCGCCTCTTCGCGCAGGTCGTCCACCTCCAGCCGCAGGACGTACAGGCGGTCGTTGAGGAACAGGAAGAGCCCTCCCAGGACGCCGGCGGTCAGGATGACCACGAACCAGAATTTCAGCCGCGCGTTCTTCATGTTTTATCGGGGTCCGCGCCCCGCTGGGTGACGTGGTTGCGAATCTCCGCCGCCCGGAGCTTGGCGGAGCGGGCCCTGGGGTTGAGCTTGACCTCGTCGAGTGAGGGTTGGAGCGGTTTTTTCGTGATGACGACGAGGGCGTTCACCGGGTCGCACCGGCAGACCGGCGTTCCCGGGGGGCAGATGCACCGGCCGCTCATCCGCTGCATGAAGAGCTTCACGATCCGGTCCTCGCCGGAGTGGTAGGAGATTGCGACGAGCCTGCCGCCCGGCCTCAACAGTGATACGGCCCGCTCCAACTCCCCCGTCTCGCCGTTCACCGCCATGCGCAGGGCCTGGAAGGTCCGCGTGGCGGGGTCGATGCCGCCCGAGGGCCCCACGGCGCGGCGGACGACCTCCGCCAGCTCGCGGGTGGTTTCCAGCGGCCGGTGGTCCACGATGGCGCGGGCCGCCCGGCGCGCCCTCCGCTCGTCGCCGTAGAGATGGATTATCCCGGCCAGCTCCTCCTCGGGGAGGCCGTTGACCAGGTCCGCCGCCCGGGGTCCCTGGGTCCGGTCCATCCGCATATCCAGGGGCCCGTCCAGATTGAAGCTGAAGCCCCGCGCGGGGTCCGAGAGCTGCTCCGTGGACAGTCCGAGGTCGAACAGGACTCCGGTGAAGCCGCCGGGCAGGCGGTGCAGGCGGCTGAAGGGGAGGAGCGCGAGGTCGAGCCGGTTTCCGAAACGGGGGAGGAGCTCGTCCTTCACCCGGGCCAGGGCGTCGGGGTCGCGGTCGCAGCCCAGGACCGTCGCCCCGGGGCGGTAGTCCAGAATCGCCCCGGCGTGTCCCCCCCGGCCGAGCGTGGCGTCGAGGTAGCGCCCCTCCGGGTCGGTGACCAGGAGCGAGAGCACCTCGGCCACCATCACCGGGGTGTGGCGTTGGGGCATTATCTCGGGGCTGAGGGTTGTTGACGACACCAGTCCCTAAAACTCCAAATCGGCCAGTTTCTCCGCGGCCTCCTCGTAATCGGCGGTGGCGGTGTAATCCTGCCAGTTCTGCTTATCCCAAATCTCGATCCGGCGGCCCACCCCGATGACGACGGCCTCGCGCTCCAGGGAGGCCCATTGGCGGAGGTGCGCCGGGATGTTCACCCGGCCCTGCCGGTCCAGGGAGACCTCGACCGCGCCGGCGAAGAGGATGCGGGCGAAGCGGCGCGCGGCCGAGCGGTTCGCGGCCAGGGCCTGGATCCGGGCCGAGACCTCGCCCCACTCGCCCTTGGGGTAGAGGAAGAGGCAGTGGTCGAGCCCCTGGGCCAGGACCCAATCCTCCTCCTCGCCGCCGGAGCGCAGCTTGGCCGGAATCGCCAGGCGGCCCTTGTCGTCCAGGTTGTAGGAGTATCGGCCGAGGTACATGACAAACCGCCGAGAGGGGTGGTTCGGATGATTCTCCGGGGGATTCGGGGGAAATCGGTTCGGGGGATGTTCACCCATTTTTCCCCACTTATCCCCACAGTTGGATGGTAGTGGCTTGTAAAATCCATGTCAATAAAAAAATGCAATTTCTTTAAAAAAAATTAATTGCGGGTCATTCACCCCCACGCCGCCGGTGAATAGGACTCCTATGCTCCGAGAAAGAATTGTGCGCTCAAACCATTGCCAACACGCGATTAATCGCCGAATGTCTCTGGTGGGGAATCTTTCACCACCCGTGGACACGGGCCACACTTTTTTTTCCTTTAATTCCCCCCCCGCTTTATGCTAAGGTCCAACCTCTACATCGGCGAGACGCCGGTGGTTTTCGTTCCCCCGGCCCCCCGGGCCATAACCCATCGGGAATTTTAACGTTCCTGGTGCAGTGGTGCAGCACGTCGTACGGCGGGCCGTGCCGCCAAGAGGATGTGGATGTTGATACCCGAAGACAAAAACCTTCAACCCGAGGAGTCTCCAGCGGACGAAGCGGCCGAAGCTAATTCCGAGGAGACGCCCCGCGAAGAGCAGCCGGAGGACGGCCCCGAGCCCGCTCCGGATGCCGAAGAGACACCCGAACCCGCAGCCGAGGTATCTGCGGCCGAAGGCAAAACCCGCCCTGAAAAAAGCCCGCGCCGGAAGACGAAAAAGGCCCCGACTCCGTCCGCCGAGGACGAGCCGGTACCCGAGAAAGCGACCGTGCCTCCGGGTGCGGATCCGGACGGCGCCACCATGGACGACCTCATGGCGGCCTACGAGGACACCCTGGCCGACCTGAGGGAAGGCGAGGTGGTCCGCGGCGTGGTCGTCGGCATCTCCGGCGACGAGATTCTGGTGGACGTGGGCTACAAGTCCGAAGGCCCCATCGACCGGAAGGAGTTCGGTCCCGACGCCCACATCGAGGTCGGCGACGAGGTGGACGTCTACCTGGAGAAAAAAGAGGACCAGGACGGCATCATCGTCCTGTCGAAGGAAAAGGCGGACTTCGCCCGGACCTGGGAAAAAATCCGGAGCGCCTTCGAGGATGAAGAGGTCATCAAGGGAAAGGTGGTGGCCCGGATCAAGGGCGGCCTGGAGGTGGACATCGGCGCCCGGGGATTCCTCCCCGCGAGCCAGGTGGCCCTGAGGCCGGTGCGCGACCTCGAATCCCTCGTCGGCCGGGAGCTCGAGATGCGGATTCTGAAAATCAACCGTCGGCGACGCAACATCGTCCTCTCCCGGAAGGTGGTGCTCCAGGAGCGCCGCGAGAAGCTGAAGGAGGAGCTCGTCTCCGAGCTGGAAGAGGGTCAGATCCGCGAGGGCGAGGTCAAGAACATCACCGATTTCGGAGCCTTCATCGACCTCGGAGGAATCGACGGTCTTCTGCACATAACCGACATGAGCTGGGGCCGGATAAGCCATCCCGGGGAGATACTCCAGATCGGGGACAAGGTCAAGATCCTGGTCCTGAACTTCGACCGCGAGCGCGAGCGGGTCTCTCTCGGCCTCAAGCAGCTCACCCCCCACCCCTGGAAGGACGCGGCCCAGAAGTACTCCGAGGGGACGGTCATCCGGGGGAAGGTCGTCAACATGACCGATTACGGCGCCTTCGTCGAAATCGAGGACGGCATCGAGGGCCTGATCCACATCTCCGAGATGAGCTGGACCCAGCGCATCCGCCACCCGTCCCAGATGCTCTCCATCGGCGAACTGGTCAACGCCAAGGTGCTGAACCTGGACACCGAGAAGCAGCGCATCAGCCTCGGCCTGAAGCAGACCGAGGAGGACCCCTGGGAGACCATCGCCGAGCACTTCCCCCGCGGCACCCGCCTTGTGGGCCGCGTGCGCAACATCACCGACTTCGGGGCCTTCGTCGAGGTGGACGAGGGCATAGACGGCCTGGTGCACATCAGCGACATGAGCTGGGTCCGCCGGGTGCGGCACCCCTCGGAGATAGTCGGGAAGGGCGACGAGATAGAGGTCGTGGTCCTCAACGTCGACACCGAGAACCGGCGCATCTCCCTGGGGATGAAGCAGCTCACCGAGGACCCCTGGGAGCACATCGAGGACTACATCTTCGAGGGCGCCTACGTGGAGGGGACCGTCGTGCGCATGGCCCGCTTCGGCGCCATCATCGAGCTCTCCAACGGCATCGAGGCCCTGCTCCACATCTCCGAGATCGTGGACGCCCACGTCCCCAACGTGGAGGACATCCTGGAGGTCGGCGAGCACCTGACCTGCAAGGTGATCAACATCAACCGCGAGGAGCGCAAGGTCAACCTGTCCCTCAAGGCCTACAACGCCGACATGGGCATCGGCCCCGAGGAAGACCCGGTGATGCAGCGGTTGATCAAGCACCAGGAGGCCGGTTCCCTTTCGGAACGGGAGCCCGAGCCCACCCCGGATGACGAGGACTTCGAGCCGACCGTCGCCGGTGAGAGGCCGGCCGCCGAGGTGGAAAAATCCGAAGAGGTCGCGGAACCGGAATCCGTGGAAGAGACCACCGAGGAAAAGCCCGAGGAGGTCGCCGAACCGGTTGAAGAGGCCCC
>CAZNZF010000004.1:0-69086 GCA_964577465.1 uncultured bacterium | reverse complement strand
TACAAGCTCGATACCGAAACCAACAGCGCAACCCGGCGACTCGTCCTCGTTCGCTGAAAGTAAAGACGCGACGACGAAAGGGACCGGCAACGGTCCCTTTCTTCACGGCGAGGGTTAAAATCGTATAATCGCTGACGGCTGGAACATCGGAGGCTTCATGGAACCCGCGAAAATTTACGTCGCCGGGGAGTGGACGTCGGGGAAGGCGGAACCCATCGCCGTCACCAACCCCTACACGGGGGAGGAGGTCGCTCGTATCGGCGCCGCGTCGGCGGACCAGGTTACGGCGGCCTGCCGAGCGGCGAAGAGCGCATTCGCGGAGTACGGCCGCTGGCCGGCCCATCGGAGGGCCGAGGTGGTGGCCGGCCTCCGCGACGCAGTCCGTGAAAGAAAGGACGAGCTGGCTTCGATTTTAGTCGCCCAGTGCGGCAAGCCGATCACCCTGGCCCGGGCCGAGGTGGAGCGCTGCATCGAAACGCTGACCCTGGCCGCCGAGTGCCCCCGCTGGATGTCGGGCCACGAGGTGCCGCTGGACTCCTCGCCCGTGGGCCGGGGAATGCTCGGGCTGGCCCGGCGGGTGCCCCTCGGACCGATAGCGGCCATCACCCCGTTCAACTTCCCGCTGAACCTCACCGCGCATAAATTGGGCCCCGCCCTGGCGGTGGGCTGCACGGTGGTGCACAAACCGGCCTCGGCCACGCCGCTGGACGCCTTCGTACTGGCGGAGATTCTGGACGGCCTTGACCTGCCGCCCGGCACGTACAACCTGGTCCCGGGCCGGGGCGCCGAGGTGGGAGAGCCGCTCTGCGCCTCCAACGAGCTGCGGGCGATAACCTTCACCGGGTCCGGCGACGTCGGGCGCTGGCTCACCACCCGGGCGGGGATGAAGAAGTTGACCATGGAGCTCGGATCCACCGCCGCGGCCATCGTCGCCGCCGATGCCGACTTGGGTTTCGCCGTCCCGCGGCTGGTCCGGGGCGCCTTCGGTTTCGCCGGTCAGAGCTGCATCAGCCTCCAGCGCGTCTTCGTCGAGCGCGGGATTTTCAACGACTTCTGCGACCGCTTCGTCGCGGAGACTCTGGCCCTGGGCGTGGGCGATCCGGCGCGGGAGGACGTGCTGGTGGGGCCGATGATTTCCACCGCCGAGGCGGACCGCGCCTTTTCCTGGATTGAGGAAGCCCGGGCGGGCGGCGCGATGGTGCTCACCGGCGGGACGCGCGAGGGGAACGTCATCCGGCCCACGGTCCTGAGCGGCGTGAAACTGGAGATGAAGGTCGTCGAGCGGGAGGTCTTCGCCCCCGTGGTGAGCCTCGTCCCCTACGATACGCTCGACGAGGCCATCGCGTGGACCAATCGGAACGACTACGGCCTGAACCTATCCATCTTTACCAAGAATATAGACGCGGCACTGCGGGCGGCGGACGAGCTGGAAGCCGGAGCGGTACTCATCAACGAGTCCCCCACCTGGCGCGCCGACATCATGCCCTACGGCGGGGTCAAGGGCTCGGGGATGGGCCGGGAGGGTACGCGCTACGTCTTCGAGGAGCTCACCGAGCCCAAGCTCATCGCCTTCCGGAGATAACGGCCCCCTCTCCCTTCTAGGGAAAAGGCTCGCCTTACGAGACCGCGGGTGAGGACTCCGACCGGGAACACCGGACGCCCGTAAATCAATCGTGCGCGGCAAAGACGTCAGGTATTATTACAGGCGGAATCACCCGCTCAATCACGCCGTAATTTTACCCGTTCCTGCCGAGCGAGGCGCAGCACCGGCCAACGATTCCGCCGCGCCCCATCGCCGCCGGTGGACCCGGGCGTCAGCCATACGCGTAAGGAGGATGCTCGATCATGGCGACAAAACAGCAACGGGAAGCCCTGGAATACTTCAGGAAGCACGCCGAAGAATGGAGGTCGAAAGCCGAGGGACTCGGGAGCACCGAGGTGAACGTCATCGAACAGAGAAACGGATACGTCCTTGCGATTGTGGATGAGAACCCCACGATGCGGTCGTTCCTCGATGTCGGATGCGGCACGGGAGAACTCGTCCGCCGTGTCGCCGGACGCGGAATCGACGCCGTCGGCGTGGATTTCGCGCAGGAGATGATAGACCTGGCAAACCAAAAGGCCATTGAAGAAACCGTTACACAGGCCAAATTTATACGCCGTTCCATCTTCGACTTCGAGATACCCGGCAAGAGCTATGACCTCATTTCGGCGAACGGTTTCATCGAATACATCTCCGGGCGGGAGATGAACGCCTTTTTCGATCTCATCGCGGAGGCCCTCGCTCCGGGTGGTTCGTTCGTCGTCGGCTCCCGCAACCGCCTCTTCAACCTCGTCTCCATGAATGACTTCACCCTGCAGGAACTTGAGACCGCCGATATCGGGCTTCTCATCCGGGAGGCGGTGAAGTGGACCACTGCCAAGCGGATCGGGGATGTTCTGGGCGCGGATTGCGCGCCGCTCCAGGCGCCCGCGACGGAACATGCGAAGACCGGGATTGACGTAACGACGCGATTCCAATACACCCCATTACAGCTGATTAAATTATTGCACGCCAGAGGCCTGCAAGCCGTCGAGGTGTATCCCGTGCACATTCACGGCGTACCGCCTTCATTTTGCGATACGAACGCCCGGATTCACTCATCCATCGCCGACCTGCTCCAGGCTCACGCCAGACACAACACACAGCTTCTCGCGCACGCGTCCACCTTCATGCTGCACGTCAAGAAAGCGGACTAGATGCAGGGCGTTCTTACAATCGTCATGTACCACTACGTGCGGAACCTCCGACACTCCCGCTATCCTGAAATCAAGGGCTTGTCCGTAGGCGACTTCGAAGAGCAGATACGGTATATAAAGAAGCATTACAACGTCATCGGCGGCCGGGAATTGACGGACGCGCTCGTCGAAGGTGCGCCGCTGCGGCCCCGTCCGCTCATGCTGACCTTCGACGACGGTTACATCGACCATTTCACGGAGGTGCTCCCGGTTCTAACGCGGGAGAGCCTGCGCGGGTGTTTCTTCCCCACGGCCAAGTGCATACTCGAGCATAAAGTGCTCGACGTGAACAAAATACATTTTGTACTTGCCAGCGCCCCCGATACGCGATCTCTAGTCGAGCACATCTGCAATCGTATCGATGAAAACCGGTCCCGTTACGACCTGCCGGCATCCTCGACGTACCGGGAGAGGCTCGGAAAGCCCGGTCGTTACGACACCGCCGAGGTCGTTTTCTGCAAGCGCGCACTGCAACGCGAGTTGCCGCTCGAACTGAGACGAGCCATAACGGACGAGCTGTTCAGCCGATACGTAACCGGCGATGAAGCCTCTTTCTCGCGGGAGCTGTACATGAGCCTCGACCAGGTCCGGGCGCTCCGGGAATGCGGGATGTATGTGGGAGCCCACGGTTATGACCACGTCTGGCTGAACACCCTTTCCACCGAAGAACAGGAAGGCGAAATCGACAAGTCGCTCGAATTCCTTAAATCCGTCGGTGGGAACATCCACCGCTGGATCATGTGCTATCCCTACGGGGCGTACGACGACTCGCTGCTGTCGGTTTTACGGTCCCGCAACTGCGTCGCCGGGCTTACCACGGAAGTCGGCGTCGTCTCTCCCGACAGGGGCAATGCGCTCACGCTGCCCCGCCTCGACACCAACGACCTGCCGAAGGACTCGCAAGCCGAAGCGAACGAGTGGACCGTCAAGGCTACGGGATAGAGACGGCCGATAAAGCGTCGGCCCGTGGGCGGGGACAGAGCCCCGCCCCTACGTCGGTACAACGACGCGCGAGTCGGGTAAGGAAACGGCGGGGAAAGGATTCCCCGCCCTACGTAAAACGCAGACCTCTGGTTCAACGGCGTTTCATCACTACTCGCCTAGCAGCCGCTCCACCAGCGCGTTGACCAGCTTCGGGTCGGCCTTGCCCCGCGTGGCCTGCATCACCTGTCCCACGAAGAATTTCCCCAGTTGCGTCTTGCCCGCCCGGTACGCCTCGCGCTCGGCGGGGTGCTCCGCGATGACACGCCTAATCGCCTCTTCGATACTAGCTTGGTTGGAAATTTGCCCCAGGCCGTGCTTTTCCACAAGCTCCGCCGGCGAGCCCTCTCCCCGGTAGGTCCGTTCCAGGACCTCCTTGGCCGCTTTACCGCTGATTTCCCCCTCTTCCACCAGGGCAATCAACTCGGCCAGTCGAGCGGGCGGTAACGGGCAGTCGCCGAATCCGCGGCCCTCTCCCTTCGCGAGCGCCGCCAGGTCGCCGTTGACCCAGTTGGCGGCCGGTTTTGCCAGGGCATTACTCGCTTCGCTTCGTTTCGCGGGGGCGCCGGCCGCGACGACCGCCTCGTAGTAGCGCAGCCGGTCCCGCTCCGCCACCAGCACCCAGGCGTCGTAGCCCGAAAGACCGGCGGCGTGCAGACGCTCGCGGGCCTGTTGCGGCAGCTCCGGCAGTTTTTGCCGAATCTCCTCCACCCACTCCCGGGGAATCGCCAACGGCGGGATGTCCGGCTCGGGGAAGTAGCGGTAGTCCATCGCCTCCTCCTTCACCCGGCCGGGCAGGGTCGCGCCCTCGCGGTCGTCCCAGTGCCGCGTCTCCTGAACCACCTTCCCCCCCGAGGCCAGAATCCCCGTCTGGCGCTCGAACTCGTACTCCAGCGCCGCCTTGACCGCCTTGAACGAGTTCAGGTTCTTCACCTCCACCTTGGTCCCCAGCTTTATTGAATCCGCCGGGGCCACGGAGATGTTGGTGTCCACCCGCAGCGAGCCCTCCTCCATGCTGCACGAGGAGACGTCCAGGTACTCCAGGGTCTCCTTCAACGCGGTGAGGTAGGCGTAGGCTACGTCTGGATTTGGGATGCAGGGCTCGGTGACGATTTCCATGAGCGGCACCCCGGCGCGGTTGAAGTCGATGAGGGTGTCGCCCTTTGCGTCGTGGACCGCCTTGGCGGTGTCCTCCTCCACGTGCACCCGGCTGATTTTGACGACCGCGTCGGCCGCCTCGCCGTAGCGCTCCGCGGGGAAGCGAAACTCACCAACGCGGCCCACGGGCACCGGGTGCTGGCTGATTTGGTAGCCCTTGGGCAGGTCGGGGTAGAAGTAGTTCTTCCGGTCGAAGTGGGTTTTTTCCGCTATTTCGCAGCCCAGGGCCAGGGCGACGCGGACGGCCCTCTCGAAGACGCCGCGGTTGGGGACGGGGAGCGCCCCGGGCTGCCCCGTGCACACCGGGCAGACGACCGTGTTGGGCGCGGCGCCGAAGACGACGGCGCAGCCGCAGTAGGCCTTCGACGCGGTGTCGAGCTGCAGGTGGACCTCGAAGGCGATGGTGGGCCGGTAATCGGTCACGGGACGCCTTTCAGGGGATGACCGCCAGCTTGCCCACGGCGTCTCCCTTCGGACCCTGAGCATGGTAAATATACACGCCGCCCGCCAGGGGCGCGCCGCTGGAATTCGTCGCGTCCCAGGTGTGGCGCCAGGTGGCCAGGCCGCCCTCTACGAAGGGCCCCTCGTCGGCGGTCCCCTCGTAGACCTGCGCGCCCGTGACGTCGAAAACCCGAATCAGCCCGCCGGCGGGCATCCCGGCGAAGGTGACGGTCGTGTGCCCCCGACCGGGCCGGAATGGGTTGGGGAAGACGTAGGGGTCGCGCGGCTCCAGGGCCACCTCGTCGGCGAAGAGCGCCTCGGCGGCGGCGAAGGCGACGGTAAGCCGGGCGGCGTGGAGCATCTGGCCCGGGCAAAGGGTGCCGCGGGTGTCGTGGACGGTGCCCGCGTTGAAGTTCCGCTCATCCTCCTCGGAGTAGTACTCTTCGAGGAGCACCGCCGGGAAGCCGGCGTCCCAGAAGGCGCCGTGGTCGTGGCCGAAATCGAAACCGTTGGTCGTCCGGTACAGGGGGAGGTCGGGGACGTAATCGCGGGCGTAGCCGTAAACGGCGTCGGTCAACTCCTCCCCGGGGACGTTGCCGGTCAACAGGAGGTCCAGGTTCGCGTCGTTGGCGTAGCCCACCGCCTCCAGGTCGAGAATCGAGCGGAAGTCGCGGTCGGGGTATTCCGCCAGGAAGCGGCGGGCTCCCGACTGGCCTAAATCTCCGCCCGAGTAGCGGGTGGCGGTGAAGAGGAAGCCGAGGTCGCGCTCGGTCTCCAGGGCGCCCAGCGCCTTCGCGGCCACCAGAGCGGCCGCCGTCCCCGAGCCGTTAGCGTCGGCCCCCGGCGCATCGAACCAGGGGTTCTCCGAGGTGCAGTCGTAGGGGGCGATGACGAGCGGGCCCGGCTCCAGCGCGGCGCCGGTTTTAAAGGCGTAGACGTTCACTGCCGGCGGCAGGCCCAGGTCGGCGATTTCATCTTCCCAGCCCGTCCCGCCGTTCTCGGTGAGCTCGAAGGCGCCGTAGCCCGTGGCGAACCAACGCTCCGAGTCCACGACGGCGAGGGCGGTCCGGTGCCCGTAATCGGGGTCGTCGGACGGCTCGCGCAGATAATCCCAGGTGTCGCCGCCGTCGGCCGTGGCGAGCACGCAACCGCCGTAGCCCACCGCCACGGCGCTAGAGACCGACAGCGCCTCGACGTCGCCCAGGTACTCGTAATCCGGGCCGTCGAGGCTATGGACCGTCTCCCAGCTCTCACCGCCGTCGGTAGTGCGAAAAATCGTCTCGTAGTCGTTCCCCGCGGCGAAACCGGTGTCGGCGTCGGCGAAGGACAGGTTGACGACGAGCGGGCCGTCGACCGACCAGAGCCCCCAGGTCTCCCCGCCGTCGGTGGTCCGGGAGATGCAAGCCCGGTAGGGCGAGCCGGTCGTCCCGCCGCAGAGCCAGCCCGTGTCCTCGTCGAGGAAGCACATCCCGAAGCAGACGGCGCCGGCCGGGAAGCCGTGGTTCAGGTAATCCCAGTGCCTTCCGCCGTCCGTGCTCTTCAGGGCCGCCATCCCGTCGGGGGTGTAGCCGGCGAGGTAAACCGTATCCGTCGCCGGCCGCGCCAACGCGGTGACCGTGAGGGAGCCCTCGCCGGGGAGCTCACGGGCCGTCCAGGTCGCCCCGCCGTCGTCGCTCGAAAGAAACGTCCCCGAGGAGCCGGCCGCGCATACGTTTAGCGGGTCGGCGGCGGCAAAGGCGACCTCGTAAAGACTCGCGGGAACGGTCCCGTCGTCCCGTCGCGTCCAGAGAACCCCGCCGTCGGAGGAGGTGAAGATGAGCCCGGCCTGCCCCACGGCGCACAGGTTTTCACCGGCCGCGTCCACGTCGGAGAAGACCAGCGTGGTGTAGAATGGGTCCTCTTTTACCCCGTAACCCCAGGCGCGCAGGGAGACGGCCAGCGAGGTGCCGGTGTCGAAGCAGCCCGTGGTGGGGGTGAAGCGGGTATCCTCGGCGAGGACGAGGTCGAGGGCGTCGTCGACGTCCCCGGCGTCGACGAGGTCCACCAGCGCCGCCACCTCGTCGGAGTAGGGCGCCGGCGAGTAGTCCTGGGCGGTGGGTGAAGGGGGGCTCGAAACCGGCTGGATGAGCTCGCCCTGGGGCGAGACGGTCGTCTGACCGGCGGCGAGATGGGCGAGGGCTACGGAAAGAAGCGTCAATCCACGCACGAAAGACCGTCCTAGCCGATCCTAGAGGAGACAAGGGGTTTAAACCCCTTGCCCTCACTAGCCAACGGTGCTGTAGATGTTCAACAGGAGCTGGAGGAGCTCCCGGCCCTCGAGCTCCATCTGCTGGCGGAAGAAGCGGCGCCCCTCGGTCCCGAAACGCACCAGGCGCTGGTAGGTGAAGCTCTTGGATAGGTCCCGCCGGTCCTGCACCGACACCACCTCGTAGCTGCCGTTCCGCCGGGTCAGAAGCCCCAGGTCCAGAAAGATGGAGAGGGCCAGCCGGGCCTCACCGCGGGTCAGCCACCGGCCGCTCAACTGGACGATGATGTCGTCGCTGAACGGCTCGTCCTTGGGCAGGTCGCGGTATATCTCCGCCAGGCGCACGCGGTCCAGCGCCTTGCGGTGCCACTCCTTGAGGTCGTGCCGCTCGTAGAGGAGGACCAGATGCAGGTCCCGGGCGATGCGGCCCAGCTCCCGCAGCAGAATCGCGTCGTAGGGGTTGTCGAAGGGGTCGCAGACACAGGCCCACACCTCGGGGAGGGCCTTGAACCCACCGATGGTCAGGGTCTCCCAGAAGAGGTAGTGCCGGTCGTCGAGGTCGGCGGGAACGGTGGCGGGCAGATACCCGCTCAGGGCGAGGAAGCGCTGGATGTCCCGGCGTCGGTCCGAGCCGGCGTAGATGACCGTCGGTCCCGCGGTCACCATCTCCAGGACGGCTCGCCGTCGGTCCTCCATGGCCGCCGAATCACGGCGGTCGTCCACTGACACGCTGGAGGGCCCGCTCTGGACCCGCTCCTCCAGGTCGAAATCCAGCACCCGGAGCTGGATGTTGGAGCCGGCGTGGAAGGTGTTGCGCTCCAGGTGGTAGGCGATGTCGAAGGGTCGGGCGCGGGGCAGGTAACTGGCCAGGTCGGCCCGTCCGAAGGCGATGGCCTCCAACGAGGCACCGTCCTGGGTCAGGACGAGCTTGAGATGGTTCTTCCCCACGACACGGGGCTCGTCGGCCAGCATGACCCCGCCGGCGTGGAACACCGGCTCGGGATTGCCGATGCCGTACGGGTCGAGCCTCTCGATTTCCCACAGGAGCTGCTCGTTGATGGCGGTCAGGCGGAGCTCGGCGTCAATCTCGAGGAGTGGGTGGGGAGCGATGGGCTTGCGCCGGGCGATTTCGTTTATCCGCCGCCGCAGCTCCGGGAGGTTGGGGAACTTGATGCGGACGCCGGCGGCGTGGAGGTGGCCGCCGTAATCCTCGATGACGTCGGCGCACTCGTCCAGGGCACCGATGACGTCGAAATCGCCATACCCCCGGGCCGAGCCGCGTCCCAGCTCACCGAAGACCACCGCCGGACGGGAGAAACGGTCGGCCAGCCGGGCAGCCACAATCCCCACCACACCCGGATGCCAGTCGTTGCTCCCCACGACGATGACCGGCACCTCCTCGAAGGCGATGTCGTCCTCGGCCAGGGCCATGGCCTCCCGGGTCGTCTCGGACTCGATCAACCGCCGCTGACGGTTGAGCGACTCCACGCGCATCGCCAGGCGGTAGGCCTCGTCGGCGTCCTCGCAGAGCAGGAGCTCCACCCCGACCTCGGCGGTGGCGATACGACCGGCGGCATTGAGCCGCGGAGCCAGGACGTAGGAGAGCTGCTTCGCGCCGATGCGCCTCCCCCCCAGCCCGGCCGAGTCGATGAGCGCGGCCAGCCCCAGGCGGGGGATGCTGTTCATCCGGGCCAGACCGGCCACCACCAGGGCGCGGTTCTCGTCCACCAGCGGCGAGACGTCGGCCACCGTCCCCAGCGCGACGAGGTCCAGGTACTCCTCGGGGTCCGGCCCCCGACCGAGGGTCCGGGACAGGGCGCTGATGACCTTGAACACGGTCCCCACCCCGGCCAGGCCGGAGAAGGGATAGCCGGAGCCGCCGACGTTGCCGTTGATGATGGCCAGGGCGTCGGGCAGCTTTTCGTCGGGGAGGTGGTGGTCGGTGATGATGAGGTCCAGCCCCAGCTCCCTGGCGTGCCGGGCGGCTTCGTGGGCGGTGACCCCACAGTCGTTGGTCACGAGGAGGCCGTACCCGGCGGCCTTCGTCTCGGTCACCACCTTGGGGGAGAGGTCGTACCCCTGGGTCAGCCGGTTGGGGACCATGTGGCCGACGCGGGCGCCGATGCGGGTGAGGAAGTCCACCAGCGCCACCGTGCCCGTGATGCCGTCCACGTCGTAGTCCCCGAAGACGAAGATGCCCTCGCCGTCCTCCACCGCCCGGAGAATCCGTTTGACCACCGTCTCCATCTGGAGGAACTTGAACGGGTCGTGGTGGACGGCGCTGTAGAGGAAACTGAAAGCCTCGGCGGGGTTGCCTATGCCGCGGTTGAGGAGCACCTGGGCCGTGACCGGGTGGATGAGAAGCTCGCGGCAGATGCGGTGCCGACCCCGCCAGTCGGGGGGCGACGCCCGCCACTCGAACCGCTTCGCTCCACCCATGCCCATCATGTTCTACTCTTTCCGATCCCGCTCCGACGGGGAACGGGGGAAATCAACCCAGAACGTCCCGGTGGTCCATCGGGGGACGGTAGGGCTTCACGTACCGTCTGATGAAGTCCAGCACCCGGTCCCGGTTCGTGCCTTTCGAATTTTTTTCTTCATCGACCGGCCCGAACCACAGGTTCATGCCGCGCCAGGGGTCCAACCGGCTCGGCCGGCTGCCCGGGGTCAGCATCACGCCGAAGCGGTCGGCGTAGTAGCAGCGGAAGTGGCTCCAGGGCCGCTTGAAGCGGAAAAACAACCGGCGCCAGACCACGCCCTCCTCGTCGAGGGAATAACTCGAGGGCAGGAAAAACCCGTTGAGGACGAAGAAGATGACACCCCCGCCAACGATTCCAACCACCGGGCCGCCGGCGTAGTAGATGAGGAAAATCACCACCAGGCTCAGGACCGCGATCCCCGCCAGGGCTCGCCAGGGGTAAAGCGCCGGGGGGTACACCCACCAGGACAGCTCGTTATCCGCATCCGGCATCGGTTATCCTTGCAGGACCTCGCGCTGGAGCGCCACCAGCTCGTTGATTCCCTTGGTGGCCAGGTTTAAAAGCCGGTCGAGGCAGGCGCGGTCGAAGGGCTTCCCCTCGGCGGTGGCCTGGACCTCGATTAAATTCCCGGCGCCGGTCATCACCATGTTGGCGTCCACGTCGGCGGCCACGTCCTCACGGTAGCACAGGTCCAGAAGCTCGTCCCCGGCCACGACCCCCACGCTCACCGCGGCCACGTGGTCGGCGATGGGCAGGGCGCCCGTCTCCTCGCCGCCGCCGAGCCAGACCAGAGCGTCGTGCAGGGCCAACCAGCCGCCGGTTACCGCCGCGGTGCGGGTGCCGCCGTCGGCGGTGAGCACGTCGCAGTCGATGGTGACGGTGCGCTCGCCGAGTTTCTCGAGCCTGGTGACCGACCGGAGGCTGCGCCCGATGAGACGGCCGATTTCCAGGGAGCGCCCGCTGGGACGGCCGTAGCTCTCCCGCTTACTCCGCTGGCCCGTGGAGCGGGGGAGCATGGCGTACTCGGCGGTTATCCAGCCCTTGCCCGCGCCCTTGAGCCAGGTCGGGACGCCCTGCTCCACCGTGGCCGTGCAGACCACGCGGGTGCCGCCGAACTCGACGAGGACGGAGCCCTCGGCGTGCTCGATGTAGTTGCGGGTGAACTTGACGGGCCGCATCTCGTCGGCCTTTCTGCTGTCGTACCGTGCGGACACTTTACTCCTTGTTCTCCCTCCCCCCCTTGGGGGGAGGCTCGCCTACGGGCCGGGGAGGGGGGTTCTTTTTATCCCATCGCCCTCTGGGGGGAGGCTCGCCTACGGGCTCGGGTGAGGGGTTTCTACTCCACCGGGCACCAGGCGGGGTGTTAAAAAACATGTAGACCTACGGAACGATTTCCGCCAGGCGTTCCTTGGCCTTGAGCACCCACTGGTTTGTCTCGCCGTGCTCCTCAGCGCTGCGGATAATGAACTCGTACACCTGGATCGCTTTGTTGAGCCCGTTCTCCTCCGCCCAGGAGTCCATCTGGGCCTGGAACTCGGCCAGCTGCTCCATGACGATTTCCTCGAGCTCGGCGGCTTCATCCGGGTTCTCCTCCATGAGCTGGTCCAGGGTGGCGAAACTGAGCTTCATCTGGCTGACGGTGCGGTAGAACAGCTCGTACACCAATCCGGCCTTGTAGCGGGCTGAGAAGTTCACCTCTGTATCGGCGGCCCTGGCGGCACGGCCGTATAACTCGGCCAGCTCGTTCATCAGCCCGTACTTCTTCGTCGCCGTCTGCACCAGGGGGTCCAGGTCCATCAGGTCGCCCTCGAGGGTGATCGCCGCGTAGTTATCGAAGAGCAGGTCGCCTAACTCTATATAGGCCTTGGCCGGGATATCGAAGTTCACCTCGACGCCGGGCCTGGAGTTGAAATCCTTATACGCATCTACACACTCTAAGAGAAGCTCGCGACCCTCCTCCACTTTGCCCAACATCAACGCAGCGTGACCGGCGCGGTAGAAGGAATCCACTACCAGGTCCGGAACGCCCGTCTCACCATACCTCTGGCCGTAGAGGGTGAAAGCTTCCTGGGTTTTGGTCCAGTTACCTACCTTTTCATAGCACTCCCCGGCCTTGAAGAGCACTGCGGGGTATACACCGGCGATGTCCGGGGTATTCAGGTTCTCCAGAGCAATGCGGAAGTAGCTGTCCGCGCTCTCTTCGAGCTGGGCGCGCATCTCCGGCGACAGCTCGGCCTCCTCCTCACCTTCGGCTATTTCCACACCGGGGACACCCAGGTCAACAGCGGTGATTTCCGCGGCGGCGGCGGGCAGGGCGACGACGGCGAAAAATAAGAAGATAACCACTGTCTTGCCCATGCTACCCCTCAAACATCCGCGGAGTTAACTATCTCATTTTATTAGTTTTTAACATTATCTAAATAATTACTCCGTCACCCGTTGCCAGGCGGTCACCCGAGCGCCGGTGAGCGGGAAGGGCAGCCGCTGCGATTCCAGCCGCCGGTCGTAGGTCAGCCGGATGACCGGCGGGGTGTAGGCCTCGGCGGTGAGCCAGGCGATTTGACCCTCCTTGGGCGGCGAGCCGAGCGTGGCCATGACGGCCGTGCGCAGGTGAATCCAGGCGCCTTCGATGTTTATCTCAGCCACAGGTCCCCAGGCTTCCAGGAGTGGCAGGGCCGCCGGGGGAGCCGTCCCCTCGCCGCCGGCGAAACCGGCCTCGGACACCACCGGCTGTCCGTCCACCAGCACCGCCACCACGCGCAGGGCTTTGGGTATGCGCCGCTCGACGGGGAGCGCCGCGTTTTCGTCTTTCCAGTTCTCCGACAGGAGCCAGATTCGGCCCAAGGGGGCGACCAGCTCCAGCAGGCGGGGCGCCTCGACGTTGACGTCGCCCTGGAGGTAGATGTCACCGGAGCAGAGGATGGCCAGGTCGCCGGGCAGGGCGCGCGCACCCTTGAGCCGGCAGTCACCGCCCACGTAGAGGATGCCGTTGGCGGGCCAGAGCGAATCCTTCAAATCCCCGTCGCCGTTGGGGTCGGCCAGCTTGGCCAGGTCCAGCTCCAACAGGTCCGCGTTCTCGCCCGTGGCGGGGTTCGTGAAAACCGACCACTCCACCGCGACCAGCGGTTCGGCGTAGTACACCCCGTCGGCGTCGAGGCAGGTGACCACGGCGCCGTCGGTGAAGATAGCGTAGGCGGCCTGAGGCCGGAGGTAGCCCATATCGGCCAGGAACGGCGGCTGGAAGCTGCCTATTCCCATGAAGCCGTCGCGCACCGCCCCGGCGAAGAGCTCCTGGCAGCCGGTGACGTCGTTGGTCGGGTCGTTGTCGTAAAAGGCGTAGCCCTCGTTCTGGGCCACGTGCTCCGAATCGAAGGGGGGGTCGGTGAACCACTCCTCCTCGCGGAAGCCCGACTCCTCCTCCTCGTCGGGGACGATTACCAGCACGTCCCCCAGGAGCGCCTCCCGCCCCCAGGGGTCGCGCAGGCGCAGCAGCTTGGCCGCCGAGGTGACCTCCTGGCCGTCCAGGCGCACCTGGGTCCCCTCGGGCATGAGGCAGAGGTCGCCGTTGGCGTGGACCGCGCCGTCCACGTACCAGGTCGCCCTGCCGGCCAGGGCGAGCTCCGAAGCCGAGAAGAGGACGTACTGCTCGAGGGGCTGCGTGCGCCCGGTGACCCGCAGTCGCCTCGTGATGGGATTCGCCGCGGTGTAGAGGACGGCCTCGACCTGGATGGTGAAGCTCAACCGGTCGGGGTCGTTGTAGTAGGCGATGACCCGGAGCTCCTCCGGTACGCCGGCGCTGGAAAGGGAGCTCCAGCCGGCCCCGGGATACCAACGCCAGACGTAGGCCCCGTCGTCGAGATTGCGGTCGAGGCCTTCTGTATTGCCGGGACCGTCGATGACCGCCACCACCTCGCCGGTGAGCGGGCTGGTGATTTGGGGGACGAGGGGGGTGTCCTCGTTGACGACCAGCCGGCCGTCGGCGCCCAGGGCGTGGGTGGACCGGCCGTCGAAGCGGGTGGCGGCCAGCTCGCGGAACACCAGGTTCCAGCCGGACTCGGCCAGCGCCTCGCACTGGACGGCCAGGCGCGCGTCCTCGGCGGAGACGTTCTCGTAGTTCGCCAGGGCCAGAAGGAGCGCGGCGAAGGTCGAGAGCACCGCCAGGACGATCAACGCCATGGCCAGCGCCACCCCTCTCTCGTCGCCGCGTCTATGCACGTATCCTCCGCCGTGGCAAGGGGCTCAAGCCCCTTGTTTCGGGAAAAGCTCCTTCAGCCGGATTGCGATGACCCGCGGGCAGTCCATCCGGGGCAGCCAGGAACAACCGGCGCAGACCTTGTACCCGCGCTCGGGGGTGAAGGTTTTCCTCATGGACAGGAGCAGTTCCGCCGCCCGGCGGCGCCCTGGTGTAACACCCAGAAGGGCGGAGGCGGCGCGGTCGAGCTTTTCCACGCCCGAATCCGGAGCGAGGGAAACGCACTCCCGGCTCATCTCCGGGCAGCCGTCGCACAGGTCGTCCGGACCGCGGACCAGCTCGACTACCGCGTCGTCGGCCAGGAGGGCACGCTGGAGCCCCAGAGCCTTCTCGATGAATTCCGGCGAGTACCCCTCACCCTGAAAGGCCACAAGGCACAAGAGGTGATGGGGGCGCAGACGGATGACGCCGGCGGACGGCGGACGGCCCACGGTCAGGTCTTCTTCCGGACATGCCGACGCCTGCCCCGCGACCGCCGCGGTTTCTTCGCGTCGTCCACCCCTTTGACCGTCAGCTCGTCGAAGGGCTGGAGCGGATTCGCCTGCAGGGCTATCTCCCGCCCGAACTCCTGCTGCAGACGCTCGAGGATGGTGGGGTATCGGGTCTTGAGAAGCTGCACGACGTTGGGGTTGCAGACGAGCTGGACGGTGGATTCCCCGGCCTGGCAGAGCGCCCGCCGGAGGGTGTTCTCCACGTGCAGGGCCAGGGACGTGTCGGACAGCACGAGCCCGGTGCCGCCGCAACAGGGGCATCGGCCGGTCATCTGGGCCGTTACGCTGCGCCGGACCCGTTTCCGGGTCATCTCGACCAGGCCCAGGTCGCTCATCCGCCGCACCCGGGTCTTGGAGCGGTCCTTCTGCAGGGACTGGCTGAGACGCTTGACCACCTCGTCGCGGTGCCCCTGGACCTCCATGTCGATGAAGTCGATGATGATGATGCCGCCCATGTCCCGGAGGCGGAGCTGGCGGGGTATCTCCACCGCCGCCTCCAGGTTGGTCTCGAAGACCGTCCGCTCCAGGTCCGTTTTGCCGATGTTCTTGCCGGTGTTGACGTCGATGGACGTCAGCGCCTCGGTCTGCTCGATGACGATGTAGCCGCCGCACTTGAGCCAATTCCGCCGCTGGAGCATGCGTTCCAGCTCACGCTCTACGCCGTAGGCCTCCAGGAGGGGGTAGCGGCCCGAGTAGAGCTCGATGCGGGTGGAGAGCTTCGGGGCGGTGCGGCGGGCGAAGTTCCGGATGCGGTTGTAGAGCTCCCGGTCGTCTATGACGAGGGAGTCCACCTCTTCGGACAGGACGTCGCGGATGATGGAAAACACCAGCCCCAGGTCGTCGTAGACCAGGGCCGGTGCCTCGGTTTTTTTCGCATTGCGGACTATCTCCCGGGAGAGCCGGTTCAGATAGCCCATCTCGGCGCGGATGGCCGTCTTGGAGGAGCCTTCGCCGACGGTGCGGACGATGAACCCGGTGTCGCCCGCGCGCAGGTTCTTCACCAGCTTGCGCAGGCGGTTGCGCTCGGAGGCCGAGGCGATTTTACGGCTGACGCCCACGTGGTCGGCGTAGGGCATCAGCACCAGGTAGCGTCCGGCGATGGTGATGTTGGCGGTGGCCCGGGGACCCTTCTTCCCGATGGGCTCCTTGGTGATCTGGACGAGAATCTCCTGGCTCCGGGAGAGGAGCTTCTCGATGGGCGGAACCTCGCGCCGCCGGCCCCGCCGGTGGTCGATCAGGTTGTCGTAATCGGAGTCCAGGAAGGCGCCGATGTCCTGCGCGTCGGTGACCAGATCTTCGGCGTGGAGGAAGGCGTTGCGGTCGAGCCCGATGTCGATGAAGGCCGCCTGGAGCCCGGGGAGAACCTCGCTAACACGTCCTTTGTATATGTTCCCGACGATGTGACGAGCATCGGCGGATTCGGTCATTATCTCCACCAAATCCTCGTCCTCGAGCGTAGCCACCCGAGTCTCGAGGGGGGAGACGCTGACCAAGATTTCTTTTTTCAACCAAAACCTCGTGCTTTAAAGCTGAGCGAACCGAGGCAGGCCGTCCATTGACCGGTCGGGGAGCCGAGCGCCCCGGCGGGCACAAAAGCGGGGTTCCGACGACGAGACGACGGAACCCCCGGTGGTTCGGGCGTACGACTATTCTGGAGTCGTTGGCCTGCATAATCGGTTCAAAAAAAGGGAAAAAAGGGGAAAAAGGTAAAAAGGGTTAAACCGTTTAACTTACACACGTAGTATAACAGAAGAACCCCCCAAAAGTCAACGCGTTGTGCAAATCCATCTCCGCAAGGCCCCGCCTTACTCCCCTCGGGGGCGTCCCCGGGACTTTCGTTCCCGGCCGGTGTATCGCTATCGAAACGCAGCCGGACCGCCTCCGGTTCCCGGCAATAAAACGGCCGTCCATGGGGACGGCCGCCTGAAGGCAGGGGGTTTTGCCAAGGGCATAGCTCGCTACGCCCGGTTAACCCCTTTGTCTCATTATGCATCAAATTAGCTGCGGGCGTCGCAGACTGCGCGGACGATGACGGGGTCCACGGCGTATTTCTCCAAAAACTCGCGCCGCTCCTGCAGCATCTTCTCCACCCAGGCCCGGTACTCGTCCATCCGGCCGGCCTTGGAGAAGAAGAGCACGGGGTTCAGAATCTCCGCGGGCACCTTGGCCAGGAGCGCCGCGTTGGCGGAATCGTCCACGTCCACAATCTCGTAGCCGAAGTCGGGGTCCTTCTTCCAAACAACACCCCCCATGAGCATGGCCTCGAGCATGGCGGAGGAGTGGGGAATCTTCACCTTCAGGGCCTTCCCCGCCTTGACGTCCAGGGCGTCGCCGCCGACCCAGCCCGTGTTCATGGCCCAGCAGACCACGCCCGGCATCGTGGCCACCAGCTCGGCGAAGCGCTTCGGCTGGAGCCCGTTCTGCTGGGGGAAGAAGGGCTGCGTGAAGGGGCTGCGCGTGCGGCCGCGCTCCTTGCCGGCCGCCGAGGTCTTGGTCGTCTCGCCGAGCATGAAGTATCCGCCGGCCTGTTCCGGGCTGACGAAGCGGATGATGCCCGGGTAGGCCGCGTCTGGACCCTCGTCGCGGTTGAGGATGCCCATGTACTTGAGGGGCGGGATCTTGTACAGGTCGGCCGCGTTCTTTATCGCCTTCATCGGGATGATCGAGCGGCCGTTCTGGGTCCAGACGAGGAAGTCCCAGCCGTCGGCGGGGGTGTCGTAGGAGTCCACCACGTCGTCGATTTTGACCTCCCCCCGGATGAACTTCTCCACGTTTCCCGCGGGGGCCTTGGTGGCGAGGAGGATGTCGTGATAGCGCTTTACCTCCTCCACCGTCAGCCGGCTCTTGGAGAAGTCGAACCCGCCCTTTTCGTCCACGTACACGTTCTCGGTCCAGGCGGAGGGGTCGGTGGTGCCGGCGTAGATGACCGGCTCGGACTCCTCGGCCAACCCGTAGGTCTTGGCGAAGCAGCCGTTCTCGGTAATGGAAATCTCGCCCCCGGGCCACAGGGTCACCATGTCGTCCTGGATGGGCTGGGTCAGCTCGCCCTGCTTGGAGAAGGTGGTGGTGGTCTTCCCGGTGCCGGAGAGACCGAGGATTGCCATGGTGACGGTCTTCCCGCCGATGGTCACCGCCTTGGCCCCGGCGTGGAGGGTCAGGCCGCCGCGCTGGTAGGTGTACTCGTTGAGCATGCGCAGGGCGCCCTTCTTGCTCTCGCCGAAGTAGTCCGCCCCGATGACGTAGGTGGTCCAGTTGTCCAGGTCCACGACCATGGCCTGGCCGCCGGGCATCCCCTTCGCCTCAAGGCCCGGCGTCATGACCAGGCGCAGGGTGGGCTCGAAGGGCCGGGAGAGCTGCTCCTCGGTCTCCACCATCTCCCGGGGGAAGGAGAGGATTTGCTGCATGGCGGCGACGTTGGTGATGTCCAGGGAGTAGAGCCACTGCACGCCGACGGCGCGCGGACCGAGACCCTCGTAGCCCTGTATATCGATCAGGGTCCCCTTCTCCTCGACGTACTTCCTGACGCTGTCTATAAGGCAGACGGCGGAATCGGGGTCGATGGTCTTCCCCGAGTAGCGGCCGGCGTCGGCCTCGACGGCGACGATGTAGGTGTACGGGGCTTTGCGGGCCTTGTTGAATGTAATCTTGTTCAGGCTGCCGTGGGCCGTCTTCATCACCGCCGGGGTGTGCTCCAGCGTCAACTGCCGGAGCTTCTCCTGGGTCGGGTTGGTGATGTAGGTCACCTTGAAGGGGTGCAGCTCATCCATCGAAATTCGTGGACTCATCCCTACTCCAAAGGTTCAGGTTTTCACCGAAGACCGGTGCTCGTGAAATAAATCTCACCAAAAAGCGAACAGGGGAAATACTAACATAACCCCCAAGAGCTTCCAAGCCCGTCCCTGTGCTAAGATGGCGCGGGAGGATACACGTGCTGACACCCCCCGAGAAGCTCCTTATCGAAGAGCTGGGCGAATCCGGGGTCAGAACCCTGGCCTGGGATTTGGGCTCCGTCGAGCTGACGGCCGACCTCGGACGCCCATCCCGGGAGATCGCCGTCGTGGAGGACGCTCTAGGCGCCGTCCGCGCCCTGCCCCCCGGTTCGGCCCTCCACGCGTGTTTCCCGCCCGACCGCCCGTTCGACCTCATCACCCTCCGGGGGGATAGGGACCGGGAACGGGGCCGGGCGCGCATCGCCTGGTCGGCGAACCATCTGGACCGGGAGGGGGCGCTTCTCGTCGTCGGGGAGAAGGGGGCCGGAATCGCGGGATACGGTAGGCACCTCAAAGAGCGCTTCGGGCGGGTCGAGGCCGTCTCGCGTTACCACTGCCGCCTGTGGCGCTGCGCGGAACCGATGGGGGGCGAGCCGCCCGACACGGAACCCCGGCCCGCGTACGAGGTCCCCGGTCTGGGCGCGGTGCATTCCCTCCCCGGCGTCTTCGCCTGGCGCGCCCTGGACGGGGGGACGGAGCATTTGCTGGAAGAACTCCCGGAGCGGTGGGAGGGGAAGAGGGTCCTCGACCTGGGCTGCGGAACCGGGGTGCTCGCCCTGCACGGGGCGGTTAAAGGCGCGGTCAGGGTCACTGCCGTAGACTCGTCGGCCCTCGCCCTGACCTCGGCGAAGGCCACCCTTACCGGATTCGATAATGCGGAGGTCCGCGCCGCCGAGGCGGGCGACACGCTGGACGGCCTCTACGACGTCATCCTCTGCAACCCGCCCTTCCACAACGGGTCGGGGCATGCGTTCAGCCTCATCGTGAAATTCGTCGAGGCCGCGTCGGACGCGCTGCGCGATGGGGGGAACCTGTGGATTGTGCTGCGGCGGGAGCTCCCCGCGGAAAAGCTGCTGGGGAACCGGTTCAGGGACCGGACGTTTGCGCCGAGCGGCGGCTATCTGGTCTGCCGGGCGGAGAAGTAGACCGGGCGAGGGACTCGGCCACCAGCTCCCCCAACAGGGCCACGCGGACGTCGGCGCCGAGCCGGGCCAGCGAAGCCTCTATCTGAACCGCGCACCCCGGGCACGAGGTGGCGACGACCCCGGCGCCGGTGGCGAGAATATTCTTCGCCTTGCGCTCCCCGATGCGCGCCGCCGTGTCGGGATTTTTTATGAAGTAGCTCCCCGCCCCGCCGCAGCACACGTCCCGCTCGGACAGCTCGACGTACTCCCCCAGCCGGCGCAGGATGCCCTCGGCCAGGTCCACCTTTAAATAACGGGCCAGGTGGCACGGCTGGTGGTAGGTGATTACGAGCGACGGGTCGCGCACGAGGGGCAGGTCGTCCAGGCGGCGGACTAGGAGTTCTTCGAAGGTCAGGGTATCGGCGAGTGGGCCGGTGTAGTGCCCGCGGAGGAAGCTCGCACAGGAGGCGCAGGGGGTGACGATTCCGTCGAGTTGATGGTCGGCGAAGGCGGCCGCGTTGGCTTCGGCGAGTGACGCCGACACCCGGCGGTCGCCGTTCCCCCAGGCGGGCAGCCCGCAGCACGCCTGGTTCTTTGGGGCGACCAGCGTGACGCCCAGGGCCTCGGCCAGCCGGATTACCGCCTCGCCCGCGGCGGGGTAGGCCAGGTCCACGGCGCAGCCCGTGAAGAGACCGTAGCGCGGGGCGCCGGGACCGCCTCGCGCGAGCACCTCGCCCCGGTCGAGTCCGAAGGGGCGGCGGGCCAGCGTCGGGGGCACGAGGCGGGGCGAGAGCCCGGCCAGGGGGAGGAGAAAGTGATAAACGCCGGCCAGGGCGCGCTGGGTGCGTTGCGAAGACGAAAGGTGGTCACCGGAACGTGGACTGAACAGGCTGAATAGAGCGGCTCCTACGGCCTGCAGACGTCCCACCGCCGAGGCCGCGGACGCCAGGAGCGCCCGCCGGGGGAGCAGATACCGCAGTATTAAAAGACTCAAAATTCCGCGGCCCCGCCGACCGGCGATGCGCTCCCGAGCGGCGAAGACCAGCTCCTGCACCCGCGTCCCCTGCGGGCACTCCTCCACGCACATCCTGCAGCCCAGGCAGTCGCCGATGAGCTTCGCCAGGTCGGCGTCGTAGGCCAGTTCCCCGGCCTCGGCGGCGGCCAGGAGCTTCAGCTTCCCCCGGGCCGAGCTGGCCTCGGAGCCCTCCACGGCGAAGACGGGGCAGACGGCGCGGCACTTCCCGCAGGCCACGCAGCGCGCCAGCTCCCGGGCGAACCCGTCGGTTCTAGGCGAGCCCAACCCCGCCCCCCTTGGCCGTGGGACCGTTTCCGCTCCGTTCCAGCATGTCGCAAAACGCCTCGATGCGGGTGAGGATGCCCGCCTCGCCGGACTGCTCGTCCACCTGGAGGATCAGCATGGGGACCCCCGCCTTCTTCGCCTCCTGCTCCAGCATCTTGCCCACGAAGGCGTCGGGGCCGCAGGTGGCGCTGGTCACGTGCACCAGCCCCACGGTGGGCGCCCCGGCCCGCTTCCCCCGACTCCTCGCCAGCAGATGACCCAGGAACCCCCGCCGGGTCAGCCGCTCCCCGGCCGCCTGCTCCGGGGTGGCCCCGTAATGGATGAGGTACAGCGCCGCGTCGGCGACGATGTTGGAGAAATACCAGAAGAAGGGCCGCTCCTTGTGCAGGGCGCCTAGGACCAGGGAACGCTTGTCCCGCCAGAGCCGCCAGGGGGTACAGACGTCGTATCCCCGTTCCGCGAACCGCTTGACCACCCCCGCCCCCAGGTAGGGGTCGAAGAGGAGGTAGGGGTAGCCGACCACGGCCAGCACGCCCCTGGCGCCGACGGTGGGAGAGGGCGGCTGCCCGTCTTTATCCAGGACGCGCAGCGCCTCGTCGGGCGAAAGACCCAGCCCCAGCAGCCTCTCGTACCGGCGCTGGAACCGCAGCGCCCTGCGGTAAACGCGGTAGAGGTGGACGTAGCTGAAGTACTTGAGGCGGCGGAGCTGGTTCGCCACGCGGTACAGGGTGGCGAAGCGGCGGGTGAGGTCCACGTTGATGTCGATGAGGACGGGATTGTCGGAGGGGAGGCTCGCGTCGGGCTGTCCGCGCCGGACGATGGGCAGCTCGCGCACGCCGTCGGGCGGCGGGGGCTGGGCGAGCCGGAGGCGGCGGCGGAGCGACCGGCGGGCCCGCGCCCCGGGACCGAGCTGCTCCACCGTCTCCAGTCCCATCGTGTTCCGGACGATGTCTGGCAGGCCGATGAATTTCGGGCAGAAGGATTCGCGGTAGGAACGGCCCCGGTGCTTCAGCCGCCGGACCTTGACCAACCGGGGGAGGTAGATCGCGTCGCACGCGCCGAGGAGGGAGTGCACGTGACCGTGGAAGACCTTGACCGGGATGCAGGCGTCGGTGACGGTGTAGGTCGTGCCGGCGTCCAGGACGGCGCGGTTGGTGGGCGTGCTGAGCTTGATCTTGAAACCGAGGCCGCCGAGGAGCTCGCGCACCAGGGGGTAATGGATGAAGTAGTCCAGGGCGCGTGGCACGCCGATGGTCAGGCGGGGGGCGCGGTCGGAGCTTGCGGAATCGTTCATCGCCGTCCTCACGGCCCCCATGATATAAAGGACGACCCCTTTGGTCAAGAATCAATGGAGACAAGGCGCGGAACAAGGGGTTTAAACCCCTTGCCTTACCCCTTGCCCGACACTGCGATAACCGCCATTGAACGGGACCGGCCGCTAGAAGAGGAACCCGAACCCCAGACCGCAGCACAGAACCATCGGCGTGGCCAGGAAATCCTGCTCGCGCGGTTTGGGGTTCGGCTGGTCGATGTTGAAGGTGTAGGTGCCGCTCGCGTGGAGGCGGTAGTGGACGAAGGGCTCCAGGTAAAAAACCTGGCTGAGGACGAACTGGCAGCCGACGCCGATCCCCACGCCCAGGGCCAGGGAGCGGGTGTAGCCCGGCGCGTTGTCGAAATCGGTGTAGTTGAAGGAGACGCCCAGGTCCACGTGGCCATAGGGCCGGATGTTCCCCCTGATGAAGTAGGCGTTCAGGCCGGCCGCAATCGAGCCCTCGCCCGCCGTGAGGTCGTAGTTCGGCAGATGGTCGCCCAGGTCGTTGGTGGCCGACGCGGTGGCGAAGTGGAAGTTCAACCCGATCGTCAGCTCCAGGTAGTCGGAGAAGCCGACCCCGCCCTCCAGGGCCGCGTAAACGCTGGTCGTGTACTCCGTGGTCGCGACGTTCTCGTTATCGAACGATTGCGGGTAGGGCTCGGTGAGGGCGATGGGATAGGCGGCGCGGAAACCGAAACGACCGTAGCCCCTCTTTCCGGAAAAATCGGCCGAGAACGAGGCGACGAGGGCGACGAAGAGGAGCACTACCACCGTTGGCTTCATCTCAACCTCCCAGGGTGTTCGCCCACCTGCGTGGAACAGTGACTTACGGAAAACGCATCGCCTTACGGGACAACGTCTCTTTTCACTCGAATGGTAGCACCTCCGCGGTCCTTTGGCAAGGCGCCGCCCCCTCGAGCGCTACCCAACGTAACGGACGGCGTGTATAATCCTGGTGGGAAAAGCCCGTTCCGAGGCGCCGCGCCGTAACCCGCAAGAAAAATGCCGCGTCTTTACCCGTTCATCTGCGCGTTTCTCCCGGTCCTCCTCGCGCCGGCCGTCGGAGCCGACGCCCCAGAGGGGGAGGGGCTGGAGACGTTCCCCCTGCCCGAGTCGGTCCAAATCACCACCCGCATTTCTTTCGAGTCCTCCCCGGCGGTCGACCGCCGGGACAACCGGCTGGCCTTCGTGTCCGACGCGAGCGGGAACTCGGACATCTGGCTCATGGACCTGGAGAGCCGCGAGCAGACCCAGCTCACGACCAACACCGCCGACGACTACAACCCGGTCTGGTCGCCCGACGGGACGAAAATCTACTTCACCAGCACCCGTGACGACCCCGAGGGCGAGATTTACTGCTACAGCATCGAGCTGGGCTTCGCCACGCGGCTGACGACCCACCTGGGCCGCGACGAGACCCCCATACCCACGCCCGACGAGAACTACATCTACTTCACCCGGTCGGAGCCCGCCGACTATCGGCCGCCTCCCGGGGCGGTGGACGCGGAATGGGAACCGCCCCCGAACCTGTCCAACGTCTTCCGAGTGGAGCGGACGGGAGAGGGGCTCCAGCGCATCACCGAGGCGGGCGGCGCCAACCCGACCCTCTCCCCCGACGGGTCCTGGCTGTGCTACGTCGTCCCCGGAATGGGCGGCAGCACCCTGGAGGCCCGGCGGCTCTCGGACGGCCTTCGCCGGCCCCTGGTATCCGAGGCGGGGGTCATGGTCCGGCCGCGCTGGAGACCGGAGGGCCTCCTCTTCACCCGTTTCGCCCTGGACACCAACTCCGACGGCGTCATTGACACCCGGGACAACGCCCAGCTCTGCTTTCTGGAAGCGGAGGCGCTGGAGCGCATTCTGGAGGGTTCGACGCCCGGAGCAGCCGCGGCCGACCGCCTTAAACCCGGTCAGGCGGCCTACCGCCGCCTCACTGCGGGCGCCGACTGGGACGGGTTCGCCGACACCGACGGCACCCTCGTCTATTTCAGCTCCGACCGCTCCTTTAACGGCGACATCTGGAGCATGCCGCTCGCCCCCCCCGAGCTGCCGGAAAATCCCTCCACCGCCCTGCGTCTGGCGCGGGGGGTCGTCGAGGACCCCACCGCCCGGCTGCTGGCCTTCACCCTTTTCGTGGACGCCTTTTACCGCCAGGAGGACCTGGCCGCCCGGGCGCAGCTCGAGCTCGCCTCCGACATGGAGAACCTCGGCTGGAGCCGGCAGGCCGGTCTCGAACGCGCGGGTGTAGCCGGCCGCTGGCCGGGGGGCATAACCGCCGGGGCGGCCAGCGTGCTGTCCAAGCTCCAGCAGGAGTGGCTCGGGGCCATCTACTTCGACCAACTCCCCGCGGCGTACCGGTACGTGGACGAGGGCCGGACGGTGGAGGAGGCGACCCCCGACATCCTGGCCCGCGCGCGGGACCTGGCGGCGGAGACCGTGGAGTACGTCCCCGAGGTCGCCTGCGGCAGCCTCGTCCTGGCCGGGGACGTCCTGTACCGGGTGGGCCGGGTCCAGGAGGCGCTGGAAAGCTACGACGCGGCCGCGCGTCTGGGCTCCGATTTCAGCCTGCGCGCCGAGGCGGACTTCAAGGCGGCCCGCTCCCTGGAGCGGCTCGGACGCCACGGCGAGGCCCGGGACCGCTACCTCTACATCCTCACGAACTACCCCGCCGAGAAGAGGTGGCAGAACCTGACCCAGCGCGACCTGGTCAGCCTCACCGTGGGCAGCCTGCGGGACGTGGAGCGGATCGTGGCCCTGGAGGAGATGACCCGCGATTTTGCCGACTACCCAGAGCTGGCCGGTTACGCCCAGGGTCAAATCGGCGACGAACTCCGGCGGATGGGTCAGGAGGAGGAGGCCCTGGTAGCCTACCGCGAGGTGCTGACGGCTTACCCGCGGGCGAGCTTCCTCGGTGTGAGCGTCCTGTTCAAGATAGCCGACGTGGAAAAGGACCTCGGACACCCCGAGGAGGCCGCGACGGCCCTGGAGCGCATCGTGGGCTCCTACGGCGAGCTTTCGGGGGGGTTGGAGTCCATCCGCGCCTCCCAGACCCTGCGCCGCCTCCTGTTGGAGGAGGCGGACGGCTATCGCCGGCGCAACGACCTCCAGCGCGCCGAGGCGCTCATCCGCCGCGCCATGGACTTCGATTACTCCAACGACCGGGGCCACCACGCACTGGTCAAGCTCTACTGCGAGGACATGGGCAAGCGGGACGACATCGTGCGGGAGTACCGGGACCGCCTCCGGGACGACCCCGACGACCCCATCGCCCGCTACGCCCTCGGATTGGCCCTGACCTACCCCTCCACCGGGCCGGGGAGCGGGGTCAACTACGTCGAGCTGACCGAGGCGGAGGCCGAGCTCAACCGGGCGGTGGGCCTCCGCTTCGTCTTTCCGGCCGCCTGGTTCACCCTGGGCTGGATCGATCTCGAGCGCGCCATGCGGGAGAGGGAAAACGACAACGAGCGGGAGGCCGGCGATTATCTGGAAAAAGCGCTGGATTACCTGAGCCTCGCCCGCGCCCAGAACGACGAGACGGAGTACCCGGCCTTCGAGGCCGACATCGAGCTGGCCCTCGGCAACGCCAGCTACCTGTTGTACAACTTCGGCCCGGCCTACGAGCACTACGCGAGGCGCGAGGAGTTGATGACCGGGCCCGGCGAGGCGGAGGTGGAAGCCCGCTACCACTTCAACGCCGGCCGCTGCGCCCGCCACACCGAGAACTACCCCGAGGCCGTCCGACACTACGGGGCCGCCCGGGACATCTTCGCCGAAATGGGCAACGACGTGGGCGTCCTCATGTGCACCGACGGCCAGGCGCTGGTCTACTTCGAGCAGGAGGCCTACGACAAGGCGCTGAACTGCTTCATCCAATCCGCCGACCTGTACGACCGGGTGGCCCGGCGGGAGGAGGCCGCCGCCGCGGACCTGCCGGACCTGGGCGACCGTACCCGCGCCGCCGAGACGGCCCTGGCCGCCCGAGCCAAGCGCTCCTACGCCCTGAGAAACATCGGCGTCTGCTACTACTTCCTCCAGCTCTACGCCGACGCCCTCGATTATTTCCAGCAGGCGCTCGACGTCCTGGACCAGCTCGGTCGGGCCCGCTACTCGACCGCCTCGAGCGGCCTGCTGGATTTCTCCTTCAGCGCGGGGCTGGTGGGCGACACTTCGGAGGCGGCCCGGGGGTTCGACCTCGCCGGCGAGAAGGAGCTCATCTACACCTTCGCGGCCAAGTGCCACTCCCGTCGGGGCGATTACCGCGCGTCCATCTCCTGCTACGAGGAGCGCCTGGCCCTCTTCGAGGAAACCTCCGGCGAGAAGAACGAGGAGGTGGTCTCCGCCGAGAGGGGGAGAATCTACAACCGCATCGGTTACCTGTCGTACAAGCTGGGCGACCTGGCCGAGGCGGCGAAGAACTACCTCGCCTCCATGCAGGCGTGCCTGGCGGGCGGCGCGTACCGGGGCGCGCTCGTGGCGCTCTCCAACCTGGCGGAAATCGCCATGAACATCGCCGACCGGGTGCGCACGGAGGGGACGCCCGTCGAGGAGCTGTTCCCCGATTGGGGGACGGACGAGGGGACGACCGACCTCCACGGCATCGCCGCCGAGGTCCAGGGCGCGCTCGAGGAGTACGCCCCCAAACTCTACAGCGTGGCGGACCCGAAGCTCGGGGCGCGCATCGCCAACGCCCGCGGGCTCCTCCGCCTGTACCTCGTGGGCGAGAACGAAACCTCCGTCGAGCGGTACGAGCGCATACGAAAGGCCGAGGCCGCCTTCTTCACCGCCCAGACCACCTACGAAACGCTGGGGGACGCCGCCGGCGCAGTGGCCTGCGAGCACAACCGGGGGGTGGCGCTGGTGCAGCTAGGCTTCGCCGAGGCGGAGAACCTCCTGCAGCGGGCGCGGGACCGGGCGAACCTCTTCGCCCTGGACCGGCTGTCCTGGCGGGCGAGCCGCTCACTGGCCGAGCTCTACCTCTCACGCGGGGAGCCCGGCCGGGCCAAGGTTTACCTGGAACAGGCCCTGGAAACGGTGGAGCGCGAAATCGGCCAGAAAACCCAAACCGTGCCCCTCTCGGTGACCTTCGCCGAGATCCGCGACCTGTACGAGAAGATGATCGTCCTGTCGGCCGACGCCGGGGCCGCCGAGGACGCGCTCCGACTGGTGGACCGTGAGCAGCAGGCGTACATGGCGAGCATATTCGCCGACCGGGAGCTCGAGCTGGCCAGCGAGATGGACAAGCTGTTCCTGGGCGACGAGCTCTTCACCCAGGAACGGATATCGGAGTTGAGCGACCGAATCTCCGCCCAAAGCCTCTCCGCGGACCCCGCGGTGGCCGGGGGGCTGGAGACGCTGCGAAAGCAACTGGTGGACGAGCGGCTTCACTACCGCGAGATAGTCGAGGAGCAGCACGGCCGGAAACGCATCCTGACCGCCCTGGTGGGAGTGTATCCCACCGGGCTCGAGGATGCCGCGGAGGTGCTGCGCGGGGGCGAGATTCTGCTGACGTACTTCTTCGCCGGCGACGCCCTCTACGCCTGGCTCCTGGATTCCGGCGGCGTGCGGCAGGCGAGAATCGGGCTCAGCCGCGCGGCGGCCCGGGAGCTGGTGGACCGGGCGGACGCCGGGGACTCGGGCGCCCTCGCCGAATTGGGACACCTCCTCCTCTCCCCGTACGCGGGGGAGTTGAGCGGCGCCAGAACCGTTTACGTCGCGCCGGACGGCGTGCTCTGGCGCGTACCCTGGCCCGCCCTCCCCGCGGGTGACGGCCGGCCCCTGGTGGAGACCACCCCGGTGGCGGTCGTGGCCTCCTTCTCCGAGCTGACATACTGCTACGACGCCCGGAACGCGAGCTACTCGAAACCGATGTTCTTCGTCGGCCGCGTCGGCGTTCCGGATGCGGACCGCCGGGCCGCGCAGGAGAGAAGCGCGGAGGTTTCCGGCGACATGGCCCCCGCCGACGTCACCGAGTCGGAGCTGGTGGAAACCATCACCTCGAAGGGCCACCTGGACATGACGGTGCCCCTGGAGTTCTCGGGCGGAGACCCGCTCTCCTTCGGTTTCCGGCTCTCCGAGGCACAGACCGGCCGCCTCGCCCGCCGCGACCAGGGGCTGTTGAACTTCAACGCCCTGTTGGGCAACACCCTCGACATCAACGTCGTGAGCCTCAACGACACCGGGAACCGTATCGAGCTGGGGCCCGGCCTCGGCAACGGCCTGGCCGTCCTGACCCGGTGCTTCACCTACGCCGGGGTGCCGAGCCTCATCTTCGTAGGTTGCACCTCCCCCAACACCGCCGCCGACGGCGCGCGGAACCTCTTCGCGGAAGCCTTCGCGCGCTGGCGGTTGAGCGAGCCTCCGGCCGAGGCGGTGCGCCGGGCCCAGCTCGAGGTGCGGGAGAAGTACCCGTCCACGATGGACTGGGCCGGGGCGATACTCCTGGGGTTCGCCGGATTTTCCGACGTCGAGGCGCGCACCTTCGCCGAGGAGCAGTTCTCGAACACGGTCCGCTCGGCCCTGGCCTACCAGGGGGAGGGGGATTTCGAGACCGCCCTGTACCAGTTCCTCAAGGCCGCGGGGATGGCGGAGCGGCTGGGGGACGACGAGAAGAAGCTGCAGCTCTGGGGGGCCGCCGTCAGCGCTGCGCACGATTCCGGGAAGCTGAAGCTGGCGCTGGAGTACCAGGTGAAGCTCCTCGAGGCCGCCCGCGACCCGGTCTCCCGCGCCAAGGCCTATCGGCGCCTGAGCGCCCTGGAGGCCGAGACGGGCGACCTGGACGCGGGGCTGGAGGCCAACGGCCATTACCTGGATACCCTGGGGGAACTGGGCGGACCCGAGGTCGCCGCCCTCGTCGACCCCTACATCTCCGGCCACCTCGACCGCGCCCGTCTGCTGGTGCGCGCCTACCGCTTCGAGGAGGCGGCGGTCGAGTACAACCTGGCCGCCGACCTGGCAGTGGGGGCGGAGCGCGAGGCTACGCGGGCCCAGGTAACGCTCGAGCTGGGAAACCTCTACCAGGCCAACCTGGACGACCAGGAACGGGCCGGGGGTTACGCCGAGCTCAGCCGACTGACCTTCGTCTCCCTGGGCGACCCGGTGGGTGAGGCGAGGGCCCTGGCGCTCCTGGGCTTCATCGCCACGGAGAAGGGCGACCTCCCCGCCGCCCGGGCGTACCACACGGAAGGCCTGGCCAAGGCGGAGAAGTACCCCGGCGAGCCCGACACCCCCGCGGCGCGCCTGGACAACCTCTTCGGCCTGGCCAAGGCGTACTGGAAGGACCGGTCCTTCAACCAATCCCTGGAGATAAGCCAAAAGGTCCTCGCGGAGCTGGGGGAGAACGGGCCGCCCGGCCTCATCGCCCGTTTCCTGGGCAGCGAGGCGCTGTCGCTGCTGGGGATGCGCCGGACCGACGAGGCGCTCGCCGCGGCGACGGCCGCCCTGGAGAAGGCCGAGGCCTCCGGCGACGCCCAGGAAACCGCCGCCGCCCACTCCAACCTGGGGCTCGTGTACCGCTCGAGCGGCCGCCTGGGAATCGCCCGCGTCCACTTCGAGGAGGCGCTCGCCGAGGACCGGCGGATCGGCTACTCCCAGGGGGTGTCGAACGACCTGCGGCACCTGGCCGCCGTGGCCGAGCTGGAGGGGAATACCGCCGAGGCGAGAACCTTCCACGAGCGCTACCTGGCGGACGCGGACCTGACGAACCCGCGGACGATTCTGGGCTACTGCGACGTGGCCCGCCTCGTCCTCCCCGACGACCCGGCGAAGGCGGCCGACTGCCTTGACCGGGCCCGGAGGGGGGCGGTCGCCGCCGACCGGCCGGACCTCCTCTGGCGGGTCCACCACCAGTTGAGCCGGCTGGCCGAAAATAGCGGGGACCGGCCGACCGCGCTGGCCGAGTTCGACCTGGCCCTGGAAACCGTCCGGCAGGCCGCGCCCGAGTCGCCCCTCTCCGCTGCTCTTCAGGGCATCTTCGTCGGGGCCAAGCAGCTCTTCACCCACGGCATCGGGCTCGCCCTCGAATCCGGGGATTTTCGCCGCAGCCTGGAGCTGGAGGAAATCTGCCGCTCCGTCGTCGGCGAGCGGACCCTGTTGTCGGCGGACATCCCCTGGCGGGACGCGGAGCTCGGGCAGGCCCTGACCCGGTACACCGAGCTGTCCCGGCGGATTTCCCTCCTCCTCGGGGCGGAGAGCGACGCGGGGCTGGACGGGGCGCTGGCGGAAGAGGACGCGCTCGTGGATGAGATAGCCGAGCGGTGGCCCGCCTTCGCCGGGGTCGTCGGCAAAACGGCGACGGCGGAGGAAATCATCCGGGGCGTCGGCGACCGCCGCGCAGCCCTCGTCTATCACATGGACGGCGACCGCCTCTGGAGCTGGCTGGTGGACGGAGACGGGGTGAGGGTCGTCGAGAGGCCGGCCCAGGCCGCCCGGAACGCCGTCCGGGAGCTGACCACCCTCTTCACCTCCCGGGGCGACCCGGACCGCTTCGACGCGCTCGCCGCCGCCCTGGCCGCCGAGGTCATCGGACCCTGGGCCGACGAGCTATCCGCGGCGGACCCGGACGAGCTGTTGATTATCCCCGATGGCGAGCTGGCCTACGTGCCCTTCGCCGTCCTGCCCTTCGGTGACGGCTGCCTGCTTGACCGCTTCCCCCTGGCCTACGCCCCGAGCTTCACCGCCTGGCTCACGCCCGTGAACGACGCATACGGCGAGCTGCCGCTGGTCAGCTTCGCCAACCCGACCACGGGAAATCCCCGGGACGACCTCCCCTTCGCCGAGAAGGAGGCGGAGAGCATCGCCGGCCTGTTCCCCGGAGGGCCCGCACCGTTCACCGGCCGGGCCGCCCTGAAGAGCCGTTACACCGAGCTGGCAGGCCGTGCCCGTCGGCTGCACCTGGCCACCCACACCCGGCTCGCCCCGGGCGACCCGCTCTCCTCCGCCCTGCTCCTGACGCCGGACGAGGGAACGGGCGACGACGGCCTCCTGACCGTGCGGGACATTCTCGCCCTGCCGCTGGACTGCGAGCTGGCGGTCCTCTCGGCCTGCGAGACGGCGGTGCCCGAGGGGGCCGACGGCCTGGAATTCTTGTCCCTGGCGCGGGCCTTCCTCATCGCCGGGGCGGACGCCGTGGCCGCCACATTCTGGCGCACCTCGGACATCGCCACCGCCATCACCGTCCGCAACCTCTTCCTGGGCCTCGCCGACGGCCTCCCGCCCGCCGAGGCGCTCCGGCTGGCCCAGCTCTCGACCCGGGCCAGTTTCCCGAGCCCGGCGTACTGGGGCGGCTTCGGCGTTTTCACCCGCAGGGCGCCATGAAAAAGACCGCCGTTCTTCTACTTTTCATTTTCGTTTTATGCGCCTGGGCCCGGCCGGAGTACGCGGACCGGGAGCGCAGAGACTGCGTTTACTGCCACCTCAACCCCCAGGGCGGCGGGGAGCGCAACGAGCGCGGGCTGTACTACGCGGCCCACGGCCACAGCCTCGCGGGGTGGGTCGAGGCGGGGCACGACATCCCGCAGCCTCCGGTGACCGCCTCGCCGCTGTGGCTCCTCAAGAGCAGCCTGACCGTGCTGACGCTCCTGGCGGCGCTCACCGCGTACATCCTCATCTACACCTCCCGCCCGGCGGCCAAGCGGGACCCGGAGCGTGGCGCGAAGCTGCGTCGCAGGCACCGCGTCTTCGGCTGGACGACCCTGGGGCTCTACGTCCTGTTGACCGGCATCTGCCTCGTAGCCCACGGCGTCCGCGGCAACACGGACCGCGTGGTGCTGCACACGGTCATCGGCTTCGTCGGGCTGGCGCTCTGCGCCGCCAAGGTGCTCATCGTCGAGAAGCGCTGGAAACTGTGGCGGGTCTGCCACATCGTGGGCGGGGCGCTGCTGTTGGTAAACCTCGTCATGTTCGCCACCGGCGCCTGGTGGTATCTCCTCGGCCGCTTTTTCTAAAGGGGTTCAAATGCTCATCCGCAAGCTGCTGATTATCATGCTGTTGACGGCATCGCTCGCCGCCGCCGGGCTCGACCGGTCCCACTACACCTGGTCCGACCTCTACGAGCCGGGCATCGAGATTGCCGGCGAGGGCTACCGGCTGCAATGGACGCCGTGGACCGACGCCGCCGTCCTGGAGCGGCACGGCCGGACGTTCGAGCTGGCGATGGACGACGGCGACTCTCTCCTGGGCTGCATGGACGGTTACCTCTACTTTTATCAGCAGCGATGGGACGAGGCGGACCCGACGAGCCTGCGCATCCGGCGCATGCACATAGACGACGCCGACCTGGGCTTCATCGTGGACATGTACGAGCTGAGCGTCCCCGAGTACTACGCCGACCTCGCCCTGTCGCCGGGAGGGGACCGGCTCGCCGTGGCCACGGGCGGCGATGAGCATAAGGTGGAGGTCCTCGTCTACAAACTGGGGCGGGTGTGCGAGGTCGTCAACGAGCGGACCTTCCCCGTGGAGACGGACCAGGTCCGGGTCAGAGTCGAACTGCTCGAGTGGTCCGACGACGGAGAGTCGCTCTACATGAACTTCCACCCCCACTCCCCGGCCTCGGATGAATTTCTCGACCTGCAGCCGCTCCTGCGCTGGAACCTGACGACAGACAGGCTGACCGAGGTGCTCCCGCGAGTCGGGTGGGTCCTGCCCGTCGCCGGTCGGGACGGCCGGACGGTCATCCTGGCCGAGGAGACGGTCGACGCCCCGGCGTCCTGGACCATGCCCTGGGGCTGCCATCCGGGCTTTCCGCCGTACGGCCTGTCCCGGTGGTGGGAGCTGGACCCGGCCACGGGGGGGCTGACGCCGCTCATCGCCACCGACCCCCCCGACGCCGAACGGCTGTTCGACGGCGACCCCCGGACCGCGTGGCGGGGTGAGGGGGTTACCGTGGACCTGGGCCGGCCGCTGCCCCTAGAGAGCTTTCTGGTCGTCGGCGGTTACGTCGAGGGCGGGGAGACCGGCCGGGACGATTCGGTCACCTGGGACACGCGGTTCGAGCTGCAACCCTACGAGAGCCCCGACGCACCGCGGGGGAGCCCCGAGCGCATCCCCGTGGACGGCGTGGTGGAGACGGTGGAGCTCACCTGCTTTGCCAACGACCCGGAACGGGCGGAGCAGGCGGTCACGGCGGAGCTGGTGCCGCTCTTCGCCTTCCGGCCGGTGCCCTGATTCGACCGGCCCGACCGCGGACGCTTGGCCCCCCGGCGGGGGCCTGTTATAATCGCCCCGTTGAGGCGCACCCCCATCGAACGGGTAGAAAATGCCGACCAGCCACGAAATCAAGCGCACCTACCTGGACTTCTTCGTCCAGCGCGGGCACACCGAGGTCCCCTCGGCGCCGCTGGTGCCCCGGGACGACCCCAGCCTGTTGTTCAACTCGGCGGGGATGGTCCAGTTCAAGCCGTACTGGGCCGGGACGATGCCGGTGCCCTTCTCGCCCGCCCGGGCCTGCTCCCTGCAGAAGTGCTTCCGGCTGACCGACCTGGAGAACGTGGGCCGGACGCGGCGCCACCACACCTTCTTCGAGATGCTGGGCAACTTCTCCTTCGGCGACTACTTCAAGGAGGAGGCCGTCCGCTGGGCCTGGGAGCTCTGCGTGGACGTGTACGGGATGGACCCGGAGCGCATACACGCCGCGGTCTTCACCGACGACGACGAGGCGCACCGGCTCTGGCGGGAGGTCATCGGAATACCGGCGGAGCGGGTCGTCCGGCTGGGCGCCGAGGACAACTTCTGGGGCCCGGCGGGGAAGACCGGCGCCTGCGGCCCGTCCTCGGAGCTGTACTGGGACTACGGCCCCGAGCACGGCTGCGGACGCCCCGACTGCCGCCCGGGGTGCGACTGCGACCGCTTCGTGGAGTTCTGGAACCTCGTTTTCCCCCAGTTCGACATGCAGCCCGACGGCACCCTGGCCCCGCTCGCCAACCGGGGAATAGACACCGGCCTCGGCGTGGACCGCCTGGTGGCGATTCTGCAGGGGAAGGACAGCGACTACGACACCGACCTCTTCCGGCCCATCATCGAGGCGGCGGCGGTGATTCTGGGCCGGGAGCCGGACGACCCGGCCGTCCGTCCGCGGCTCTGGGCCGTGGCCGACCACGCCCGGGCGCTTACCGTGACGCTCGCCGAGGGGGTCTTCCCCTCGAACACGGGACGGGGCTACGCCCTGCGGAGACTCCTGCGACGGGCCGGCAGGCTCGGCTTCGAGCTCGGCGTCGAGGAGCCCTTCGTCTACCGGCTGGTGGACACGGTCAACGAGGTGCTGGGGTCGAGCTACCCCGAAATGCTCCCCCGGGCCGAGCGGACGAAGGAGGCGCTCTGCCGCGAGGAGGAGCGTTTCCTCGGGACGCTGGCCGCCGGGATGGAAGTGTTCAATGGAATCGTTAAAAGTCTCTCCGGGAAAATCATCTCCGGGAAAGACGCCTTCAAGCTCTACGACACCTTCGGCTTCCCGGTGGACCTGACACAGGTGATGGCCGAGGAGCGGGGGCTCTCGGTGGACCTGGAGGGCTTCGAGCGGGAGCTGGAGGCGGCGCGGGAGACCTCGCGGGCCTCGGCCCGCTTCCACGCGGGCGACGGAGGTCCGACGGTGAGCGGCCTGGAAACGGTCTTCCGCGGCTACGACGCCCTGGAATTGGAATCCCGAATCCTCGCGCTCTTCGACGCCGGCCACGGGCCGGTGGACACCCTGGAAACGGGGGCGGAGGGCACGGTGGTCCTGGACGAGACGCCCTTCTACGCCGAGTCGGGCGGGCAGGTCGGCGACACGGGGGAGTTGACCGCCGACTCCGGCGGCGTCTTCACCGTTACCGACACCCGGAAGGCCGGCCGGGTCCACCTGCACGTCGGCCGGGTCAAAAGCGGTCCGTTGAGCGTCGGGGAGACCATCCGGGCGGCGGTGGACGAATCCCGTCGGCGGCGCATCCAGGCCCACCACACGGCGACGCACCTCCTCCACTGGGCGCTGCGCAAAGTCCTCGGCGAGCACGCCGTCCAGGCCGGCTCCTGGGTCGGGCCGGACTACTTCCGCTTCGACCTGAACCACCCCCGGGCCGTCGCACAGAACGAGCTGGCGGAAATCACGCGGCTGGTCAACGAAAAGATTCTGGTGAACGACGCCGTGCGCTGGCGGACGGTTTCTATTGAAAAAGCCAAGCGCCTCGGCGCGATGATGCTCTTCGGCGAGAAGTACGGCGACACGGTCCGGCTGGTGGAGACCGGGGATTACTCGAAAGAGCTCTGCGGCGGGACGCACGTCAGGGCGACGGGTGAAATCGGGAGCCTGTACGTCGTGCAGGAGAGCGCGCTGGCGGCCGGCATCCGGCGCATCGAGGCGGTGTGCGGCATGGCGGCGGTGGAGCACGTGGGCCGGCGCGAGGGCCTCCTGGACCGGGCGGCCTCCCTGGTCAAGGCCCCTCCATCCGAGCTTCCCGCTCGCGTCGAGACCCTGCTGGAGGACCGCAAAATCGCCGACCGGAAAATCCTTGAGTTGGAGGAGCAACTGGCCTCGGGCGGGAGCCGGAATCTGGCCGACGAGGCGGAGGAGATTGACGGGGTGAGGCTGCTGGCCGCTGAATTACCCGGCGTGGGCGCTAAGGCGCTGCGCGGTACGGTGGACCGCCTGAAGGAAGAGCTCGGTTCGGCGGTCATCCTCGTGGCCGCGCGGGACGGGGACAAGGCGGTCCTCGCCTGCGGCGTCACCGGGGACCTGGTGGAGAAGGGGCTTCACGCGGGCAGGCTCATCGGCGAGCTGGCGCCGCTTCTGGGCGGTCAGGGCGGCGGGAGGCCCGACTTCGCCCAGGGCGGCGGAATTTTCCCGGACAAGCTTCCCCTGGTCTTCGCCAAAATCCGGGAGCTGGTCGGCGGGGGTCGCTGATGCCCAACGTCATCCGACCGGAGGACATCCGCCCCTACCCCTGGCGGGCCGGGAGGGTGCTCATCCGTATACTCGGAGCGGTCTGCCTGGGCGGCGGCGTACTGACCGCCCTGTCCCTCAGCGTCCTGCCCGGGCTGGCCTGGTTCGACCTTCCGCCCCTGGAACTGCGGGATTGGCTCTACGCGCTGTACGGCCTGTGGAGCCTGAATTTATGCCTCGCCGGCGCGGGCCTGCTCCTGGTCAAGGGATGGGGACGCTGGCTCGGGGCCTCGGCGGGTCTTTACATCACCGCGGTGAGCGTGTACCCCCTGGCGTACGACTCGCTGGCCGGTCTGAAGGAGTGGGCGTGGGCCGCGGCGGCCATCGCCGGAATCCTCCTGGCCTACTCCCTTCTGATGCCGCTGCGCCCGGCTTTCGGACCCGCCCCCCCGAAGCGGGGCCGGTAACGGCCGGCGTATCTGCGGCGGCGCAGCCGCGAAACCAAAATACCCCCGGTGCCGTATCCCCACGGACGACCCTGGTTGACTCCGAACCGGCGGGGTGGCTATACTGGCGGAAAAGTAGCGGCGGCGCAGCCGTATATCTGCGACGGCGCAGCCGTAATCACCACCCAAGGGGGTAGCGGTGTCTTCGGAACAGAACAGGGTCGCCAACGCCCGCCACCTCTTCGAGCGGGGCTTGTACGCCGAGGCGCTCAACGAGCTGCGGATGGCGATCGGGGAGGGCAAGGAGTACCCCGACGTGTACAACCTGATGGGCCTCTGCAACTCCATGAACTCCGACTACAAGGTCGCCGTGAGCTACTACCAGAAGGCCCTGGAGCTGAACCCGGCCTACGAGGAGGCGCGGCTCAACCTCCTCATCACCCTCTCCGACCTGGGCCAGTACGAGGAGGCGGACGCCGAGCTCACCGCCATGCTCGCCTCGACGAAAATCCGGTCCGACGAGCTCAGCCCCGCCATCAAGGCCCGGCTGGCCGAGGGCTACCGCGAGCTGGCCGCCCTCGAGCTGGAGATGGGCCGCATAGACCAGGCGGAACGGCTCATCAACGAATCGGTGGAACTGGCGCCGTTCTACGTCGATCTGCTGGTCTTCCGGGGAAAAATCCTCCGCCGGGGTGGACGGCTGGCCGAGGCCGAGGAGGTCCTGGAAAAGGCCATCGCCCTCAACCCCAACTACCAGAACGGCCAGCTCGAGCTCGGCCTGGTACATTTCCAGCAGGGGGCATACGACACCGCCAAGGGGCATCTCCAGAAGGCCCGTGAGCTGTCCAAAGGCACGAGCCGCGAGGCGGAGCTCTACATGTCATTTTTAAAATCGAGGACCGAGGAGAAGAAGTAAGCTGTGAAGGCGGCACTCATCGTCGGGGTCATCGCGCTCGTCTTCTGCGGCTGCGCCGTGGAGCTGCCGGACCTCTTCTCGCTCACCGCCCAGGAATGGTTCGAGCTGGGCAAGGGCTACTACGAGAAGCAGGAATGGGAGGCGGCGCGGGGCTGCTTCGAGAACGTGATGATCGTGTACCCCTCGTCGAAGTACGCCGATGACTCCCAGTTCTTCCTGGGCATGGCCTACTTCGACGACGGAATGTACCTCGAGGCCCAGTCGATTTTCGATGACATGGCCACCAGTTACCCCAATTCGCCCTACACCGACGACGCCCGCTACAACATCGGGCGGTGCTACTTCAAGCGCGCGCCCGACTACCAGCGTGACACGGAGCTCATCAAGGCGGCCATCGGTGAATACCGCCGCACGCTGAAGCTCTTCCCCGGCTCGGAGCTCGTCCCCCAGATACAGGAGGCGATTCGGGAGGCCGAGGAGCTGGAGGCCCGCAAGCTGGACTACATCGCCTACGTGTACCGCCGGATGGACCACCCGCGGTCCGTTATTCTCTACGCCGATATGCTCCTGGGCGATTACCCCGACTCGATGTACGTGCCGCGGAACCTGTGGCGCCGCGGGGAGGCGCTGTCGGAGCTGGGATACCCGGACGACGCCCAGGACGATTTCGAGCGGATTCTGGCGGAGTACCCGGACGACGAGTACGCCGCGGACGCCCGCGAGAGCCTGGCCACGCTGGGGAACCCGGACGGCGGCTAGGTGGGGCGGTTCACGAATCGTATAAACCGGTCTCGGCCGGTTTTTTTACCTTCGCCGCTTCCCCCGTTCACCACCCAGATTAAGACAAGGGGTTAACCGAGCGTAGCGAGCTATGCCCTTGGCAAAACCCCTTGTTCCTTACCAGACCCCGCCGTCCCGACGCATTATTATGGTAAAATCCTGATGCTGGTCCTTTCGCCGGGCCGTAACCTTTTTCGCTTCCCATCCTCGGCGGTCGAAGAATGGACACACCAGGGAAGTACGCCCTCTTCGGCGGCAGCTACGACCCGGTGCACCTGGGCCACCTGCTCCTGGCGACCTTCGCCCGCGAGAAACTAGACCTGGACCGGGTGTACTTCATCCCCGCCGCCCGGGGACCCCACCGCGACCACCCCCCGAAAGCCGCCGAACCCCACCGTCTCGCCATGCTCCGGCTGGCGCTCGAGGGTGAACCGGCCTTCGTCCCGGACGACATCGAGCTCCGGCGGGGCGGCGTATCCTACACCATAGACACGGTCCTGCGCTTCCGGGAGCTCCTCGGCGGGGAGCCGGTCATCCTCGTGGGCGCCGACAACCTGAACGACCTGGGCGCCTGGCACCGGGTGGACGAGCTGGTCCGGCTCGCCCGCTTCGCCTACGCACCGAGACCCGGGAGTGTAATTACGCCCGAAAAGATCCCCCCCGGGACCCGGGCGTCGGCAATCCCCATGCCCCCCTTCGGCGTGTCCTCGACGCTGGTGCGCCAAAGAGCCGCGGCGGGGCTCAGCCTGCGGTGGCTCGTCCCCGACCCGGTGGCCCGCTACATCGTTGACAATGGTCTGTACCGCGATGGCTGACAAAACGAAGCGAAGCGAGTAGTGCCTTGGCAAAACGGGGGGGGGAGTTTTATAATGGCCCCCTGATTCGCGCGATAGTGACGCCCCGGTGAACCGAGCGTAGCGAGCTATGCCCCTGGCAAATCGCCGTCCGTAATCGGTCCGTTTCCAAAGGACGAGGCATGTCGACACGGGTGATGGTCGTTGACGATGACCCCGACATCCGCTCGATCGTCAAGACCGTATTCGAGGGCGACAACTACACGGTCCTGACCTGCCCTTCGGGCGAGGAGGCCCTGGAGCAGGTCAAGGTCTTCAACCCGGAGCTCGTCGTCCTGGACGTGATGATGCCGGGGATGGACGGCTATCAGGTGTGCTCCGAGCTGAAGAAGGACTTCGAGACCGCCCACATCCCGGTGATTCTGTTGACGGCCAAGCAGGACATCATCGACCTCGAGCGGGGCGTCGAGCACTCCATCGACGACTACATCGCCAAGCCCTTCTCCCAGCGGGAGCTCCTGGCCCGGGCGAAGATGGTCCTGTCGCGCACGCGCTACCAACTCGGCTGCAACCCGCTGACGGGCCTGCCGGGAAACCTGGAGATCGAGCATCGGCTCAAGGAAGTCATCCGCTCCGGCAAACCCTACTCCCTCTTCTACGCCGACATCGACCGCTTCAAGAGCTTCAACGACTACTACGGCTACGCCCGCGGCGATTCCGTCATCCGTCTTCTCACGCACTGCCTCGTCCAGACCAACCGGGCGCTGGGCAAGCCGAAGGACTTCGTCGGGCACATCGGCGGGGACGACTTCATGATGCTCTGCTACCACCAGGAGGCCGAGAAGCTGGCGGACCGGGTCATCGAGCTCTTCGGCGAGGGCGTGAAGGACTACTTCGACGAGGCCGACCTGAGGCGGGATTACTACGAGATAAAGGACCGCACCGGCTGCCTGCGCCGGTATCCCGCCACGCTCACCCTGACCATCGAGCTGGTGTCGAGCGAGAAGCGGCGCTTCACCACCACCGCCGAGATTGCCGACGTCGTCACCGAGCTGAAGAAGTTCGGCAAGGGCAAACCCGGAAACATAGTGGTCCACGAGCGACGGGGAACTACGGAGGGCGGGGCCGCGGACCGGAAGGGCGACTACCCGGGGTAATCGCGGCCTCGGAACGGCCGCGGCCGCGGGGATTGAAGAGGTGTAAAATCGGAAGTCGCCGCGTCTGAGGGGTTGCGCGGGAACGGGCGGCGGTGTATTATACACTTGCGTGGTGGGAATTAAATCAGCTACACGGCGGAGGGCCGGGAACCGGGGGGCTTGAGACCCCTTGAAAACCAAACGAAGCGAGTAATGCCCCGGTAAAAAGAAAGGGGCGGGGCGGGATCCATGCCGAAGATAATGATAGTGGACGACGAGCGGCACATCGTCGAGACACTCTCCCTGGCCTTCGAGAAACGGGGCTACCAGGTCGTGGGCGTGTCCGACGCGACGCTGTGCGTCCCCCTCGCCGACCGGGAAAGACCCGACGCCATCATCCTCGACCTCATGATGCCCGGTATGGACGGCTACGAGGTGCTCAACCGTCTGGGCGAGGAGGAACGGGTGTCGCGGATTCCGGTGGTCCTGCTCACCGCGAAGCCCGACGAAATCTACCGGCGCATCAGCGATGGGTTAGGCGCCGGGCTGCATCTGACCAAGCCCTTCAAGCCGTACGCGGTGGTCGAGCAGGTGGAGCGCCTGCTCGGACGAGCGCCGGGGTCCGCCGACGAGCCGGCCGTGAACCGCGAGGCGGGCACGGGCGTTCGATGATGTGCCGGGAGGCATCCTAAATGGCCCGAATCATGATCGTGGACGACGAACGGCACATCGTCGAGACGCTGGGACTCGCCTTCAAGAGCCGGGGGCATGAAACCATCTCCCTCTCCGATCCCGCCACCGTCCTCTCCGCGGCGATGCGGGAACGGCCCGACGTCATCATCCTGGACCTCCTTATGCCGGGCCTGGACGGCTACAAGCTGTACCACGACCTGATGGCCGACGAGCTTCTGTCGTCGACCCCCGTCGCCATAATCACGGGTCACTCGGGACCGCTCTACAAGAGAATCAGCCGGGAGATCGGCATCGCGCTGCACGTGACCAAGCCGTTCAACCCCCTCGACGTGGTCAAGCGCATCGAGAAGCTGCTGGCTCCGGGTCCCGGAAGTACACCCTAACGGATTGCTGAGCTCATCCGGGCGGATTGAACAACCTGCGTTGGAGCATTTTTGGCCCACGAGATTGTCGGCATCCTGAGTCTTCTCGTCTTCGTCTTCACCGTCCTGGGCCCGCTCATCATGGTGGGCGGACGACGGCTGATTCCGATACCGCTTCAGTCGCTGCTCATAGTCGGGGCGCTGGTCAACATCGTCATGACCGCCCTGGCGATCTGGCTGGACGGCGGGTCCCTCTCCGAGATGCTCTCCCTGGGCTCGGCGGTGGGGTCCAACGTCATCCTCCTGCCCATCATGGCCATGGCCGGCGGGTTCCTGGTCGCCGGCGCCTTGGAAGGCTCCGGGGGCTTCGCCGCGCTGCGCGTCGTCATCAACAAGATGCGCGGCACCCCTCTCGGCATGGCGGGCACGATGGTTTTCATCGCCCAGTTCGCCACCATTTTCGCCATGCCCTGCGGACGGATTCAGGCGGCGGCGCTCCTGCCCGTCATCATCACCCTCGGCCCCGAGGGCGTGCGACTGATAACGAAGAAACAGATGGTGGTTCTGGTCACCGCGCTGGCGGTCAACGCCGCGGCCAGTTGCGGACCCAGCCAGATCGGCGGCATCGGGCAAATCGGCGAGGGCTTCCTCCAGCAGCTCGGATTCCTGACCAGCGCCCAGGAATTCGGCATCATGATCGGCACCGCCTTCACCGCGCTCTTCATCAGCCTCTTCGTTACCAAGTTCGACATGGAGGAGAAAATCCGGCTCACCGAGGGTCGTCAGCTCGCGGTGAGCGGTGGCGCCGCCTCGACCTCCGACGAGAGCCTGGCCCGCGCGCACGAAGAGGAGGTCATCGCCCGGAAGTTCAAGGCGCCCCTCGTCGGCTACATCTCCCTGGGCATCTTCCTGGTGGCCCTCATCGGGGCGGTCTTCGGGCTCTTCGGCAAGACCCCCATCACCACCACCCTGTTGGTGGCCACGGTCGTCATCATGCTCATCGCCCGGCTCTCCATCCGTCAAGTCATCGCCGGGATAATCCTCCACCCCATCACCGCCCTGGTGGCCGGATTCCTGATGGCCGGCTCGCTGGCGGTCTCGGGTGGGTTCAAGGCCCTGAGCCAGGTGCTCGTCTGGCTGTCGGAGTTCAAGGTCGCGGGGGTCGGCCTGGGCGTGGCGGGTATGATAGCCCTCTTCGTCCAGCTCGAGACCATCATGCCCATGCCCTGCGGGCGGATTCTGGCGGCGGCGCTGCTCCCCATCGTGGTGGCCATGGGGCCGGCCACCGGCTGGATGCCCAACGCCTCGGGCCTTCTGACCTACAACCAGCTGGCCATCGTGCTGGCCGCCTTCATCGTGAACGCGGCGGCGAGCTGCGGTCCGAGTCCCATCGGCGGCATCGGCACCATCTCCGAGGGGATGGTGCGCTCCGATATCGGATACCTGCGCAACGCCCAGAGCTACGGCATCATGGCGGCCATGACCCCCCTGGCGGCGCTGGTGATGCGATTCCTGGTGCTCACCCACAACCCCTTCCGCCTGGAGAACCTGCTCATCTTTTTCGGCCTGCTCGCCGGCCTGTTCGTGCTCAACCTGGGAATGATAAAGTTCATCAATCCCGCCACGTTCAAGAAGCGACGCACGCCGACCCAGGAGAAGGAGAAAAACCTGGCCACCTGGATAACGTTCCTGGTGGGCGGCGCCTTCTCCGGCATGGTCATCACCTTCTCCCTGTTCTGGCCCGACCAGGCCTCGGGCTTCGTCAGCTCCGGACCCCTCCTCGCCTACCTCCTGCAGGGGGCCTTCGGCGGGATCATCGCCGGAGCCCTGCTCCTAGTGACCTAGGGGGAACGCTGGAACCCGGCGCATTTTTAACCTGGATCGTCTTTCTCCTCGGCGGCGCATTCTCCGGGGCGGTCATCGCGTACGCCATGGATTTCCGCACGCGCAAGGGCCTCCTGCAGGGGGCCCTGGGCGGAATCATCGCGGCGATTCTGTACATGATTACCTGACCTCCACCCGGTCCAGGGCGCGGGTGTGATTTAAAAATGGCAAAAAAGAACGACAAAGACGAGCGGCTCGTTTACGGCCCACCCCGGGAGGAAATCGAGGTTCTGCCCGGCGTCCGGCGCTACCAGTTCATCTCCAAGTCCCAGCACCGGATGCTCACCAAGAACCTCAACCGCATCGCCATGGTCATCATCGCCCTCAGCCTGGCCTTCATCATCTTCAAGGCGATATTCTCCGGCACCGGCTACTCGGTTTACTGCCTGGAGGACCGCGCCTGCATGCGCGTCTTGTCTCAGCCCGAGGGGCAGAACTGCCCCGAGTACATCTACCCGGTGGAGATGGTCGTCGCGTCGCGGACGGCCGACTACGAGCGGTTCATCCGCCAGGGCGGGCTGCGCTGCACCCAGTGCGGCAACTGCACCAAGTGGTGCATCCTGGAAATCAACATCCCCGAGCTGGCGGCCCGGATGCAGGAGCTGACGCTGGAGGCCCTGGCCTCGGGCAAGATTGATGCCGGGCTCGTCCTGAACGAGGGCTTCGTGGACCCGCAGAGCCGGGAGCCCTTGACGGAGGCGGCCGCCCTCGCCCGGTACTCCAAACCGGGCTACGAGAAGGTTCTCAAGCTCTACAACGAGATGCAGGGCATCATCAAGGAGAGGGAGGTGAACGTTGCCGTCCGCTAGGGCGACCACGGCCGGTGTAGCGCCCGGGAGGGGGAAGGCGCTGGTGGGGAAGCTCATGCCGAGCCGCCCCTGGCGCATCGCCATCGCCACCATCCTCATCGCGGTATTCTTCCCCGCCTCCCGCTTGATCCTTCTCGTGATTCTGGGCGCGAGCTTCCTCGTCGTGGGGCCCGCCTCCCGGTGGGCGAAGAGGAACCGCCTCGTCCTGGTGCTTCTCATCCTGGGGGTTCCGACGCTTTTCATGGCCGCGGGTTACGTCCTGACGGTCGCCGAGCGCATCGATTTCGATGCCCTCCAGCCCGGCACCTACACCGGCCACGGGGTGGGGAAGAACACCGTCGAGCCCCTCGAGGTCACGGCGGTGGTGGGGCAGGACGGTTCGCTCGAGCTTTCCGTCACCTCGCAGTCGGAGAGCGGGGGCCGGCCCGCGGTGGAACGGTCCCTGGTCGAGGTTCCCGCCGCCATCGCGTCGTCGAGGAGCCTGGAGGTAGACGCGATTTCCGGAGCCACCTTCACCACCAACGGCATCGTCGCGGCCAGCCGGGAGGCGCTGGCCGAGGCCGGGGGCGCCGGGGAGCAGCCCTGGCCCATCCTGGCGCTGCAGTGGCTCACCGTGGGAGACGTATCCCGCGAGACCCTCTTCCAGCTCTGCATCATCTTCGGCATCATCTTCATGCTGGACTTCATGATCTCCGGCGTCGTGGTCCGCAACACCGGCGAGAGCCTGAACTGCTACAACTGCCAGGCCTGCGTCGGCGTGTGTCCCGTGGGACGGGTGGAGGACGACGTGCCGCTGCCGATGACCATGGTGCTGGAGACGCGGCTGGGCAACTACGCCCGGGTGGAGGAGCTGGCCAAGTACTGCGTGGGCTGCGCCCGTTGCGCCGCGCGCTGCCCCAACGGCATCAGCGCCGTCTCCATGGCGGGGAAGGCCATCGCCGCCAAGCGGAGCCTCTTCGAGCTCTAAGGCGCCGGGCACCGCGCACGGAAATAAGCTGTATGAAACGGCCGGGCACCTCCGATTCGGGCCGGCCGGGATAAAATTCACGTCAAGTTCATTCACTGGAAATCGCTTAATTATCCGGGAGGGGACCCATGTCGAAGAAGAATTTCAGGTTTGTCATCGTTCCGCTTATGCTCGGCGTTCTCGTCGCGGGCTGCTCCGTCGAGGTGCACACCTTAAGCCAGTACCGGCCCACGGCCAAACCCGAAGAGGAACCCACGCCCTACACGGTTTTCATCGAGCCGGTCAACCTCCACGGCACGTTCACCACTGACACCCGGTTCCCCAACCTGACCGACTACCTCACCGAGTCGTGCAAGTACTACGCCTTCGAAAAGGAGCTGTTCTCGGAAATCGTCAACAGCGGCGAATCCGACCTGGTCCTGAAGCTGGACCTGCGCAGCTTCAACTGCGAACAGGAGAACGAGGGCTGGGGGCTGGTTCTGGATATATGCGGCGGCATTTACGGAGCCGGCGCGGTCATGAGCCTGGCTCAGCCGACCGATAATGAGCTACATAAAACCTGGCCCGTCTATCTCGGTCTCTCCACCGCCTGCCTCGTGCCCGGGCTTTTAATTCCCTATGTCAAGGCTGAGTTGGAGCTGGACGTCGAGCTCCTCGACCCCTACACCCGGGAGACCTTCTACGAGGGGACGTTCTACGGCCGGGGCCGCTCCGAGGACGGCGAAGGCTTCGACGAGGCGATGCGCCAGGCCGTCAACGAGGCCCTCGACGGCGCCTTCACCATGCTGACCCCGGTGGTCCGCGACCTGGACTTCGCCCCGGGGGGCGGGGCCGGCGCCCATCTGAGCGAGGCGACCCGCATCGCCATCCTGGACTTCGAGCCCATCGGCGTCCCCGAATCCGAGGCGGCCACGGTGAGCGAGCTATTCCGCTCCGCCCTGTTCAACACCCGGCGCTTCGTCGTCATCGAGCGCAGCCGCATGGGGGAAATCTTCGAGGAGCAGGGCTTCGTCCTGTCGGGCTGCACCGACGTGGAGTGCGCCGTAACCGCCGGCCAGATTCTGGACGTCGAGGTCATCCTCATCGGCTCGCTCTCGAAGCTGGGCTCCAAGTACATCCTGTCCGTGCGCGGGGTGGACGTGTCGGACGCCCAGGTCGTGCTGAACGAGACGGCGGAGCATACCGGGGCGGTGGAGGACCTCTCCGAGGTGGTCAACCGCCTGGCGCGCAAGGTGGCCGGCGGGTCCGGCGGAATGTAAATGGAACCTGAGCGGGTCGCGACACCGGTGGTTTTTTTCGACAAACGAGGCCCGACGACGGGGGTTCCGCCGGGGGGCGTCATCTGGTAGCATGGCAATAGCCGTCGGCCGGCCGGCAGGTACGCGGAGAATACGGCGGTTTACGGTTTAAATCCCGTTGGTCGGGGGCTCGCGCGTCAGCCGAAAGATTGACCGGTCCGGGGAGGGTGACGTAATGCGGAAAGCATTTCTGCGCGCGGTGTGCACGGCGATGCTCTACGTGTTTCTGGTGACCTCGTGCGCGACGCAGTACCAGAGGATAACGGGCTTCGTCCCGACGGCGAAACCGGGCGCGGTGTCCATCCCCGGCACCCTGCGGGTCGAGTCGCTCATCGTCACCGGCCCGACCAAGTACGGCCGGGACATGGGCGAAATCATCACCCCGCCGCCGCCCCACGTGGAGAACCTCGAGGAGTACCTGACCTTGGCCACGGCGGATTACCTGAAAGCCGGCCGCCTCTTCGGCGCGGTATCCATCTCGGAGGAAGGCGACTACGTCCTGAAGGGCAACCTGACCGGCTTCTGTCTGGCGGTCCGCACGCCGACGGGCTGGATAATCCTGGCCATCGCCGGTTCCGTCGCCTTCGTCGTCGGGATGGGCGCTCTGGGCGTCTACATCATCGCCAACCTCGCCACCTGCTCCGAGGTCGGCTTCCCGGCCTGGATTTGGTGGACCCTGGGCGGGGGGGCCGCGGCCACGACGGCGGGAACCATCGGCGGTTTCGCCGGCGAGTACCTGGCCGCCGAGGTGGACATAGACTACGCGCTCACCGACGCCGGGGGGCGGACGGTCATGAGCGGCACATACTCCGGCTACGCCGAGGACGCGGACCTGGAGGCGTACAACCGGGTCGTCTCCGCCGCGACCAACGACTGCCTGGGCCGGTTCTCCACGGACCTCGCCGCGGCCCTGGCGCCGTAACAAACACACGCCCCGCGGGGCGTCATCCGACGGTCAACGAACATGCCAGCCACCAAAGAGCGCGACCTGAAACAAATCCAGCGGACCCTGGACCGCATCTTCGACATGAAGGAGCCCCCGGTGGCGCGGACCAGGCTCCTGTCCACCGGCATGGAGCTTTACAACCGCCTCCACTCCGAGGGCCGGGACCTCGCCTCGGACAAGGGGTGCATCGCCTGCGGCAACTGCGTGGATTCCTGCCCGGTGCTGCGGCGCGAGCCGGAGCGGCTGGAACGCACGGCCCAGCGCACCTCCATGGCGCTGGAGTCCATCGTGGGCGAGGACTGCGAGCAGTGCTACTCCTGCGCCCTGGCCTGCCCCCAGACCGACCTGGACATCAAGCAGTACATCGTGGACAAGCGGGTGGTGGAAACCCTGCCCAAGAGCAAGACCCTCAACCAGCTCGACCGCTACTTCGCCGCGCTCATCGGCTTTTTGTTCGGCGTACTTCTGGGCATCCTCATCGCCTGGTAGGACGCGGCTCCCGAGCCGAGGGTCCTTTTCGTCGTCAACCGTAAGCCAAACCTGGAGCAACGTCATGGGTGAAGAGGGCAAAGCGAGGATGATAGACATCTACATCATGGGCAAGAAGTACCAGGTGCCCGAGACGCTGACCATCCTCAAGGCGATAGAGTATTCCGGTTACCAGTTCATCCGGGGCTGCGGCTGCCGCGGGGGAATCTGCGGCGCCTGCGGGACGGTGTACCGCACCGCCGGCGACTACAAGCTCAAGAGCGGCCTCGCCTGCCAGACCGTGGTCGAGCCGGAGATGTACCTGGCCCAGATACCCTTCTACCCGGCCAACAAGGCCACCTACGACATCGAGAAGCTGGAGCCCACCGCGGAGGCCCTCATCGAGCGCTACCCGGAGTTGCTGCGCTGCATGGGGTGCAACGCCTGCTCGAAGGTCTGCCCCCAGGACCTGGAGGTGATGGAGTACATGTCGGCGGCGATGAAGGGCGAGCTGGAGCGGGTGGCCGAGCTCTCCTTCGAGTGCCTCATGTGCGGGCTGTGCGCCAGCCGGTGTCCCGGCGAGAACGTGCAGTACAACATCGGCATCCTCGCCCGGCGCCTCTACGCGCGCCACATGCGCCCCAAGGCGCCCGACCTCACGGCGCGGGTCGAGGAGATAAAAAACGGCAGGTACGACGAGGAGCTGGCCCATCTCATCCAGGCGAAGGACGAGGAGCTCACGCGGCGATACAAGGAGACCCAGGCCGACCGCGAACCCGATTGACGCCTCCCCCGAAACGGCTCGGGGTCATCCCGCCCGCGGGCGGCCCCGATTGAAGCGATTCCCAGAGGAGTATTCGATGGGTTACACCCCCGAACTGAAGGAGCTGGCGGAGAAGGTGGCCGCCACCCGGGAGAAGCGCATCGCCAAGCGCCTGGCGCCCAAGCGCATCGTCGCCTACCGCGAGGACAAGGGCCCCTTCCGCGACATCCGCGACCTGACCCGCGTGCCCGGCATAGACGCCGAGATATTCGAGGCCATCAAGGGCCAGGTATCCCTCACCGACGAGCCGGGCAAGACCAACGTCAACACCGCCGACGCCCAGGAACTGGAGAAGCTCGACGGCATCGGCTACTTCAAGCCGATGACGATGGCGGAGCGGGAGCGCGTCCTGAAGAAGTTCCACCCGGACTACAAGGACACCGGGATGCGCCCGCTGGTCGTCGGGGTGAACAGGGGTGAGCGGGTGCCCGATGAGTTCGCCGACCTCATCGAGGCCCACTCCCTCCTGGCCGATGCCCAAATCGAGCTCGGGAAACCGAACTACGACGTCGACGTTCTGGTCATCGGGGCCGGAGGGGCGGGGGCCTCGGCCGCGCTCATAGCCCAGGAGGAGGGGGCCAAGGTCCTGCTGGTGACCAAGCTCCGCCACGGAGACTCCAACACGGTCATGGCCGAGGGCGGCATCCAGGCGGCGGACAAGCCCCAGGACAACCCGGTCATCCACTTCCTCGACGTCGTCGGCGGAGGCCACTTTTCCAACGACCGGGAATTGGTCGCCGCACTCACCAACGACGCGCCGATGGTCATCGAGTGGCTCGAACGGCTGGGCGTCATGTTCGGCAAGGACGCCGAGGGCGTCATGTACACCCTCCACGGCGGCGGCACCAGCCGCAAGCGCATGCACTCGGCCGGGGACATGACCGGCGCCGAAATAATGCGCGTGCTGCGCGACGAGATACGCAACCGCCCGCAGATAGAGGTCGTGGAGTTCTCCCCCGTGGTGGAGCTCCTGTTGGACGACGCGGGGCACTGCGGCGGCGCCGTGATGAAGAACATGGAGACCGGCGACTTCAAAATCGTCCGGGCCAAGTCCACGGTCATCGCCACCGGCGGCATCGGCCGGCTGCACATCCAGGGCTTCCCGACCACCAACCACTACGGCGCCACCGCCGACGGGCTCATCCTCGGTTACCGGGTCGGCGTGGGGCTGCGCTTCATGGACTCCATCCAATACCATCCCACCGGGGCGGCGTATCCGGAGCAGAACATAGGGCTCCTAATCACGGAGAAGGTCCGCGGCCTGGGCGCCGAGCCGGTCAACCGGGACGGCGAGGACTTCGTCTTCCCCAAGGAGCCCCGCGACGTGGAGTCCTCCGCCCTCATGCGCGAGTGCCTGGAACGCGGCAAGGGAGTCCTGACCCCCACCGGCCGCCACGGCGTCTGGCTCGATTCGCCCATGATAGAAATCATCCAGGGGCCGGGCACCATTCAGCACGAGCTCCCGGCCAAGTACAAGCAGTTCATGCGGCACGGGATAGACATCTCCAAGGAGCCGATGCTCGTTTACCCGACCCTGCACTACCAGAACGGCGGGCTGGCGATAAAACCCGACACCTCGACGCAAATCCCGGGGCTCTTCGCCGCCGGCGAGGTCGCCGGTGGGATACACGGGCGCAACCGGCTGATGGGCAACAGCCTGTTGGACATCACCGTCTTCGGGCGCCGCGCGGGCATCGCGGCGGCCAAATTCGCCCGTGGCGCCGAGGTCGGCGAGCTCACCCTCGCCCACGTGGAGAGGTACGAACGGGAGCTGAAGGAGGCCGGCGTCGAGACCGACCGGACGAGCCCCATGATACTGCCCGACTATCGGTACAAAACGGGCTAGCCCCGAACGGCGGCACCAGATGAAGCCACTCCCCGTCTGCATTCTTGTTCTGACCGCGGTCTCGGGCCGCGCCCTGGACCTGGACCTGGCGTGGAATCCGGCGACGAACCAGAACATCATCGGGGTCGTGGACGACTCCGGGACGTTCCACCGCCGCCCCGGCGGCGACCTGGAGCTGGAGCTGGCCGGTTACACGCGGGAGGGGTCGTCCGTGGAGCGGGACGAGGTTCTGAGGTGGGACTCCACTGGCGGGTACTACATCGAGGGGAAGCGGTGGAACTGGGTTACATCGGGTGAAAATTGCCCCGGCGACGGTCCGTACGAGCTGGTGCTGCACTGGGACCAGCAGGCTGAAAACTGGGCCTTCCTCGCCCTGGACGGCGCGGGGCAGCTCTACAGCCTGACCCACACGGGCTGGAATCCCAAGGGCAAGCCCGTTCCGGGACCGCCGCCCTACCAGTTGTCCTCCGCCCAGGACCCGAAGGTGTCCGGTGTGTACCCCATCGCGCTGGACGGCGACGGCCGCCTGTGGTTCTTCGACGCACTGAAGCTCGTCTGGGAACCGTACCCCTTCGACGTGGATTACACCGGTGCCGCCCCCACCGACTTCCTGGCCCTGACCACCACCGACATCGCCGCCCTCGGGGAGACGTACATCGTCGTGATTGACGAGACGGGCCGCATCAGCCGGTGCACGGATGCCGGCTGGGAGGAGTTTGGCCAAATCACCGGCGGCACGGCGCCCTACCGGCTGGACGGCTTCATCAAATCCGCCGCCGACGGGAGGGTCTTCACCGAGCTCCAGGTCCTGGACGGTACCGGTCGGCTCTACCTTCCCCAGGACGACGCGTACGAGCCGTTCGGTGAGCCGTGCGGCGGAACGCCCCCCCTGGACCTGGCAGTGTACCGGGCACAGAGCCGCGACACACACATGATTTTCGCGGTGGACTCGACCGGAGCGCTCTTTATCATGAAGCCCGACGGCGGGTGGGTCACGCTCTGCGACTCCTTCGAGTGAGGTGTGGAGGAACCGTGCGGTTGCGTATTCATAAAGCTATTATCCTGCTCGTAGTAATCGCCGCAGCCCCGGCTTTCGCCGCGCGGCTCAGCGCGGTGTACGTACCCGACTCCGACACCGACGTCATCTTCGCCCTGGACGAAGCCGGACAGCTCCACCAGGGGAAAACCGGAGGCTGGAGCGCGGTGAACACCCCCTGCCCGGGCGGGGGCCCCTACGACCTCCTGGTGCTGAACCGGCCGGACACGCCCGGAATGGTCAACATCTTCGTCCTGGACTCCGCGGGCCGGCTCTACGAGGTCAGCGGCGACGAGTGGCGGACCGAGGGGGACGCCCTCCCCGGGGAGGCTCCCTACCGCCTCGGGGGGTACGCGGAGGCCGACGGCGCGGTGGAGCTTTTCGCCCTGGATTCGGGGGGCCGGCTCTGGCGGTACGGCGACACCTGGGAGACCGCCGCGGACCCCATCGTCGGAACGCCGCCCTACGACCTGGACGTCCTGCACTACGCCCCGACCGGCGTCACCCTCTTCCTGGCCGTGGATGCCGAAGGCGCGCTCTACACGCGCTTCGATGATAACTGGGAAACCCACGCGGTCATGCACGACACCGGGGCCGCCCCGTATTCCGTGACCGGGTTCTACGAGCCGGAAACCCTGAACGTCTTCGTCATGGTCACCGACGCCGCGGGGCAGGTTTATTCAGACGAGGATGGCGATTACGTCACCCTGGGGGAGCCCCTCCCCGGCGAACCGCCCTTCGAGGTGGGGTCCCTGGTCCACGAGGGCGAGGACCGCTACTACATCGCGGCGCTGGACGGGACGGGAAAATTCTGCGTGATGCGCGAGGACGGCGGCTGGGAAACGTACTTCGACTCTTTCTAAGATGAGACAAGGGGGTTAAACCCCTTGCCTTACACTAGGTTATCATGTCCGAAGCGACCCGTAAGAAAATAGGCGAAAGCCGGTGGCTGAAGTGGCTCGACGAGCGCTTCCGCGTTAAGCGCTGGGTCGTCGAGGCCATACAGAAGCCGGTCCACCCCTGGGCCAGGAAGTGGTACTACTGCCTCGGCGGGCTGACCCTGGTGACCTTTTTGGTCCTGGTGGTCACCGGGCTCATCCTCCTCCAGCACTACCGGCCCACGCCCGACGGGGCGGCGGAGTCCATCGGCTACATCATGAACGACGTATGGCTGGGCTGGCTCGTCCGGGGCATTCACCACTGGGCCGCCAACGTGATGATGGTCTTAATCGTGGCCCACATGGTGCGCGTCTTTTTGACCGGGGCCTACAAAAAGCCGCGCGAGCTGAACTGGATTGCCGGCGTGCTGCTCCTGGTCACCACCGCCGGGTTCTACATCTCCGGCTTCGTCCTCCCCTGGGACCAGCGGGGGTTCGAAATCGCCGCCTCCATCGTCGCGGGGCTCAAGCAGATTCCCCTCGTCGGCGACCTCCTCGCCGGAATCGTCACCACTGTGACGCCGGTGGGCGGCGAGGCGTTGGGCTTCTTCTTCGACAACCACGTCATCGTGCTGCCCCTGGTGATTTTAGTCCTGCTCCTGTTCCACTTCGTGATGATACGGCGTCAGGGAATCGCCGAACCGCTGTAAACCGATGGCGAAAACCTTGAAAATCTTCCGGCGCAGGGAGAAGGAGCCGCCCAAGGACAAGCCCTTCTTCCCCGACTTCGCCATGTTCGAGCTCCTGGTGGGGCTCATCCTGGTGGTCCTGTTGGTGGTCGCGGCCCTCGTCTGGCCCGGGGTCGCGGGGCCGGCCGCCGACCCCAAGGGGGGCGGGGAGCCCGAGAGCTTCATCTACCACAGCCTGGGCGTCCTGCCCGGCTGGCTGGTGGCCGTCGGCATCGGCCTCGCCGTCGGCTTCGTCATCCTGCTGTTCTTCATCCCCCACCTGGACCCCGGCGACCGCCGGACGGTCAAGGCCAAGCGGGTGACGGCCGTCCTCGGCGGCCTGTTCATCCTGGGCTGGCTCGGGCTCTACGCGGCCTACGGTTTCTTCGCCGTCCCCCAGGGCTCCAACAACACTCCGGGGGCCGAGTGGGGCCTCTGCTACCGCTGCCACGGCCACTGGGAAGGCCCGCGGAACCCGGTGGGCGTCGCCGCCCACGGGGCGGTGCTCGACGAGAATTGCATGACCTGCCACCTGGACGACCCCCGGCTGGTGAACTACTTCTGGCACTCCGTGGACCGGGTCGACGCCGAGGGCGCGGTCGTTCCCGCCGGCCTCTTCCCCGGCACCCACCACTGCTCGGACTGCCACAACCCCCACGCTCCGCAGGCCGACGCCGTGACGCCGGGGGATACGCGCCTGGATAAGATGCGCGCCGGCGGCGACCGCTACGTCTTCGCCTACCGCCGGACCCCGTGGAGCGAAGCGCATCCCTCGCTGCCTGCCAGCACCTGCTTCCGCTGCCACGAGTTCGGCTTCCAGCGCGGCGGCGCCAGCGAGGTTTTGGACGAATACCCCGACATGGGACTGGTGGGCGAGCATCCGCCGCTGGGCGGCCGGGACTGCCTGGTATGTCACGAGGAGCTGACCGAGACCGGGGCGGGCGGAATCCGTTGCCTGTTCACCGGAGCCGACGGCGACGTGCACGGCCTCTACGGCGTCCAGGGTTCGGATTGCACGGCGTGCCACACGGTGACCGTCCCGTAAAAAAAGTCACCGAGGGGGATGCGGCTGGATGTAGGGGCGGGTGTCCACACCCGCCCGCTATCACCGGGCCGGACGGGCCCACGGCCGTTTGTCGCCCCAACCGAAGCCATGACCTCGACGGTAAGGAAAAAAAGGCGCCTCAAGGGCAAGACCATCTGGCAGCGGACGAGGCGCTGGCTCCGGCTCCAGTACCTGCGCTTCCTGCGCTCCGACGCCTCGCCCCACCGGGCGGCCATCGGGCTGGCCGTGGGCGTGTTCATCGGCATCTTCCCCACCTTCGGCCTGGGGGCGCTGTTGGCCCTCGGCCTGGCCTTCCTCTTCCGCTTCTCCAAGGTGTCCGCCGTCGTCGGCTCGGCCATCATGAACCCCATCACCTCCCCCTTCTTCTGGGGCCTGTCCTTCACCCTGGGCTCCTGGCTCACCGGGGTGGAGGTGGGCGGTCTGGCGCAGATGCTGGACGAGGGGCGGATCTGGACGGCCGCCGGCGACGTCGTCTGGACCTACCTGGCCGGCAACACAGTCCTGGCCGTCGGGCTGGCCCTGGTGTTCTACTTCCTGGGGTACAAGGCGGTCGAGGCGTACCTGAAAAGGCGCGCGCTCCGCCGCAACGAAAGCCTCCCCGACCCCGCCCCCCGTTGACCCCGACCCCCGTCGGTTGCCTATCCCTCGGCCCTGGGGTATAATTCACGCGCAGCATCGGCCCCGGCTCATTCCTGGGGTGTGGAACCATCGAGTGCCGGGGTCCGCCCCGGCGCGAAACCAACCCGAGAAAACGACCGTGCAGACGACGACCCTGAATTTGGACCTCAACGGGCGCTACGCCGAGCTCTGCGGCCCGGCCGACGCCAACCTGCGCCTGCTGGAGGAGCTCACCGGCGTGCGCCTGGTCCTGCGGGACGACCGGGCCACCCTGAGCGGTGAGGATGGGGCGGTGGCGGCTACCGGCGACCTTTTGACCCACCTCGCGCTGGCGGCGGCCCGGGGCCACACCGTGACCCAAGCCGAAATCCGGTCGGCGGTGGCCAACCTCGATGAACCCGTCCAGCGGCGGCAGGGCTTCGACGAGGTCGTGGGCACCGACATCCCGGTGGGCGCCCGGAGGGTCGTCAAGCCGCGCACCGCCGGTCAGAAGTACTTAATCGAGGCGCTCTTCGCCCACGACATCACCCTGGCCATCGGCCCGGCGGGCACGGGGAAGACCTACCTCTCCGTGGCGACGGGGCTCTCCTATCTCCACCGCGGCTCGGTCAGCCGCCTGGTGCTGGCCCGACCGGCGGTGGAGGCCGGGGAGAGTCTGGGTTACCTGCCCGGGGCGCCCGAGGAGAAAATCGCGCCCTACCTGCGGCCCCTGTACGACGCCCTCTACGCCATGCTCAAGGGCGAGCGCATCCGCAACCTCATCGAGCACGGGATTATCGAAATCGTCCCGCTGGCCTACATGCGCGGCCGCACCCTGGACAACGCCTACGTCATCCTCGACGAGGCGCAGAACTGCACGCAGAATCAGATGAAGATGTTCCTCACCCGCCTGGGGCAGAACAGCCGGGCGGCGGTGGTGGGGGACATCACCCAGATCGACCTCCCCGACCCGGCGGCGAGCGGGTTGGTGCTGGCCCAGAGAATCCTCGCCGGGATAGAGGGCATCGCCTTCGTGTACCTGACCAAGGCCGACATCGTCCGGCACGGCCTGGTGGCCCGCATCGTCGAGGCCTACGAGCACTTCGAGAAAGAGCCTACGGAATGAGCCGGGACAATAAAATCCAGCCCCTCCGCATCTCCGGGCCCGACGTTTTAAAACGCCTGTTCATCGGCGCCGGGATAATCACGGTCCTCGCCGTGATAACCTTCCCCTCGAAGACCCTCTACTCCTTCGACCTCCAGGTGGGCGACGTGGCGTCCGAGGACGTCATCAGCCCGATCAAATACCCCGTCCTGAAAACCCCGGATGAGCTCGAGAAGGAACTCGCGAGTAAGCGCGCCTCTGTGCGCTCGGCTTACGTTTACTCCGAGGACGAGCTCCAGGCGAGCTGGCGCGAGTTCGCCAACCTCGTGGACGACCTCAAGCAGGCCTTCGAGGAGCCGGGGGGCGCGGAGGCGCAGGGCTATAAAGAGCTGGCGAACAGCCTGGAGGGACGCTACCGCCTCTCCATCTCCACCGAGCTCCTGCGAAGACTGGACCGCAACGACGAGCTCTTCGACGAGCTCGCCAACCTCCCCTACAGCCTGCAGGACACGTTCAAGGGCGGGGTGCTCGAGGACCGGAAACGACTCTCCGAGGCGGACATCGCCAACGGCATCCTCCTGCGCTACCCCGGCGACGAGCTCTACTACGGGTTGAACTACTCGCAGATCGCCGATCTCGAAACGGTCCGGGGGAAGATAACCGACCTCTTCGAGACCCGGTTGTCCTCGCCCGAGCTTACCGAGGAGCTCGTGACGCTCGCTCTGGGCTTCTGCCGCCCGACCATCTACCTCGACGAACAGGCGACCCGGGAACGGCTGGATGCCGCCGAGGCATCGGTGGACCGCGTCGCCTTCTGGGTGAGCGAGAACGAACGCATCGCCACGGACCACGAGGTCGTCACCCCGGAGGTGTACCGCAAGCTGGAGGCCCTGGAGGCCTTCCGCACCAGCAAGGGCATCGTTTACGTCACGCTGGGGCGGGCGGCTATAATAGCCGTGTTCCTCTTCATCTTCGGCCTGTTCCTCTACAAGTACCGTCGGGAAACCTATACGGACACGCGGTCCTGGATCCTCATCGGCCTGGTTCTAATCCTGACCGTCGGCCTGTCCCAGGCGCTGGTCACGGCCTTCTTCCAGCGGGTGCCCCAGATCGGGTATCTCCTGCCCGCCGCCCTGGCCGGCGTTCTCCTGGCCACACTCCTGGACGTCTCCATCGCCGTCGTCGGCGTGCTGGTCACGAGCGTGCTTTTGGGGCTCCTGACCGGCTTCGAGGTCCGCTACCTCTTCGTCTTCCTGACCGGCGGGCTGGCGGCGGTCCTATCGGCCAGCACGCTGCGGCACCGGAGCTCGCTCTACTGGATCTCCCTCAAGGTGGCCGGGGCCAAGCTGTTGATAATCGCCGCCATCAGCCTCGCCGTCTCCGACACCTGGACCGCCACCCTCTCCAACGCCGTCCTGGGTACCGTGGGGGCCATAATCGGTGTTTTCCTAGCCAGCCTCGTCCTGCCCCTCTTCGAGAACCTCTTCCACGTCACCACGTCGGTCAAGCTCCTCGAGCTCTCCGACCTGAACCAGCCCATCCTGGTGCGGCTGAAACAGGAAGCGCCGGGCACCTTCTACCACAGTCTGAACGTGGGCATACTGGCCGAGGCGGCGGCGGGGGCCGTCGGGGCCAACGCCCTATTGGCCCGCGTGGGGGCCTATTACCACGATATCGGCAAGCTGACCAAACCGGAGTACTTCTCCGAGAACAGCCCCGAGCAGGCGTCCAAGCACGAGAACCTCTCGCCCTCGATGAGCACCCTGGTCATAAAGAGCCACGTCAAGGAGGGTGTCGAACTGGCAAGACGACACCGGCTCCCCCGGGGCATCGTGGACTTCATCGCCGAGCATCACGGGACCAGCCTCATCAGCTTCTTCTACCAGCAGGCGCTGCGCCTGGACGAGCACAAGAGCCTCGACAAGGACGACTTCCGCTATCCGGGCCCCCTGGCCCAGTCCAAGGAAACGGCCATCGTCATGCTGGCCGACGCCGTGGAGAGCGCCGGTCGCACGCTCACGAACACGAGCGTATCCGCCATCCGACTGTTGGTGCGCAACGTCGTGAACTCGCGGTTCATGGACGGCCAGCTGGCCGAGTGCGACCTGACCCTGGCCGACCTCTCGACCATAAGCGATTCCTTCGCCAGCACCCTCACCGGCATCCTCCACTCCCGGGTGGAGTACCCGGATGATTCCGCGGTGGACGAGCCCGAAGGGACGAAGGACGCGGACAAGCCCGGGGACGCGGGGGAAGAGGAAGTCTGAGCGGTCTTCCCGGCGGCGGGGTGACTTTGGCCGAATATCGACCCGGTCGGTAGGAGCACGGTTGAGCCGGAACTACGAAGTCCTGATACACGACCACCAGAAGGTGGTCTGGGTAGATCCCGAGCTGCCCCGGCGGGCGGCGGTGCTCACGCTCACCCTCGAGGAGGCGCCGGAGCGAAGCATCGCCGTCGTGCTCTTCGACGACGTCCAGATGTCCCGGCTCAACGAGACCTATACCGGGACGCACCGGGCCACCGACGTGCTGGCCTTCGACCTCGGGCCCGACGGCGGGGAGGAGATGCCGGGGGAGGAGCCGGAGCTGCTGGGGGACGTCTTCGTGAACGTGGAGGCGGCCGTGCGCCAGGCCGGAGCCGAGGGACACAGCCTGGGGCGCGAGCTGGCCATCCTCGTCGCCCACGGGGTGCTGCACCTGTTGGGATACACGGACGCCGAGGAGCGGGGACGGGACGAAATGATGGCCAAGGCGGTGTTGACGGCCGACCACGAGTGGCTTTCCGCCTACACGAAGAAGACTTGAGGATCGTCGACGGAAACGAAGCGAAGCGAGCTATGCCCCCGGCAAACCGGGTAATGCCCCGGCATACCTGCGACGGCGCAACCGTAAACGAAGCGTAGCGATTGATGCCCGAGGAAAAACAGAAACGGCGCCGGAGCACCATCGGGACGAAGCCCCGGATGTCCCAGTCCCTCAACAACGCCCTCGAGGGGATAATCTACACCCTCAAGACCGAGCGCAACATCCGCATCCACTTCCTCGTCGGCGTCCTGGTCATCGCCGGGTCGCTGTTTTTAAACATCGACCGCAGCGACCTCGTCCTGGTCATCCTGGCGGTGGCCTTCGTCCTGGTGACGGAGCTCATCAACACGGCGCTGGAGAAGGCGCTGGACCTGATGACCACCACCTACCACCCCCTGGCCAAACTGGTGAAGGACATCTCGGCGGGGGCGGTCTTCATCGCGGCCATCACGGCGGTCATCGTCGGCTATCTGGTTCTGTTCAAGGACCTGAAGCCCCACATCTTCTCCGCCATCCGCGCCGTGAAGGGCAGCCCCGAGTACGTCACCCTCATCAGCTTCACCCTGGTGATAGTGCTGGTCATCCTGGGCAAGGTGCTCCTCGGGCGCGGGACGCCGCTCCACGGGGGGATGCCCTCGGGCCACTCCGCGGTCAGCTTCGCCGTCTTCGCCATCGTCACCCTGGTGACCGAGAACCCGCTGGTGTCGGTGCTCGTGTTCCTCCTGGCGCTCATCATCTCCGACGCCCGCATCCGCCGCGGCGTGCACACCTGGAGAGAGATAGTGGCCGGGGCCCTCTTAGGCATCGGCATGGTCACCCTGAACTACTGGCTCTTCCTAACTTAAAGCAAAAAACTATCATGAACATACGACTGCTGACAACCGCTCTCCTCGTCGCGGCGCTGTCCGCGGCGGCCGCCGAGGCGGGGGAGTACGAGCTGCCGCCCAACGAGAGCGCGCTCTGGGTCTATGCCAACGAGCTCTTCGACCTCACCCGCGCCTACGGCATCGTGACCGAGAAGACCGACGAGGAGTTTCTGGCCCTCTTCCCCCAGACGAAGGACCTGCTGGAGCGCCTCAACGGCGACCTGTCGTTCTGGATCGCGGACCTGACCGACCGCGGGATACTCGACTCCCCCGGGGGCGTCAGCGAGGCGCTGAAAAGTCTGATCTACGACATCTTCGACAATGTGTCGATCACCATCGCCGTCTTCCTGGACGGGCAGTTCGAGCGGGGGGCGTACTTCATCGCCTCGCTCCGCCACAACTGCGAATCGCTGACCGAGTACTTCCACTACCTGGGGTACTGACCCTCCGGCGGCCCCGGCGCGCAGGGACCCGTCCGTCCATTCACAAGGATTGCGACCATCGGCGTGAAGCGGGCAGCCGCGTTTTTATTGGCGAGCGCCCTGTCGACCTCGGCGGCGTTCGGGGATGAGCCCGCCGTCGAAGGCCGGGGCCTGTGGATTCCCGCCTGGGAGCTCACCAGTCCCGCCGACGTCCGCAGCGCAATCATCCAGGCCGCCGAGTTCCGCTTCAACGCCGTCTTCGTCCAGGTGCGCTACCGCGGCGACGCCCTGTACATCCCCCACCGCTACACCTCGTATTACGCCAATCCCGAGCCGCGCTCCATCTACATGAAGGGCCGGCCCGAGGACTTCGACCCGCTGGCGCTGGCCGTGGAGGAGGGGCACGCCTGGGGCCTGTCGGTCCACGCCTGGGTCACCTGCTTCGAGGTCACCGGCGGCTTCGCGCCCAAGGACGAGAACCACGTGGTCAACCGCCACCCCGAGTGGGTCTCCTGCGACCGGCGGGGGAACCGGATGAACGTCGGTCACCGGGCCTGGCTCGACCCGGGCATCCCCGAGGTGCGCGACTACACCGCCTCGGTGCTCCTGGACATCGTGTCCAACTACGAGGTGGACGGGCTGCACCTGGACTACGTGCGCTACGAGGGCCCGGACATGGGCTTCGCGCCGGTCGCCGTGAGCGAGTACTGGGTGCGGACGGGGCGGGAGGCGGACCCGAAGGACGAGGAGTGGAGGGCGTGGCGGCGGGACAACGTCACCGACTTCGTGGACCGGGTGCAGCGCGAGGCGCGGGAAATCAACCCGGACATCGTCGTCTCGGCGGCGGTGTTCGCCGACCGCGGCGGGGACGCCTACGACGGGGTGTGCCAGGACTGGGGCCGCTGGCTGGAAGAAGGGCTCATCGACCTGGCGCTCCCCATGTCGTACTCGCTCAACGCGGCGAAAATCGGGCGGCAGACGGCGGACGCCGTGGCGCACGAGGGGGCCGGCCGCATCTACACCGGCATCGCCCTGCGGAACTACGACGACGGGTCGAAGCCGCTGGACCCGGCCGTGGTGCGGTCGCACATAGACGCCGTCCGGGCGGCGGGCGCGGACGGCGTGACGATTTTCAGCTACACGGACCTGAAGGAGATGATTCTGGCCGGAATGACCCCCGACGACCTCTTCAGCGACTTGGCCGAGGAGCCGGACTCGGAGGAGTGGTAGGCCGGGCGCCGACGATTTCGCTAAAATTTTCCGGGTCGGTGTCGCCCTCGGTGTTGACGAGAAGAATCCGCGAATCCGCGCCCAGGCCCAGGAATCCCCTGGGCTCATTTAATTCCGGGGCGCGCAGGAGGGCAAAAAGAGCGGCCAGCCCCGCCGCCCCAGATTCGCCGGAGACGACGCGCGGGTCGCCTTTTTTTGGATTGAAATAGGCCCGCATCGCCTCGCGGGCGTACCCGTCGGGCACGGCGAGGAAGAGGTCCGCGCCGGCGGCCAGAATCGGCCAGGCTAAAAGCGACGGCGTGCCGCAGTTCAGCCCGGCCATGATGGTTTCCGCAGCGGGAAGGCTCACCCGCCGTCCGGCCCGCGCCGAGGCCAGGCAGCAGTCCGCCCCCACCGACTCCACGCAGACCACCTTGGGCATCCTCTCACCGTAACGGTCGGCGAGGTAGGCGACCGCCGCCGCGGCCCAACTCCCCACCCCGGCCTGGAGGAAAACTACGTCCACCCCGGGCTCATCCGGCGGGAACAGCTCGTCCTCCATCTCGCGCAACATCGTGACGTATCCGGCCATTATGCGGGTAGGGATGTCGGTATACCCCTCCCAGGCGGTGTCCTGGACGAGGACCCAGCCGTGCTCCTCCGCTTCTTCAGCCGCGACGCGCACCGCGGCGTCGTAGTCTCCGTCCACGACCGTCACCCGGGCGCCGATGGCCTCGATGCGCCGGATGCGGGCCGGGACGGTCCCGGCCGGCATGAAGACCTCGGCCCTCCGATTGAACAGCCGCGCCGACCACCCGAGCGCCATCCCGTGGTTCCCGTCCGAAGCGGTGCAAAAAACATGGCCGCCTGGATTTTCTTCCAGAAACCGGTGAACGGCGTAGGACGCGCCCAGGGCCTTGAAGGCCTTGGTCCCGAAGCGGTGCGCCTCGTCCTTGACGTGGATGGCGCCCAGGCCGAGCTCCGCCGCCAGCCCCGGCAATTCGAGGAGCGGCGTGGGCGCGTAACCGCGGATTTTTTCGTGGAAGGCGAGGGCGTCCTCTCCGACGCAGGCCGACGCGACGGGGTACCCCGCCACCCCCGCCGGGTTCCTCGGATTGACGAAGAAGTTGCAGGCGTCGCTCATCAAGCGCGATTCTACGGCTCCGTTTCCCCGGGGTCAACAAAATGGCGGGTACCAAACCCGCCAACGGCAAAAATCCCGGACACCGAAGCTCTACCCCATCATACGATTGCGGCGATGGTGAGCTTGATAAGAAGCTCCAGCACATCTTCAAAAAACCGCTGCACCTTGATTCGGGATATTCCGACTTCGGTGAGTGCGTGTATCTTCACGTAGGAGTCAAGGCCTTTCATCAACCGCTCAAGCTCCACTTGGTTGATTTCACCCCGTTTAAACTGATTCAGCCATCCATCCAGCATTCCCTCAATCTCTTGAAGGAACTCCCTAGAAGCTGAAAGTGCATCCTCGATAAAGCCACCCAGGTGTTTTTGAGCCAATTCTGGAACACTCTCAAGAAGCTCATCGAGCACGTTCTTGACGCTCATAGGTTGCCTCCTTACTTACGCGCTTCTTCTTGGCGTATGATTTCGTCGAAAGATTTTTCTACAAGCAAACTGGCGCTTTTTATGTAATGGGCGCCTAACGTGCCGTCAGTCTCCCAAAATACAAGGATAGCGCCGAGGTTGCCTGATTCTCTATCCAGAAGTTCCCTCCACGCATCTGTTAGCTCCACGTTGCCTTTCTTCGCAGTGTTGTTTTCCAGGGCAGTATCGAGGCGGGCCCGCAGCGCCGTAACTGCGGGCTCATGGGCCGTGAAAGGTTCCACGGCCTTCTCCAACAAAGCCAGCGAAACCTCCTTGAGCTGTTTGGCCTCCGCCAGGGCCGCAGGATCGTAAGGTGGGACACATCCCGTTATGAGCACGGCCGATACCGCCAGCAGGCCCAGGAACATACATAACCGGCGCATCTCTCCTCCCTTTGCATGGGTGACGACTATAAGTATCATTGTGACAATGAGTTAGACGCAAATTATTAAAATACTACCCTACCGACGGGCTGTCAACATAAAAAAGGCGGGTATAAAACCCGCCCACCGGTCCAATTACTCTTAGAGCATCTCTTCCACATGGGCCAGGTGCCGCTGGAGGGCCTCGAGCTCGGCCACCAGCCGGTCCCGCTTCTCCTCCTCGCCCCGGACGACCTCGGCGGGGGCCTTTTCCCGAAACTGGGAGTCGGCCAGCTTTTTATCGACCTTGGACAGCCGCTCGCGGACCTTCCCCAGCTCCTTCTTCACGCGCTCCAGCTCGGCGGAGAAATCCACCACCCCGGCCAGCGGCACGTAGAGCTCCACGTCGCCCGCCACGCCCACGGCGGCCCCCTTGGGCTTGACCACCTCCGGGCCGGTCTGGATTCCCTCCACGCCGGCCAGGTTGGCGAAGAATCCGGCCTGGGCCAGGGCGAGGGCGGCCAGGTCGCCGTCGGTGGTCTTCACCAGGAGCCGGACCTTGGCCCCGGGCGGGACGCCCATCTCGCCCCGGATGTTGCGCACGGCGTCGATGAGCTTCTGCAGCCGCTCCACGTGCTCCTCGTCCCCCGCGTACCCCGGCCAGTCCTCGTGGTCCTCCCAGGGCGAGACCATGAGGTCCGCGGGCGCGTTGGGGAACAGGCGGTGGAAGAGCTCCTCGGTGATGAAGGGCATGAACGGGTGCAGGAGCTTCAACAGCAGGCGCATCCCGTGGAGCGCCACCGCGAGCGCCACACCCTTGGCCTTATAGTCGTCGCCGTACAGGCGCGGCTTGATGAGCTCCAGATACCAGTCGCAGTAGTCGTGCCAGAACGCCTCGTACGCGAGGTGCGCCGCCTCGTTGAAACGGTACGCCTCCAGCGCGTCGGTCACCTCCCCGGCCAGCCGGCCGAGCTTGGAGATGACCCAGCGGTCCTCCAGGTTGAGCTCGCGGTCGTCGGGCAGCTCTGCGGCGCTGAGCGGGGCCTCGTCGGCCAGATGACTCCCGGCCAGGTTGAGCTGGAGGAAGCGGGCGGCGTTCCACACCTTGTTGGCGAAATTGCGCCCCACGGTGAAGCGGTCCTCCCACAGCCGCACCGACTGCCCCTGGCCGGTGAGAATGACCAGGGTGAAGCGCAGGGCGTCGGTGCCGAAGTCGGTGATGACCTCGCGCGGGTCCACGCCGGTTCCCAGGGATTTGCTCATCCGCCGGCCGTCCTGGGCCAGGATGGTGGCGTGGAGGTACACGTGGCTGAAGGGCTTTTCGCCGCGGAAGTGCATCCCGCTCATTATCATCCGCGCCACCCAGAGGTAGATGATGTCCGGCGCGGTGGAGAGGACGGCGGTGGGGTACAGCCGTTTCAACTCTTCTTCGTCGTCGGGCCATCCCAGCGTGGAAAGCGGCCAGAGCGCCGAGGAGAACCAAGTGTCCAGGACGTCCTCCTCCTGGCGCAGCGGCCCGCCGCATTCCGGGCACCGCTCGGGGGTCTCGATTTCCACCACGATTCCGCCGCAGGCGTCGCAGTACCACAGCGGCATCCGGTGGCCCCACCAGAGCTGGCGGCCGATGTTCCAGTCCCGCAGGTTCTCCATCCAGTCGAGGTAGACCCTGGTCCAGCGCTCGGGGATGAACCGCACCTCCCCCGTCTCCACGACGCGGATGGCGGGTCCCTTCAGGGGGCTCATGTCCATCCACCACTGCTCGCTCACCAGCGGCTCGATGGTCTCGTGGCACCGGTAGCAGGTGCCCACGGAATGGGCGTAGTCCTCGGTCTTCTCCAACAGGCCCAATCCTTCGAGGTCGGCCACGACCCTCTTCCGGCACTCCTCCACGCCGAGCCCCGCGTAACCGGCCCCGGCCTCGGCGGTCATCCGCCCCTCGAAGTCGATGACCACCCGGCTTTCCAGGCCGTGACGCCCGGCCATCTCGTAGTCGTTGGGGTCGTGGGCCGGGGTCACCTTCACCGCCCCGGTGCCGAAGGCGGGGTCCACGCGGTCGTCGGCGATGACCGGGATTTTCCGCCCGGTGAGCGGCAGGTCCACCTCTTGGCCGATGAAGGATTCGTACCGCTCGTCCTCGGGATGGACCGCCACCGCCGTATCGCCCAGCATCGTCTCCGGCCGCGTGGTGGCCACGACGAGGCTCCCCGAGCCGTCGGCCAGGGAATAGCGGACGTACCACAGGTGGGAGCTCTGGTCCTCGTACTCCACCTCGAGGTCGGAAATCGAGGTGTGGCAGCGGGTGCACCAGTTGACCATGCGCGCGCCGCGGTAGATCATCCCCGCGTCGTAGTACGCCTTGAAGGCGGTGCGCACGGCCCGCGACAGCCCCTCGTCCATGGTGAAGCGCTCCCGCTCCCAGTCGCAGGAGCACCCCAGGAGCCTGAGCTGCTCGACGATTTCGCGGCCGTACTGATCGCGCCAGGCCCAGCAGCGCTCGACGAACTTCTCCCGCCCCAGGTCGTGCCGGGTGAGGCCCTCGGCGGCCAGCGCCTGCTCCACCTTGTTCTGGGTGGCTATTCCGGCGTGGTCGGTGCCCGGCTGCCACAGGACCTTGTACCCCTGCATCCTTTTGAAGCGGATGGTGATGTCCTGGATGGTGTTGTTCAGGGCGTGGCCCATGTGCAGGGAGCCGGTGATGTTGGGCGGCGGGATGACCACGGTGAACACCGGCCCCGGAGCATTCTCGTTAAGGCGGAAATGACCCGCCCGCTCCCAATGGGGATACCAGCGGGCCTCGATTTCCGTCGGGTCGTACTTGGAGGGGATGGTCTTATCCGTCATGGTGTCATCTCCCGGAAAAAATGGCTGGGTGACCGGCGCCCATCGCCGGACCGTCGGGGTTCAGCGCACCTCGACGACCGTGCGCGGCGTCGCGCCGCCCCCCTTTCTCCGGGAGCCTTCGGCTGTCGTCGTGTTCCTTCGCATGTCGGCGCCAAGTTTACGGGGCCTCCGGGGGCCTGTCAAGGGCGGCATTCGGGGGGAACCATTTCCGCCGGAAACGCGTTTCGGTGGTGTACGGCCGTCTTCGAGCCGCAATCCGGGGGAGGTTTCCATGAAGGCATTTCGCCAGGGGCGTAGCTCGCTACGCTCGGTTTGCGCGCTGCTGGCCGGGATTCTGGCGACGGGCTGCTTGGACTTCACCTCCGTGGAGGCGCCGCCGCGGATTGCGCCCGGCGAGCGCTTCCCCGTTACGCTCCACGTGATGGCCGACTCCGACCAAACGGCCTGCGGCTTTCTCGGCGTCCTGACACCGGACGATTGGTCGGTCGAAGCCGAAGGGTACGGCGGGTACGCCGCGGGGCGGCTCGAGCCCGGCCGGAGCTCGTCCGCCTGGCTGGAGTTCAACGACCCCGCGCCGGAGGGTTTTCGCTGGTCGGGCTTCGTCACCGACCGGGCCCTCGTCGGTCGCGGCGCGTACCACGCCGAACTCTTCATCACGCCGAACGGTCGGGGAGGCGACGTACGGCTGGTCTTCGTCGTCGGTGCCTGCGAGGGACCGTCGGGCTCGGTGTGGAAGGAGCTGGACCGGCGCGAGGTCTGGGTCAAACTGACGGGCGACGCCGGGACCGTCCGCCTCTCCTGGGGAAAACTGAAGGCGTTGAGCGGATGACAAGGGGCTTAAGCCCCTCGCCCACGAATAATAAAGCGGGGAGCTACCTCCCCGCCGTTCCAGCGTATTCGAGTATTACTTCGCGCGGTGGACGTGGCCGGCGGCGGAAACGTTCCTCGACCGCGCCTGCCAGCGCCGTCGTGTTCGTTCGAGGAGATGAAGTTATTAATAAGGTTGACGGTGAAAAAACGCTTTGATACAGTTAATTTAGGATGTGCATAGGTCGAACGGGAGGGGTGCAGCCATGAAAAAACGGGAGGTGCTCGTACTTGTTATCGGGAGTCTCGTGCTACTCACGTGCTACGCAGAAATTTTGGACGTATCTATGCCCGAAGATGCGCCGCCCGACAGCAATTTTCACGTCTCAGTCACCATTGAAGTTTACGCAGAAGAGATGTTATACGGTGTCTTTGGTATTTTATTTCCCGACGCGTGGTTAGCCGAAGATGCCAATTACTGGTGGGACGAGTCGTGGGGCAAGGGTGAAGGCCAGCTCATACCTAATCAGGAATGCACCGACTGGCTCGAGGCCACACATCCCGCACCGGATGGTTACCGTTGGAAGGGGTTCTTAACCGATAGTTATGTAGAAGATGGGATGTATTCCAATGCCCACGCTGAATTTGACGTTTTAAACGACGAAAGGCTCGGTTCATTCTCTTTTTATTTTGTCTTAGGTCACACTTACGACGGAGATCCCATTGAAGAATTAGACAACCAAGGTCCTTATTACATCACCATCCAGGACGAGGGCGGGGTGGAAGAGGCGTCCTGGGGTCGGATAAAGTCCCTGTTTTGACGCCGGACCAGGTTACATAAAAAAACGCCCACTGAGGGCGTTTTTTCTATTTGAACGGCCCCTACTTCGCGCGGTGGACGTGGCCGGCGGCGGCGAAGAAGCTCCCGATGACGCCGACGAGCGCGCCCAGACCCACCAGCCCCAGCCACCACTCCCAGGGCAGGAACGTGCTGGCTCCGACGAGTCGGCCCACCGTGGCGTAGAGGACGTACACGAGCAGCACCCCGATTGCCCCCCCCAGTATTCCCACCAGAAAGCCCTCGACGACGAAGGGTCGCCGGATGAAGCCGTGCGTGGCGCCGACGATCTTGAGAATCGTTATCTCCTCCCGCCGCATATAAACGGAGAGCGCCACGGCGTTGCCCACCACCAGCACCGAGGCCAGCGCCAGCACCCCGCCGATGACCAGCCCGCCGAGCCCCGCTATGCGCACGATTTCCGAAAGAGATTCCACCCATTCCCGCCCGTAAGAGACGCGGGTCACGCCCGGGACGAGCTCGAGCTGCAAGGCGGTCTGGGCCAGACGCTCGTCGGTGCGGTAATCCGGGGCCATAGTGAGGCGGAACGAGGCCGGGAGGGGATTCTCCTCGATTTCGGACAGGAGGTACTGGTCCTCGCCGAGCATGACGCGCAGCTCCTCGAGGGCCTCGGCTTTGGACACGTAGCGCACCGCCTCGACGCCGGGGAGCCCGGTGATGGTGGTCTCGATGTAGGAGAGCTCCGTCGCGGTGGGTTCACCGGCGACGTACGCCTCTACCTCGACTTCGGCGCGGGCCTCCTCCACCAGTACCTGGAGGTTGCGCACGACGAGGAGCACTACGCCGAGGACCAGGATGGAGAGGACTACAGTGAGCACCGCCCCGGCGCTTCCGGAGCCGCCCCGCCGCAGGCCGGAGAACCCTTCGCGGATGTAGTAGCCTAAGTTACCCATGCACCGCTATCAAGGAAAGAAAGTCCAGGTAGAGTAAGAGACCAGTGGATGGTACACTCCGCTGCACACGTTGATCGCCCCGACCTCGTTGAGGGTCGCCGATTGGTTCACCGGACGACTGACCGGCAAATCGCCGAAATTTTACATGGAGATAGAACGATTATTTTACGTGAACTACACCGGTCATAACAGGTGGGTCAACAGCCGAATAATAAAAGAAATCCCCAGCTTCATTAAATACATAGGACCATATCCTACCATGATAGTCTGCAGGATTATATGGAGGAGATGAGTGAGACCCGGTTTCCCAATCATACGTCGTCTCTATACTAGGAGCATCTTTAGGTTTAGGATTTAGTAGGGGAGAAGAGAAGAAATCAAATGTAGCGGTATGTTGTAAAAATCCATCATTTACAAACCACAATTTTGTTCCTTCTTCAATTGTAATTTCACGCGGATAAAATAAGTATTCGTCTATTATCACCATATTGACACCCCACTCCATATATTCATCAGATGTCGTATCCATGATGCCCATTTCGCTTTTTGAAATGTAAATATCCCTTTCCGGCAGTTCAATTTCGACGATATGTTTGACTATCGTGCTACATGCATCCCATAAGTCATTAACGCTTCTAGCCCTTTCTACCGCAGCGCCCACGAT